>NZ_AMGM01000001.1 GCF_000298295.1 Cecembia lonarensis LW9
TCGGTTGGAAGTAAGCCTTGAAACCTGTGGATTGAATTTACTGCCTTCCTGAAACAATATGTACTTCTGTAAAAGCTCTGGTTTGAAAACCTCTGGTCTTTGAATAAAATCAATGTTTTTAACCCTGACCGTGTCCCCATCACCATTATCCAAGTGCAGGTTGAAATTGGGGAAAACTTCAATGTTTTCCACCGTATGTGGGTGCATGGACTTGGTCGGTGTATTGCTCTTTAGCCTAAGATAAAGATCAAATTTCCTTGAGTCATATTGATTGGTATCGGCCTCAAATATTAAAAGGTCTGCATTGAAAAAATAATAGCCTTTGGACTTAAGTGCCTCATCAATTCTTTCCCTTTCCTTTTTCATTAAATCCAAATCCAAACGGCTGCCTTTTACCAAAAGCGTATTTTCCATTTGGTTTTGTATATCCTGCATGACAGGCAAGCTGTCTTCTAGAATCTGATATGTCTCCAAGATATATGGCTCAGAAAAATTCAGGGTGTACTCCAAGGCAGCAAACTTATCCCTATCAATTACCTCATGGGTAGCGCTTGCATAAAAGAAGCCTTTGTTTTCAAGCCTGTTCAGCAGTATTACCGATGTCCTGTCCGGCATCACCTGACTCAGGTAAACCGGTTTTTGCCCAAACCTTTTGTTTAAAAACCGATTGATGAAGCCCGGTTTTTCTTTACTTCCTTTGTAATGGGCCCATAAACCAAACCTCATTCCCAATACCTTGCTGTTTGGGGTTGGCCTCAATAACTTTTCCAGATCATTTTGTAATTCAGAAAGTGTCCTCCTATCCAGGTCGGCATCTAGATTAAGTTCAGCACCTGTATAAAGCTGTTCCCCTTCGGGAATAAATTTCTTAACACTGCAGGAAAAAGACAGTAATGAAGCAATCAGCGCTATGTAAATTTTCTTCAACATCAATTATCCTCTTCTTCAATAAATTCCTCTTCCCAATCCTCCTTTTGTGGTACCGCTTCCAGCCTTTTCAAAGGAATAAAGAGCTCCCTAAAGGCATTGAATTCCTTATTGAAAATCAAACTGATGCCGGTGACAATCAATTGTCCATCAATGACCGATTCAAATTGGTTTCTTCTATAAGCTTTTGCCCGCCATTGTCCCCTTTCGTCCAATAAATACTCCACACTTACATCTCCAAACAAGGCATCACCCTGATTGACATTGCGATCACCCCCATCTACATCCACCTGACCTCCAACGGAAATCACCAAACGGTCATCCATTAAAGATTGTCGGGCAGCCACACTCAGCTGGGTTCTGTCCTGTGGATCTCCTGACTGGTAATCGGTATAAGCATCCAAATCCAAATCCAGGGAAAAGCCTGTGTCTCCGAATAAGCGATCGGACAAGGCGTTCATCTGGGAAGAAAGTACCTGACTCACACTTGATCTGGCTAGGTTAACCGATCCACCGGCCGAACCATCACTGCCCGTCATTGGGAAAAACTGGTTCAAGACCAACAAAGAAAATACCTGCTTGGTCAGTTCATCTTCTTTCTCATTGACCTGTTGGAGCATGCTGTAGACTGAACCTCCAAAAGCACCTCGTTCTTGTTCCGGCATGTCCAATTCAAAAGAAATCTCAGGCCGGATTATCTCTCCACCTACTTTCAGATACACCCTGAATGGAAGCACTTGTCTGAATTGTCCCCTGGTTTCGGTATCTATTCCACTTAATTGGGCCTGCATGAGCTGGGCTGCAGAAGTCCTGACACTGTAAATGGCTTTAAGATTAAGATTGGCATCCAATGGATCCCCATTCCACGATACAAAACTTCCTTCTGCCAGCTCAAAACGTCTGTTGACCAATCCGAAGAGACTGAGCTCATAATGACCGCTATTCACTTCATATCTACCTGACAAGGAAACATCTCCGCTTGGTCCCATCAAAAGATTAAGGTCAGCTTCCCCCTGTAACCTGAGGTTATCATTGGTTCTTTCGTCCACAATCACATTAAAAATAGTTTGGGGGTCTATCTGAAGATTGGCCCTAACATCATATCCAGTCAAGCCTTTGGTAGTTAAATCCATTTCCCTTTGATAAAGCAAATCATAGGGATCCTGATGATTGACAAAAATCACTACTCCTGTTCTTTCAATCAGATCCAATTGACTTTCCGGTACGATAAAGGTCAAATTGGTACCTCTGTTCACTTTCAAACGGACATCTATTTCAGGCAGTTCAAGTGTTCCTTTGACCGTCATATCCAAATCCACATTGGCTCTTCCAAAGAAAAGGTCTGAATCAGCTCTTGTAGAGTTAATCACCTGAAAATCCTTGGTGTTAAGCTTGAGATCAAAACCTATATTGGAGAAATCCGGTGTATTGATCCTGCCATCGACAACAAACCGTTGACCCGTTTCATCTTTGATGGTAAATTCTTCTAAATACAAGCCGGAATTATCCATTTTAAGCGTCTCCTGACTCATCAAAAACCTGTTATTAAGCTCTGAAGCCACGAAGGAGACTTCATTGAACAAAAGACTTCCACTGTAAACAGGTTCTTGGATGGTCCCTTTCAATTTAAACTCTCCGGAAACAAAACCTTGGCCATCCTTGATGAGCCCATCAGCCAACTGCTCCAATAATTCAATTTTCAGCGCATTCAAAGCCAATTGCATGTCCAGCATGGCACTTTCTTCATCCGCAAGGAATGTCCCACTTAAATCCATATCCAATAAGCCTTCCTTCAGACTAAGCAAGAAAGCATAACGCTGTAAAGTTTCTGCTTGCGCATTTAGTTGAAGGTTGCCTAAAGCTAGATTTAAGACTTTTATTCCCTCTACTTTAAAATCTGCCAAAAGGCCTAAAGCACCAAATGGCTGGACCGCAACAATGTCACCGTTTGCCCTTCCCGCCAGCAACATTTCGTCCGGATTTAAAAATCCAAAAAAGGTGGCTAATTCGAAGTTCTTCATTTCAATACCCACATGGTCTGCCTCTATCCCTGCAATTTGATGGCTGAATTGGATACTTTCACCATTTCTGGTAAATGAAAAATCATCAAAAGTCAATAAATCAGGAACATAAACCACTTCGTTTCCGCTAGGAACAATCCAGGATTGTCTATTGAAAATCAGCCCTTCAGGAAAAATGTTATAACTGAGGGTATCCCCATCGATTGCTAATAAAGACTTTACATCTAAAAGCACCCCCTTTTCATCCCGGGAGTAAAAATCCAGGCTTAAATTATTTTCCTGATAGTTTCCAGAAACATAAGTCTCTCCCATATCCAGGGGCGAAAAAGCCAGTCCCTGAAAACCCAGGACAAAAGCCAATTTATTGGCATTGCCTTCTACATTGACAAAAAAACTGTCCAAAGCCGCCTGTCCATATTGTGTCATGGGCAGAAGCAAATCCAAGTCAAGGTCTTTCTTTGCTGCATCAAATGCAAAATCCAATCGCATGGTATCTAGCCGGTTAATCCCTGCCACCAGCAATTGATCAATAAATGGTGTTGGATGAAATTTTATTTGCGCACTGGCTTTGACCCTATGCTCCTCCTGTGGTAATTCGTCCAAGGCTGTAGGAAAATAGTTGCCAAAATAATCCTGAAGGGCAGCAGTAAACCTTTCCACCGAATTATCTGCAGAAAAATTTATTTTCAAGAAATCTGATTGCACTTTTAATTCTGTTGAAAAGTCTGCCAATCGGGCGTCCATTATCATTTCCCCTATTGGATAAGCCCGACGATCTAATAACAGAACACCCTCTTCCAGTTTCACTTTAGCCCGAAGGTCATCCAAAGCACCATCTACCTTGCCCTCCAATTGCATCCTGGCATTGATATCCTGCTTGGTAAGTTTCAGGTCCATGGTCTGAAGATTCCTGAGGTCAAAATTAAAATCAAAGCTTGGATTCAGACTGTCCAAACTCATCACTGCCTGGAGGTTGAAATCTAAAAATTCCTCCTCCAACCCTATCGCCATATTTAACAAAGTATCCTTTGCTGCCAATCCAATTTCAAGGGCAGAAAAATCAAAATCATTCCAGATGAGCTGTTCAAAAGCCAAATCCAAAGAACCTTCCACATCATATAAGCCAGAACCAGTGCCTTCAAGGTTGGTACTTAAACTTAGGGGACTTAAGCCTTCAATTTGAAGGATTTTGCCAAGATCCAAATTGACCAAGGAAATTTTGGAAGCGATTTCATATACTTCACCTTCCTTAAACTTCACATCTATATGTACATCACCATCTGATGTGCTCACATCCAACTTGGCAAGCATATCATCAAGCCTGCCTTTCCCCGAAAAATTTGCCATAAAATCATCCGGGATATCAACATCTACCTCCGCTAAAAAAGGGAGCACATCCGCCTTGGTACTCTTCACCTGGGCTTTGGAAATATCAAACCGGAGTTTTTCCATATCCAAAACCTCCTCCAATTGTACATTTTCCAAAACTAAGGAAGTATGCTTTCCATAATTCAAACTGAATTTGGGAATTTCCAATGCTGGTAAACTACCCTTAAGACTCCCTTGTAATGCTATACCTTTGGCTCGCAATTCCTTGAAATAAATCTCCTTGCTGAGGGTAGGTTGAAAATAAAGCAATTCTGAGGCATCAGTAGAAAACCGTTTCAAGTCCAGGTCTAAGCTCGATTGTTCAGGTGCATTTACCAAAGCATCCAAATTGGCAAAATTCAATTTCAGGCTGGTTTCCAAATTGGTTTTGGCAGTCTGCATTTTGAAATCTTTAAGAGCAAAAGTCTCTTGCTCCAGAGCAAAAGTCCCCCTTGTGTTGATCAGGTTAAGGCCGCTGACTTCTTTGAAATTTAGATCGTCCAATACCAAATACGCCTCTTGCTCAAACAAGGAAATCGCATGGGCTGAAAAGTTAAAGGATTCAAAAAGCATGGCCTCTGCATTAAATATACCAGATTTAGGCTGCTGCCCATCTATTGTAAAGCCAACTTGATTGTTTTCTAAGTCTATATTTCCAACTTCTATCCACCAATCAGGCAAACTAAAAGCCACTGGAGCTAGCTCCTCTTCTATAATCTCAGGTACCCGATCAACAGTCAGCAATGCAAGTTGGACATCTGCATTATTCAGCCTAAGGTACTCCAATAGAATTTTCTGCTCCTCCAGGTCCGCCTCAGGAAGACTTAAGGATAAAGTCTCCCACTTTACTTTGGCATCAATGCCATCCGGGTCCGAACGGTACGACCAATCTGTTTTTTCTATTTTAAGCAAGTCAAGGGCCAGCAAAGGTAAAGGAGCTTCAGTAGTTTCGTCCTCCTTTTCATCCACTGGAAATGCTTTGTATTGGTAGTAATCGATAGCGGAACCATAAATCTCCAAAGTGGTCAAATCAAATTCCATCGCATTGAGATCCAATGAACGGGTAAGCAGCTGTATCCTCTCCCATTTAGCCTGGGCCTGAATACCGATTACCTGGTCATCATACGTCAAATTGAAATTTGTCAGGTTGATTGGCCCCAACTTTATTGAAGGTAATGGTGAGGACTCCACTTCCTCTTGGTCTACTTTTTCCTCCCCAGTGCCAAAGGCCTCTAAAATAAAATCGAAATTGAAAGCTCCGCCGATACTATCCCTTTTGACCTTGGCATGCATTCCTTCCCAATCCAATTTGCTGACTTCTATTCCGTCTCCAAAGATTAGGGTCCTTAATGCCACTCCCGATTCCAACTTATTGGAATAAAGCAAAGTATCTCCCTTTTGGTCTGCTATATACAATCCTTCGAGAAACAGATCGCCTTTAAATGTTATAAAAAGTCTCTCTAAACTTATTTCAGTCTGGATTTTCTTAGATAAAAAACTGATTGCCTTTTGCACAATCAAATCCTGTCCCCAAGGACTTCTGATAAAAAAGAAAAGCCCCACCAATAACAACAACAGGGTTGCTATTGAGATGCCTAAAATCTTGAAAAATTTAATGATAAACTTTTTGATATGCTTAACCCATTGGTACTTTTCAGAATATCAAATATACATTTAATCAGGCTTATGTGCCCATTACTTTTCACATAAACTATGTTAATGAAAAATAAAGTGCAGGTTAATTTTTGATTAACAATGAATTAAGGGCTACTGTTAAATTCTGGAAAATTTTACTTTTAACCGTGACACAAACCAGTATCGATATATTTTTCAGCATCTTGTTTCTCATGATGAGTTATTTCATGACGGTCTTAGGGCTTATTCATGTGTATATTCCGGGTGGCATTCAGAAAATAAAATTAAGAAATGGGAAAATTAGAGAGTTGGTCAATTTACCTAAAATATTTGGCGTAAGTTTTATACTCTCCTCCTTCCTTACGGTTGTGATGTTTTACTTTTTTATCTTTCCTCATTACCGGTAGCACTTCGTTATTCCTCTCATCTGGCTTCAGTAAGGTTCTAAATTCAAAATATGATAAATCCTAATTAAAAGTTTTGTTTAGAATTTAGAGAATTGGGAATTTTTCTTCATTTTGAGATTCATTCTTTTAACCCAAAAGCTTAAACAAGATGGAATACATTATCAGACCCTGTGAAGAAAAAGACTTACCCGAGCTCGTCAATTTATGTGCGGCACATGCAGCCTATGAAAAATCCGACTATTCTCCAGAAGGGAAATTAGCAGGATTGAAGGAGGCCATCTTTGGCTCTCCCAAAAGATTGAATGTTTGGATAGTAGAAGTGGACGGAAAGGCAGAAGGGTTTACCTCCTTTACTTTTGATTTTTCTACCTGGGACGCGGCCCCCTTCCTGTATATGGATTGTCTTTACCTTAATGAATCAGTAAGAAGCATGGGAATAGGGGCTGATATTATGGAAAGAATCAGGGAAGTTGCCAGGGAAAACAAATGCTTCAACATCCAATGGCAAACCCCTGAATTCAATGCCCGCGCGATTAAGTTTTATGTGGGATTAGGTAGTACGGGGAAACAAAAAATGCGGTTTTTCCTTAAGCCATAAGCCTTTATACTAAGATTTCAGCTTTCTTATTTCCTCTTTTAATTCCAAAATCATTTGAGAAATCTCATCCAGCGTAGCTGGTTGGGATTTGTCTTTTGGATGCGGAAAATCCGTACTGATAAACGCTTTGGCTTCCCAAACTTCCAGTACCTCCTCCCCCTTGACCTCATAGGGTTTGTACTGCTCATTGTCAGAAACCAAATAGAGTTTACCGTTTTCCTCTAAATAATTGAAAACCCTTTTGTAAACCACTCCTTCAGTAGCAGTAACGAGCACATAAGTTTTCCCGCTTTTTATTTCGTCCAACTGTTCTACATAGGCCCCTATTACCACCGTACCGGGCACTAAAGGCAGCATACTGTCCCCACTCAGTTCAAAAGCCCTATAGGTAGCCTGTTGTGATAAATTGGGAAGCTGAAATTGGGGCAAAGACTCCATGTATTCCCGATCTGCAAAACCATTGAGGTATCCAGCAGAAGCCTTCTGCCCCACCATGGTGATGTTTTCCCTGTCATCCTTGTCCACTGCAATGGTCAGGATTTTGATATCCTTCTTTTGAGTGGCTTTTCTTCCCAATGCCTCTATGTCATGGTAAAGCAGTTCCTCCAAACTGATCTGAAACAAGTCGCATAACACGGAAAGCCCGGACAACTTGGGCTCCGATCTACCATCTTCATATGCAGAAATCATGGTCCTTTGCAGTCCCAACTTTTCAGCAAGTTCAGCTTGGGTCATTTGTCTTTGGTTCCTCAGAAACCTGATATTTTTAGAAAGTACCATGGCTAAATTTTATGCAGTAAAAAGATAGAAATTATGATCATCTTTTACCGGATTATTCAAGGAAAAAGAATTCAACCCAGATAAAGACATCCTCCTCTGTTGCATTCTTTCCTGAATTTCAGCAATGATCTCCCCTATCGGTTTGGGTTCATTGGTCAGAAGATAACCATACATGGGCTTTTTGACATCTTCTATAAAAAATTTCACCTGAATATTTCCTGAGGGAAGGGCTTTTTGGGTAAGGCTGATTTTGTGTGCTGCTTTCATATCCTAGATGTTTACAGCTACTAATATAAAAAGTTATTTTAAATAACACTAACGTGTTAATAAAATTAACCTTATTGTGTCACAAAATGTCTCATTTTAGCTATCAACCTAAGTAGAGATTTGATTTTTTAAAGTTAAAGGGTTTATATCAGGGCCTTTCCCGATGGTAATAATATAACACTGGAACTATGGCATTACTGAACTCACTTAGGGTATAATACCCTTTGTTGTGATCGAAACAAATGGCTTCTCCTTGAGGCTCAGTGGGGTTGTAAGGCGCCAATTTGGGGACTTTCTTAAACATATCCACCATATTTTCACCCTCCAATCTCTCCCAGTGCATGATAAAGTCGTAGGTTTTTATCAACATCTCTTTTCCATCCAAAGAAATATTACCACCCACGGCTCTGGTAAATGGAAATTCGCCAACCCTTATGGCTTCCATGGGCGTCTCAGTATCCTGAGGGTAAGGCAATACATAAATGATAGAGAAAAAGTCTCTCTTGGTTACCAAAAATAAATCCTTGGTCCAAGGGTCTAATAATAATGTTTCTACATCATGTCTTAAACCATCTGGATATCTAAATGTGATGGTTTCAATATCTTGGTTATTGATGGGTGTCTTTTTCCCCCTATGGTCTTCATTGAAAACAGGTTCTTTGAATCTATAAATTTTATAGTCTCTGTATACGCGGTTATTGTCACCCACTTCTCCTAGATAAATATAATTGGCCCCTGCTTCAGGACCTGGACCGATTTCTATATCCTCCCAGTCCCTATTAAAGATGCCCGTTAACTCATAACTTGCAACCGTTTCCCCAGTAGCAACATCCAAAAGAAAGATCTCATTGGAATTTCCTCTGTCTTCATGGGACCAAAGATGACCTGGATTTGCTGTACTAATTACTATACCAGAAGCTTCAATTAAATCGGATTCCCCTCTGGCTTCAGCCATTTCAAGAAAATTGTCAGACCGGTTCAAACCCACTGGCACATTGTACTCTAATTCAAATGGCTCATGAGTTTCCCAAAAATCTGCAATAGGTTCAACATTATCATTACCCTCATTACATCCAAGTAGGAGTAAGATTATTAATAAAGTACAGCAAGTTTTAAAGACGTTCATCATTAGTATAAAAATACAATAAGTCGGTCACAATGACCGACTTATTGCTGAATTTAAATTTGATTAATTTGCTCCCAATGCTCCAATAAAGGTAGAAGGAAGCGGTGTAACATAAGTTTTTCCATTGACTACATATTCACTGAAAATCGGGCTAAAATCAGTGGTTCCTCCTGTAAGTGCCGGACTATTGGACTGTAACTTGAACATGTCAAACATATTAGTCACAAATTTTAAATCCCTATTTGCCCTAAAATCAGCAGGACTATAGTTTCCAACTGTGTATCCAACAAATAAAGGATCATTTTCACCAACTCCTCCAAACACATCTGTTTCAGGAACTGTGATATGTTCCCATCCGGGGATGTTCTGGCCAATAATTCCATTGTTAGGATGGAAACCTTCGACCATTTCCTCATCACTTCCAAAATAAAAATGATTTCCCCATTTCATGTTGGCCATATCAGGCTCATCATCTGGTGGGAATAACCTAAGACCGTAACGAGAATCTACCACAAGGTTATTAAATGCTTCGCCTCTAGCTCCATTTTCATAGTTTAAAGAACCACCTCTTCCAGCTTGTGCACGTCTCCAGCCTGAATTGACAATGGTATTGTTGTAATAATTGTTGTTACATTGTGGTTGACGTCCTTTTGAATTAGCTGCTTTCAAACCATTGGTAGCAATTCCATAGAAAACATTGTAGCAAAAATCTCCTACTACACCACTCTTTGTATTGACAGATTCACCACCAGTCTCTCCATTAAAGGCAAATTCACTGTAGGCTATCAATGTCTTAGCGCCGTTTAACCGGATCGCATCATCCTTAGTGTAAGCAATTCTGGAATGCCACATGATAAAATTGCCTTCTGGATTTACCATATACACCGCATACCTTGGCTCACCTTCATCAATTTCACCTTCAGCCACAATGGAGGAACCTCCTTCTGCAGGTGCACCAGCGAATTCGATAGTTGTGTACTCAAATACCATATCCTGGGCCTTATCCGTACCAATTATTCCTCCCCAAAATCCCCTGAAGATATTGGCTACGGTTCTCTTCTCCTCTTCTACACCAATGTAAATCGGTGCTGCTTCTGTACCATAACAGTAAAGGCTTCCAGAAACATTGATCTCAGGACTTCTACCAGGTCTTCCTGTACCGTCCATGATGATAGTCGTACCCTCCAGTATAGTAAGGGACTCTCCTTCAGGAATAAAAACATCTGCGGTCACCCAATAGGTCTCATTAGGACCTAATGTCCCCGTTACCACCCCTGAGAGTCTTTCAAACTCTGAATCGTTATCATCCTCCTCATCAATGATATTGATATCATCATCATCAATAAACGAATTGTCGCATGCCGCAAAAGCAAATAACAATGCGAATAAGAAAGGCAAACTGTAGTTGAATTTCATTTTTCTCATCCTTTTACTATTTATTTAATTTAAACTTTAGATACTATTGAATTTAAACCTGACACCTACCCTGAAAGACTGCCAGAATTGCTCCCTTTGAACAATCGTTTCCCCAGGGCTATCCTGTAAGGGAAAGTCCAGCTGCTCAGTTTTTCTTGGTTTTTTCACGAAAAGCTCATAAGGAGAATTCAAAAGGTTATTGACTTTAAGGAATACCACCCAGTTTCCCAACCTTTGCTCATAAGAGAAATCCAATTGGGTAAAGGGCCTGGACCAGATATCCAGATCCAACCAGGGAGATACAATTTCTATGCGCTCCCCTGTGTAGACAGCAGCAAGTTGAATATCTGTTCCCGTAGTTTGGTTTTTGTATAAAAGACTCAGGTTTCCTATATGATCTGCCTGGCCCTGAAGGGGTCTGGTTTGGCTGGCCTCACGAAGAATCAATTGGGAGGATTCATCGTCAGGATTTTCTCTCACCCTTTCACTCTTGATGGTAGTCAAAGATGAGTTTGTAAAGGTGTAATTGGCCCTTATTCCAAATTTGTTGAAGAACTTACTGAAGTCCATTTCAATCCCCCAATTCAAAGCTGTACCAGAGTTTGTAGGGGTCAAATTTCGGGGACCTGTAGTTAGTGAAGTCTGTCTGATCAATAACAATTCGATTGGATCCTCAATCTTTTTGTAGAATGCACCCAATAAAAACTGCTCATTGGCGCGCGGAAAGTATTCATAGCGGATATCGAAATTGTCAGCAATGGCACGGGTCACATCAGGGTTACCTTTGAAAGGAAACTCATCGTCTTCGTCAGAAATACCATCCACAATTTCAAAATACCCGGGTCTGTTGATCGCCTTATAATAAGAACCCCTTAAGTTTACATCACTTTTGGGTTTGTATTTCATGCTGAAATTGGGCAAGAAGTCAGTATAAATCTGATTCAATTCTGGGATTTCAAACTGATTGGTGGTTCTGGATACATAGCCCTGATTGGTATGTTCCACCCTTGCCCCTACGTTGAAATCTACTTTGCCAACTTCCAAATGCGTCATCAGATAATACGCACCAATCTGCTCAAAAGCATTGTAATTGAGCGCATGTCCTAGTGTTCCAGATGGGTTTAACAGTTCCCATCTAACATCAGTAAAATCATCCCAGTCCACCCCCTGAACCTGGAAAGAAGGATTGGGATCAAAACGGTATCTGTTGAACAGAGCTCCTCTTTCCTTATCCCTGAACATCCCACCGAATTTCACATAAGCACTTGGGAGATTTACAAAGTCCAGGTTATACAAGAAATTAAGGTGTAGGGTAAAATCCTGGTCAAAATGCTTTTCCCACCTTCTGGGATTTCTTCTTTCGATATTTTGCGGCATTTCAATTCCATTTTCTACTCCACCATTTCTTGAAAAAATAGCATTATCCGGCCGATCGAAATCTGCTCTGGAAGCCAAAGCCGACCAATCCATCAAAAGTTGGCCTCCCATTAAATTGTGTTTGCCCTGCAGGGTGGCATTACGGATACCGCTGTAGGTAGACCTTACCCTGGTTTGAAATAAATAAGTAGCATTGATATTATCAGGAGAAATATCCCTGTCACTGCTGATCATTTCCCTAACTTCAAAATCATTGAGCGTAAAGTCAGCCAGATACAAACTCAAACTGTGGTTCCTGTTAACTTGGTAATCCACCTTTGAGTGCAATCCCATACGGAATTGCTGAATGGATGTCTGTCTTTCCTGATAACTGGACAATGAAGGCCTCCCTGTTCCTAGGGGATCCACATCGATTTTGTACCAGTCTCTATCTGCACCTCTGAAAGAATTTTGGACAGAAGCCCCGAACATTACGCCTAGCTTCCCACCCATAAAGCGGTCTCCAATGGTCAGACCTCCAAAAATATCCGGTAAAGGGTTGATGGGATTGATCAATAAATTTCTGGTGGAAAAATCATCCATTGTCGCCTCATACCTTCTACCAAAACGCTCTCCAGGAGACAGTCTGTTTTCTGTACTTCTGTCGTAACTGTAAAAAGGGCGGTTAAAGTGGATGGCATTGTATCCCAATTGGAAATCTGCATTGATCTCAAACTCATCGGGTGCACTTTTCATGACCAAATTGACAGAACCCCCGATAGCGTCACCCTCCATGTCCGGTGTCAAACTTTTGGCTACTTCCAAACGCTCCAGCATTTGGGCAGGGAAAATATCCAAAGGAACATACCGGTTCCTGTTGTCAGGGGAAGGGATTTTCACCCCATTGACCAAAGTGTAATTGTATCTTTTGTCCATCCCCCTTACAATCGCGTATTGAGGATCTCCACTGGCATTTCTTTCGATGGAAAGTCCGGACACCCGCTGCACCACATTGGCCACCGTGATATCAGGGGATAATTCTATGGATTTGGCGGAAACCACATTGATGGTGTTTTTGGCCATCTGCTCCAATTTTCTGGCCTCAGCGTCTGAACCTCGATTGGCAGCTCCCATAATTACTACCTCACCAAGTACCTGACTATCTTCCTCCATCACCACATTGATTCTTGCCGGGGTATTGGAGACTTCTATGGACTCCAAATAGGGTTTAAAGCCAATGAAATTGATTTCCAGACTGTAGGTCCCAGAAGGAACATTTTGCCAGGAAAAGGATCCATCTAATCCTGCTACAGCATTGTAATTGTTGGCGGCACTTTTTAATAGCACCACCGCCCCAATTAAAGGCTCTTTGTTGTCATCAAAGACAGTTCCTCTCACTTGCACCTGAGCAAAGGCAAAGGGGCCAGCAAGTGAGGATAGGATTATTAGAAATATTATTCTTTTCACCGTTGAAATGAATTATTTTGATAGCCATTGCGGCCACCTTGTAATACAGCAATTGAAATGGAAGTGTGCATTTATTTGAAACCAAGCCTGATAAATGGATGCACACTTTTATCGCATCCATTTATCAGCTTGGCCAAAGGATTTTAGTCACAGTTATCAAAATCACCTGCTACAGCAGACCACTCCAATTCACCTTCAGGAAAATTGTCTACCCAAGGAGCAATTACGCAGAGATTTGTAATGGCATTATTTTGAAGATCCAAAGAAATCTTATTTCCGTATTGATCTGAAAGTGCCTGTGTAAATGCACCCGCTTCAAAAACAGGAACAAGGAAAGAGATGTCAGTAATACCAGTATTTCTTAAATTGGATTCAACCATTTGGGTCTTATTGGCAAAAATCTCTGCCATCAATTCATCCCCTACTTCCGTATTTCTCAAACTCAGGTAATACAACTTATCCATAGGAATCGTAATCTCTGGATTGGTAATACCATTTCCTCCGCCTGCACGGTTAAGGTTTAAGAAAAGCAATTGAGTCATTCCTTCCAGAGCAGAAATATCGGTTACATCTGTTTCCCTTAGGTTGATATGGGTCAAGGTAGTTTTTCCCTGTAAAGCAGATATGTCAGCGACTGCCGTATTTTGGAAGTCGATATTTTCTAGTTTTTCAAGTGGTGCCAGAAAAGACAAGGTAGTAGGCATAAGCGCATCCCTCATGTCTATCTGCACCAGGTTTTCCAAACTTGAAATTGGGCTAAGGTCTGAAACTTCCACACTTCTGGCCAAAAGTACTTCTAGGTTTTCGGCCTCTTCCAACCCACTAAAAGAACTCACGACTGAATTACTGATATTCAGTTCTGTTAACTGCATCATTCTTCCTTTTGTCAGGTTCTCGGGATTGTTGATGTTCAATTCCTCCATAATAATTTCCAGTAATTCGGAATCTTCAATCGCTATAACCTCATCGGCCGGATCAGTTACAGGAGGTGTGGGATCGTCATCATCCTGGCAGGCAGTAAAGACAAATAATACCAATCCCAGCGTCAAAAATGACTTTGTTAGTTTTTCCATGAAAGTAAAATGCTTCATCATGCTTTTAAAGTTTAGGCAGTGTTGATTTAATTTTTTGATGTGGCGAACCTATTCCTTGAGGATAAAAAATGCCAATTAGAAGATGGATAATAACAGAATGATAACCGGTAGGTAAGGTTAAGGTAACCCAGAGTCGAGATCTGTTAACCTTTAGTTAACAGTAGTGAAAAAACAAGTCTATAATTTAAGCCCGTCTTTAAAGGAAAAAGGAGGGATTAATTAAGCTAAAAAAACAGCAGGAATGGCACTGAAAAAAATCAATAACTTTGGGGTTAAATTGAGTGAAATATCAGGCTCTTAAAATTTTTTCCATCTTTCTCCCTTTGGCCAATTCATCTACCAATTTGTCCAAATACCTTACTTTCTGGGTCAATGGATTACTTATTTCTTCAATCCGATAACCACAGATGACTCCTGTTATCAAATGGGCATTGGCGTTCAGGTTGGACTGATCAAAAAAATCCTGGAAAGTTGCCTTTTCATCAATTAGCCTTTGTAATGCTTGGTCATCAAAACCCGTCAACCAGAAAATCACAGCATGCAATTCTTCTTTTGTCCTGCCTTTTCTTTCCACTTTGCTGACATAATGGGGATATACGGAAGCAAAAGTCATTTTGGCCATTCGCTCGTCGTGTTCAGGTGTGGTTTGCATTGGTTCCTGCTTTTTGTATAGTCTAAAGGTCGATATTTTCACATTGGTCTGCAAATTCCATGAAAACAAAGACCTGCGACAAAATTCAGATTGGCATTTCCAACAAAAAGGCACTTAAGGATTTTCCATGTTTATCAATTTGGGTTGAACTGGTCACCCCTCCTCCTAATGCCTCATATAACACAAAATTCAAAGCGCCCAGCTGGGGAAGTTCATAGCGCTTAACTTCTCCCTTCACTACCTTTCCCAACCAATCTTTTACCCGATCAGCAGTCACCTTTTCCTGAATGAGTGAATAGTTGCTTTTTTCAAATACGATCAAAGAAATATTACTGATATTTCCTTTGTCTCCGGTTCGGGCATGTGCAATTTCGTGAAGTTTCATCCCTTTAAGTATTTAAGTATTCCACATGGATATTGACAGCTGACTTGGGTAACAGCACAGAAGCTACCGAGATAATCTCCTCCACATGCTGGCTTACCCCACCTCCCCCATAAGGCCCATTGGTATAAAGCGTTTCCACTTCCTGACCAATATGCCTGGCCTTTTCAAAATTATCCGCTTTTGCACAAACCCTTAACCTTACTTCCTGCAAATCTTTAGGTTCTGTTTCCATTGGACTAATGGAATTCAAACCTATGATATCCAGCCTTACGTCTTGAAGAGATAGTTTTTCCAGTCTTTTTTTGACTATTTCGGCTGCCAGCCTGGCCCTCGCTATACAATCATGCCCCCCATAACTGATCTGCCCTTCTCCCGCATAACCATTGCTATACCCGACGCTTACTTTATAAGTATCCGTAGCTTCTTTACCAGTGGCTTTACTAAAGCGCACACAGTTATCTGCTATTGCTTCAAATTCTACTTTTGAAAAATCTGCAATACAATCCGGTGTCAGGTATTGAGCAGGGTCATGTATTTCATAAAGCAATTGCTCGGTACAAGTCGCTGTATTGATCAGTCCTCCCGTGCCTGTCACTTTGGATATCAATCCATCTCCACTCTCTTCTAATTCTGCAAAGGGAAATCCCAAATCCCAAAGGTCTGGGACAGCTTTTCTGTTCAAATCAGCAAAATAGCCTCCTGATACCTGACCGGCACATTCCAATAAATGACCGATCATGGTGCCCTTGCCGAGTTTTTCAAAATCATCCATTTTCCAGCCAAATTCATAGATCATAGGTGCCAGAAATAAAGAAGGATCTGAGACCCTACCAGTAAGTATAATATCAGCGCCATTTTTCAAAGCCTCCACAATTCCCCCTACACCAATGTAGGCATTGGCTGAAATGATCTGAGGCTCAATAGTAGACAAGGGTTTACCCGTTTCCAGTATAGGCAGATACAAGGACTGTCTAATGGTATCCAAGACATCATCCCCTAGTACAGCCGCTATTTTCAGTCCTTTAATTCCCATTTTCCGGGCAATTTCCTGGGTGACTTTCATCGCTTGAAATGGATTGGCTGCCCCCATATTGCTGATGACTTTGGTCTTCTTTCCCTTTAAGATGGGAAGGATTGCCCCCATCCTATATTCCAACAGGTGATTGTACCCTTTCTTCGGGTCGCTTTTCTTTTCTTTTTGGGCAAGGGCTATGGTACGTTCGGCCAAACATTCAAAACATATATAGTCTAAGTTTCCTTCCTCCAGCAATTTTAAAGCAGGTTCAAGACGGTCTCCCCCATAGCCCGCACCACCTCCGATTCTGATTTTTTTCATGAATTACAATGTTATTGCCCCTACGATAAAAGAAAATATAAGGATTATTAGGCTGACCAAAAAAGCATAGGGAATGGTTTTCCGCTGATGGCTTCCTAAATCAACCCCCGTCAAACCGATCAACAGGAAGGTCGCTCCAGTAAGTGGACTTACCGGAAACCCAGTGGTCATCTGGCCTACGATGGCTGCCCTTCCTATTTCGATAGGGTCACCTCCAAACTGGGCTGAGGTACTGGAAAGAACGGGTAAAATTCCAAAATAAAAGGAATCAGGATCAAACAACAGACTTGCCGGCATGGCTGCCAAGCCAACCAAAGCGGGCAGATGATTCCCGAGCCAATCAGGGATATGCAAAACCGCTGCTGCTGCCATGGCGGCTATCATTCCTGAACCTTTCATAATACCAATAAAACATCCAGCTGCAAAAAGAATACTGACCATCAGGACTACTGCTTTGGCGTGGGCATTGATATGCTCCGCCTGTTCTTTGATATTAGGGTAGTTAATAGTGATCGCCAGGGCAAAAGCAATCATGAAAATTATATGCGGGGCTGCGAGGCCAGAGACTAAGGTGACAATGGCCAGCAGGATCATTGATATATTGATCCAAAACAATTTTGGCCTTTCCCAGTCATGTCTGGTTTCAGTATGCATTTCAGTGCCAGCAATGGGCTGTTCTTGTTGCCTCTCTTTTTTGCCCAAAAAAAAGGCGATCAATAAAACCGAAATCAGGCCCATGATCACCGGAAATAACATAGGGTTAAATAAAGTCGTCACAGGAACCTCCAAGGCAGATGCTGCCCTTATGGTAGGTCCACCCCAGGGCAAAATATTCATGGTCCCGGCTGCTAAGGCCACAATGCAGGCCAAGGTGGACCTTTTCATTTTCAACTGATCATAGACGGGCAAAAATGCCGGTACAGCAATCAGGAAAGTACTGGCCCCAGATCCGTCCAATTGGGCTGTCATGGCCAAAACACCCGAACCTACTGCCACTCTTGCCGGGTCATTGCCCGCAATTCTCAAAATCCCTGTGATGATAGGCCTGAATGTGCCCGCATTTGCCAGAATCCCAAAAAAGAGAATGGCGAAAATAAACATCACCCCTATCGGGGCAATTGAAAGGATTCCATCGGTGATAAAGTCAAAAATATCCAGGCGAAATCCCGCCAAAATAGCAGTAAGGATGGGGACAAGAATCATCGCTACAATAGGTGAGGCTTTTTTGGCCATCACCAAAAAAAGCAATGCTCCTATTGTTATCAATCCCAGGAATGCCAACATATTTTTTGAATTTTAAAATTTTATATCTCGTGAATGGCCATGACATCTCATTTTTCGCGTCATTTTGAGTTTTTAAAATTTGGCATTTACAGAAAGGTAATGACATTCTCCACCGTCATCCTGAATCCGAGGAACAGCCTGTCCCGCTAAGCGGGAAGGATGAAAGCCTGCCCCGTAGTATTACGGGGGATTCCCCATATTTTGGGAGACCCTTCCTTCGTCAGGGTGACGGGCGTGAAGTTCTGTCAATGGTAGACTGAGCCTGCGGAGTCGAAGTGTCTCCCAAAATTGGGGAGATGCTTCACTACGTTCAGCATGACGCGTAATTCTATCATTACCCTTTCTGTACATTTTCCCAAATGTTAAAATCTCTAGGTGTCTGGATCAATTACCTATTATCATGTATTCCATTAGCAAACTACCCCATAGTGTACTTTTAACATAATGGTAAATGTAGCAATCCATTGCCAGAAATTGCAAGTTCTGGTTATAAAAAAAATCTTAAGCGAATTTAGTTTTTCATTGTTCTTCAATAATTGAATTTCCTGAAGAAGAGTCCCCAGATGTCCATGTCCATTCCTCATGTAATCTAATTTTTCCGTTGGGCAATACTTCAGGTGTAGAAATACAGGTACCTGTCATTATTTCTCCATTTTTATTTACCTGGTGGTAGCGCATATCGATCATTCCTTCAGCGTTGACTATACCTATTAGATGCCCTTTGATGATGTTACCTCCTGAATATTCTGAAGTCAGAATATTCCCATCTTGCCTGTAAACAAACAAGGTTTCGCTGGATGTTTCACCATTCTCCGAATTTTGAATCGGTCTAAAGGTTTTGTTATTATAACTGATCATTGAATTTTTTTTTCTATTTGTTTCCCTGAAAGTCTCTTCGCCTTTCGAACAGTCAATCCTGATCAAATTTAAACCAAAAAAGATTTAAATGCTTTTGACTACAACCAACCGTTTTTTTTGAGAAAAATCTTTAAAATGCCCTAAGCTTATATAATATTTAACTTTATCGATAATAAGTATAACAAAAAATTAAATATTTGTTAATAAACTTTAAATTACTATCCAAAAACATGTTAATGGATTGATTTTTGTATTTTTACTATCTTATAATTAAAACTAACCAATAAAATTATGATTTATCCTAAATTAATTTCGAAATTTTTTCTTCTATTATTGACGATATCTTTTTCTCTTAGCAGTGCTTTTGCGCAACAATTGCCCGGACAAATGGAAGTGAAAGAAGATTTCTCAGAAGAAGAATTAAAGGAATTTGTAAGAGTAAATGTAGCATTGATTCCCGTTCAAGAAAATGCCCAGGAAAAAATGGTAGAAGCCATCCAAAGTAGCGGTTTGACAATCGATAGATTCCAACAACTGGCCCAAGCACAGCAGGCAGGTAATTTAAGGGATGCTGCTGAAACTCCCGAAGAAGTGGCCCAATTCAATGATGCTGGACAAAAAGTAATGGCGACCCAAGAAAATATGCAGGAGGAAATCCAAAAAGTAATCTCAGACAGCAAATTGTCGGAGCAGGAATTCCAACAGATTTATGTGGCCTACACCCAAAGTGCCAAAGTAAAAGAAAAAGTAGATGAAATGATGGATAAGGAATTTAACCCTTAATCCATTAAAACTCACCTGCCAAACATTCAATTTGGCAGGTATTTTTTTTAATGTTCAATATCAAAAATGGGACTGACCCTCTAAGCTATTGTTGCCCAGGTCAGCATCATGAAATTTGATTTCCAGTGAATAATCAAGGGTGTCTTTTTTCTTTTTGTAAAAAACCTTTTGTGATTCATAGCTGATCACCTGGCCTGGTTGGATTTCTGGAGTCGCTTTGTCGAAACTCACCACTTTCCCATCCACTTTAAAGAAAACCTTGTAGCTATTGGCAGGAATAGAAGTTTCACCCACATTCTTGATTTCATAGCTGTAGTAGATCCCATTGAAGAGGGTTCTCTTTTCCACTACCCTGAAGGCTTCCAAATCTGTTTTTTTTGATTCAGATCCATCATTCAGGATTGATAAAGTGATGCCAATAAAAATTGTCGCAAAAAGTTTCATATGCTTTATTGTTTAAAGTAGTATAATACTTTCAAAACGTAGTAAATATAGGATTTCTCAAGGCATCTTCAAGGTATAAATCCGGCTTTCTTTCAGTTTGAAACCCAGGTCAGCATACAGATTGATGGCAGGAATTCTATGCGCTTCGGTAAAGAGCAGTATTTCGGTAAGCTTTTTCTTTTTCCCCTTCTCCAGGAGTTTTTCCATCAGCTTTCTCCCTATCCCCTGACCTCTATATTGAGTATCGACCACCACATCTTCAATCCATCCTTTTTTCCCGGAGATGACATGATAGGTACACATGGAGGCTATGCCGATGATTTGGTCATTGTGCTCACAATAGGCCAAGATAATGGCATTATCCTCTGCCAACACTTCTTTCAGAGGGACCTGCTTCTTCTCCCCTCCCAATTGTTTGTATAATTGGGATATTTGAGCTTCAATGGTAGGGTTAAGGTTATTAATGGTTAGAATGGATATTTTCATTTGCTCTTTTTCGGAATCAAAAGGAAGAGTGTAAAATTAAATACCATTGTCTATTTTCAATAATAGACTTAGCAAACTTTTTAAGCATCATTTAGAAAAGAAGGTTTTTTTTCATTCAATTCAGAAATGCTTCCTTGATCACTACTTTGATTTTGTTGCAAATAACTCCTTGTGGTTATTGATTTATTACTGATCGCAATACTGTTTTAAGAGATCAGGACCTGCTGGATCACCTAATTCTAAGGCTTTCATAAAATCGAGACAAGCTTCCTCCCTTTGATTAAGTTGAATTCTAGATTTACTCCTATTTCGATAGGAAAAACCATAATTAGGATCGAGTTCGATTGCTTTCTCAAAATCCTTTAGGGAACCCAGAAAGTCTCCTGAATTAGCCTTAGAGAGATCTCTATTGTTATATGGAATAGCTTCAGTTGGCTTTAATTCAATTGCTTTTGTAAAATCCTTGATTGAACCTTTATAATCTTTTCGTTGACTCCTTACCCTGGCCACACCTCTGTTGGAATATGCTTCAAAATGTGAGGGGTCCAGTTTTATTACCTTCGAGTAGTTCTTTATTGCCTCCTCAAAGTGGCCTTGGCTCTTAAATATATTGCCCCTCAAATGAAAAGCATCGGCATATTTTCGATCTAATATTATAGCTCTATTTACATTTGTCATCGCTCCTTGAAAATCCTCAGATTTTTCCTTAAGTAGTGCCAAATTGTAATAAACTATTGGATGATCAGGGTTTAAAACAAGTACTTTCTGATAATCGGCATTAGCACCTTCATAATCCATTAACTTAAATTTTGCAAACCCTCGGTTATTAATCGCCTTAAAATCTTAGGAATCTAAATTAGTGGCATGATTTAAGTCATTAATTGCTTTTTCAAATTCATTTAAATTTATCCAAGTTCCTCCCCTGTTGTTATACGCTGGACCAAAATCAGGTTCTAAGTCAATTGTTCGTGTAAAATCCTCAATAGCCCTTTCCCAATTTGTTAAGCCAATGTTGGCAAGTCCTCGATTGTAAAATGCCATAACTAGAGTGGAATCAAGATTAATAGCCGCTGTAAAATCCTTAACTGCCTCTTCATCCTTACCAAGTTGGAGTAATACTATTCCCCTATCAATGTATGCATTAGGTTGTTTTGGATCAGCAGTTAACCCTTATTTGAAACCCTTAAGTAGGTGCTTATTTTTATTTTTTTTCTCAGACAAGACTACCTCGTGGAACTGCATGTCTCCACTTTGACTATTGGCAGTATACCATAGTGTTTGGAAAAGAAATATAAATATCAAAATTTTCATTGGCTTAAATTTTATTGATCTAAATAGTCTTGCTTAAAAAATTCCAAAATGCTTTTACTTGGTTAATTTTCCATTAAAATATATCAAAAAAAGCAAATCCTAACATAGCTAATGTCTTTCTGAGGCTTCTAAGATCGGTTTATGTGGATGGGTGCAGAAAGTTTCATTTTAAAGTATGGCATGTCGCTCGAGATCTTTGATCAGCTTAAGCCACGTTTTTTCTATAATTCTTCCAATTCCTTGTTCTTATTTGGCTTTTTAAGCATTCTATGGATAAAAAATACGGGAATCAACATTGGAATTAAAAAACCAAAGTTTTGCTCAGAAGACAAAGCCCAAGCAATAAGACCGAAAACTAAGATCCCTGCCAGAAAACCAATAGCCAATGCATGAAGAATTTTAGATTTCTTCAGGTTTTGTCCTTCGATTGCCAGCTCTTCATCAGTCATGGTATAAATGTCCTTTTTATTCACCTTTTTCGGTTTTATTAATTTCTATTTTAGATTGAGGTCAATAAGGGTTCAGTGTGCATTAACTATGGGATTCAGCTAGGAGACGGCGGGCAGGCACTCTGTGCCGTACCCTTCCAACCTTGTCCTATCTTCTTAAATATACTAAACTTTTAATTTACTATGAACCGCCCTCTGTATCCAAGGTGATGTTATCGCCTCGGTGTTCTTCTTTGCTCATTTGATTCTTCCATTTATTTAATCCTTTGAGCCAATCTTGAGCCCATTGTGAGCCAACTGAGCCAACTATGAGCCAACTCCTAGTTTGTAAACAGCACTCGATCCCTTTGTTCCAATATTTTTCAATAGCCCCTTATCTTCTAACTCCTTAATGTCTCTTGTAGCCGTTGCTTTTGAAACATTAGCTATCTCCTGATACTTCGAATTAGTAATTTCCCCATATTTTTTGGTGTAAAGGATTGCTTCAACCTGTCTTTTCTGAAGCCCACTTATTTTCAATTGATCTTCGGTAAACCGGTCTTTGAATATCTTGCTCAGGAATCCTCCTTGTTCTTCTTTCAATACCGGTTCCGGCAAACCTGCATCTTTACAAGCTTCAATAATTTTGATTGTTCCCCTTCCCCAAGAATCAATATATCCAGCCTTGAAACAAACATCTGCAATTAGTGGATTTCGTGGTTTGGAGCGATGCGCTTTCTTCAAATCTTCTTCGGAAATTCCTTCAGGTAAACCACCATCATTCCAAATACTGAAATTATCCTTATATAAACGAATTTGTGTTGGTGCTCCCATATAATTGCGGTGCACCAAAGCATTGAGGAGCATCTCCCGGACAGCAGCAACCGGATATTCATCCAGTTCCACTCGTTGCATTCCCATAAAATCAATCGGGTGAATGAAGAACTTGGCGTTAAGCAATTCTCCTATCCCATCTTTAAGTTGTATCAGATTGCCTTCTAATACCTCATGAAATTTCAGGTCGGCATCCGTTTCCCCGAATTTTCCGACCTTAACCGCCATGTTCGGGTAGAATTTCCCAGGCTCTTTTCCAAATAAGACAATGGCTGCTCTTTTCAAATATCCATTTTCAAGCAAACGCAATTTATCAAGCAAGTTAGATATGCTGATATCGTCTTCAACATTTATCCGTTTAGCAATCTTTGAATCTCTCAAAAATTGCTTAATGCTCAATTCATCAATGTCACTGATGGAAGCCCTTTGTTCAAGAATATCATCCCACGTCTTTCCTGTTCTTCTTAATATAAATTCGTTCAAAGCCAATCCAGTTATTTCCTGAAGAGTGCTTCCTGTACGCACATAATATTTACCTCTTACAGAAAATCGGCACATCATACCGTGGAACAATAATTTCAAGATAGTAATTGTCCATTTCTTCTTGCAAATTCACTTCCGCATATACGCCCAAAATATCCCGAAACTTATTGGGCAAATCTTCCAATAGTTTCTTGTGGTTGTCAACACCTATAACCTTGCCTTTATCGTCACTCCCAATATACAGCTTACCACCATTGGCATTAGCAAAACCACAAATCCATTTTAGGTATTCGTCTCTCCAGGATACTTTGAACTCAATATTTTGCGATTCTGATGTCACTTCTATTTCAAATATTTTAAGGGACACAAATGTACTCTTTTCCCATTGTCGTTTTGCAGTTTTGGTTTTTCTACACTGAGCGATAACTCGTATATACCCCTGATATTTATCAGACTTAACCAACCAAAAATGGTAAGCTAAGTATGGTTTTTCCTTACCTTTTATCAGGGCTTATTAAAACTAACTAATTTACTACAAAACGACAAGTCTCTTTTATAAACCAAAAAAAGCAAGCCCCTTTCGAAGCTTGCCTTATCTTATTTTCCTAAATTCATCCTAATTCCCCGGCCTTACTGCTGGTCTGGGGTAAGGTGGGGCATTGACTTCCTGGCTGCCCGCTTTCTCCAGCAACTTCAGGGCTTCTTCCACGCCCCGTTCCAACTGCACATCCCTGCCTTCTGCAAATGATTTGGCATCGATCGAAACTTCTATATCCGGCGCAATGCCCACATTCTCCCCTATCCATTCGTTTCTGATCGGATCAAAGACCGCATTGTCAGGAGAGGTCATGGCACCTCCATCAATAAAGGAATAATGCACTGATGACTTCACCAATCCTCCCCAGGTCCGCTTCCCGATCAAAGGCCCCGCATTCTGGTTGCGGAATACCCAAGGGAAGAAATCCCCTCCAGACCCCGCCAGTTCATTGGTCAAAAGCACTTTTGGCCCTAAGATACCGGCCGGTAACCTGAAATGTCTCGGATTGGGCACTTCATTGGTGATGGCTGCCCGCAAGGTTCTGGTCATCAGGTCCACCATATAATCATCCAACAGCCCTCCCCCATTGAAGCGCTCATCAATAACCGCCCCCAATTTGTCCTGCTGGGCAAAAAAGTACCGATTAAAAGATTCAAATCCTGCTCCGGAGGTATTCGGCACCCACACATAGGCGAGTTTGCCCTCCGACAGCTCCTCCACCTTTCTTCTGTTGTCTTCCACCCATGCCCGCTGCCTTAATCCACTTTCGGACCCTATGGGCTCTACAGTGAGTTTTCTTGCCCCCTGCATAGTCGGCTGACTGTTTACATGCAATAGGGTCTGTTCGCCGGAAGTACCTTTAAAGGCTTCATAAATATCCATGCTTGCATCTACTTCCTGCCCATTCACCGCAAGCAGATAATCTCCAACTTTCACATCCAGGCCAGGCTCGGACAGGGGTGCTTTCAGGCTTGGGTTCCAACTCTCAGCCGTGTAAATCCGAGTGATCCTCCACTTGCCATTGGCCATTTCATAATCTGCTCCCAATAGTCCGGTAGCCAAGGTATCCACTGCCGGGAAATCCCCTCCAAACACAAAACTATGGCCCACAGACAATTCTCCATTCAGTTGGTCCAATAAATAGGTCAAGTCCTGACGGTGTTGGATATAAGGGATCAACGGGCTGTAGCGCTCCCAGACATCGTCCCAAACCCTGCCATGAGTGGCTGGATCATAGAAATAATCCCTTTCATAGCGCCAGGCTTCCGTGAAGATCTGCTCCCATTCTTTTTTGCGGTCCAGCTCCATGCGCAATTCCATCTTGACCAGGCCATCTGAGGGACTTGGATTCTTGTCCACCGTGACTACCTTCCAATTTCCTGCTGAAAAATAAAGCAGCTTTTCCCTGTTTTGGGCGATCTTGACCCGGCTTACTCCTTTGGTAAATTCTTCGAATTTCTTGCCCTCAATGGTAAATTTATGCAAGGTCAAGCCCGGGCCTCCCGCACCTGATTCTGCAATAAATGCTGTACCCTTTTTCCCTGCCAAAACAAAACTGTAGGATTTTACAGGTACCGGAAGGGCCAAGGTCCTTTCTTCCAAACCTTCCCAATCAATTTTGACGGCAACTTCACCATTTTCCTTTTTCTCCTCTTCTTTTTTCACCTCCTCTTCATCACTTTTCAGTGGAAAAGGGTTTTTCTCTTCCTTGGAAAGGACGATCATGTAAGCCCCATGCTTGGGCTCGGCCGTGATGGCGGAAGTATTGGCCCAACCCGAACCGAGCGCCAAATTGGTACTGGCCAAAAAATACAGGTATTTGCCAGAGGCATCCCAACTCGCTGAAAAGGAATCTGCCAATGGATTGGTGACAGGTTGGGTTTGATTTTTTTCCACCGACCAGACATAAATCCTCCGGAACATATTGGGGCCGGTTTTGCTATAGGACAACCACTTGGAATCCGGTGACCATTCCAGGCGCATATTGCCTCTTTCGATATTGATTCCTCCGGAATCTATGGTCCTGATGTTGCCATTGGCCACTTCCAATATTTTCAAATAAACTTTATTGTCGATAAAAGCGATAAACTTGCCATCAGGGGACCAAGTAGGTTCCCAAGCCAATTTGGATTCACCCAAACTAATCTTCCTTATCTCGCCCAGGCCATCCTGTGATGCCAAGAAAAGTTGATAACTTTTGCCACCCTCATCTGAAAACCAGGCCACTTGATCTCCTTTTGGTGACCATAAGGGCAACCTGTCCGCTGCATCACTGGTCCTGCTGAGATTGCGAGGGCTGCCATCTTCTACCGGAACGGTAAAAATCTCCCCTCTGGCTTCCAGAATAATCCTTTTGGCATTGGGGGAAAGACTGGCATTGGTGGCACGGGAGGTTACATTTTCCAAGCGGGCCTCTGCCCAAGGGAAATCTCCTTTGACATGAATCTCTAATGCTTTGGAAGTTTTTGCCTGAGGATCAAAAAGGTGCAATAAGCCATCTTTTTCATAAATCAACTGCTTGCCATTTCCGGAAAGCCACATGATGTCCGAACCTTCAAATTTTGTCTCTTGGACCAATTGCCCACTACTTGGATCAAAAGACCAGATATTGCTTATCCAGTCCCTATCAGATAGAAAATATACCTTTCCACCAATCACCACGGGATGGATGTCTGTTGTCCGCTCATTGGGAATCTTGGTTTCTGACAAATCCTTGAGATTGGTAATGAGCAAAGGGGTATTCTGTCCACCCCGATAAGCCCTCCAGGTGACATCCCAACGGGAAATGGGTTCGACCACTAATTGCTCCTCTCCCAAATAAGCCGCTCTGATGCCCCTTGGCAAATTAAAGGCTTCTGAAGGCCCTCCATCTACAGGAACTTTCCAAAGTCTGCTATAGCCAACCGGAGCAGTGTCTCTGTTGGATTCGTAAATCACATGTTTACCATCAGGCGTCCATCCCACCACATTTGCCGCCGCCGGATGCCAGGTTAGTTGTCTGGGAGTCCCTCCTTCTACCCCTACCACATACACTGCATAAGCACCGGTGCGGTTAGAAGAAAAGGCAATGTGCTTTCCATCGGGAGAAAACTTGGGATTCCGCTCAATCGCCGAGGTACTCGTCAGCCGCTTGGCCTCGCCTCCTTCGAAATTGCTCAACCAAAGATCAGCTCCGTAAACAAAAACCACTTGACTTTCACTGATATCCGGCTGTTGAAGCAAGCGTGTACCTTGGGAAAAGCCTAAAAAAGGAATGAGTAAGAAAGCAATAATACCTAGCAAAAGGTATTTACTTCCATGGGATAATCGCAGTAAACTTGGTTTCATCTTATTGTTTTTTGATTCGTTTCGTTAATTATGTTTAATCACTGGACTTTGGTTTCGTGACTTTAAAGCATTGTTAGAAGAACTGAAGCTAATCATTTCGCCATTCCAAGATTGGATTAATAAAGCCAACACAAGCTAATCAATAAAAATAAAGGGGGCAAATCCCCCCTTTTATCCCCTCACTTTCTAACAAAAGGCTGTATCCTTCCATACGTCAGACATCGCCATAGCCATTCAAGCGGTCCAAAGAGAAAGTACTTTAACCATATGGGACTGATGACCAATTGGAAAATCCAGATTCCGATCACCAGGTAATAGAGTTGATAATACTCCCATTCGGCATATTGATTGAGTCCATAACCAAAAAAGACCAATGTACAGATGATCGAATGCATGACGTAATTGGTAAAAGCCAATTGTCCTACAGCCCTTAATCCATTCATCAATCTGGTAAAATAGCCTTTTTGATACAGCACAATCACCAAAGCCACATGTGCCATCATGATGAGGATCCTTTGGAAATCATAGATCAAATTTACCCACATGATGGAATGTTCTTCAATGTATTTCAGTCCTGCTTCCACATTGGGAAAGTGGATGGTATTATACACAAAGGAAAATATCACTAAGGGCAAGCCTAATCCATATCCTATCCAGATGGTTTTGATGTATTGGGCAGTGGTCCATTTCATGGTCAGAAAGCCCCATTTATATAGAGCAATACCCAAAAGCATCAAGGCCAACATGTCCCAAATGGAGAATATCAGGTACTTGGTCTGCCCATCAAAAGCTTTAGGGCGGATATGTCCGGCTACGTCGGAATAGCTTCCTTTCATCAGGGCTGTGTTTTCCACCACTTCTTCTTTGTCGGGAATCATTTCTTTTCTTGTTTCCTCCCAGGCTGCGATAGCCTCCAATTCCTCCTCACTAAGCTCAGCTCCAGCTTCCTGCTTCTCCATGGCTGCTTTGGCCTCCAGGTATTCTCCCCTGATGTTTTGCATAAATAATGTACTTGCTACAAAGCCAATGATCGCCACAATGGGCACCCCCAAGGCCAGGTATTTGGGCTTCATTTTTCTGAAAAGAAAAGCAAGCATCCCAATCAGTCCATAGAAATAAAGGATATCCCCCATCCATAAAATCAAATGGGCATGGGCAAGTCCAAATAGGGTTAACCAAATCATGCGCTTGTAAAAAAGCCAAGTGGCAGATTTTCCCACCTTTTCTTTATTGGTGGTAAAGAGGACAATTCCTGCCCCAAATACCATGGAAAACAGTGCCCGCATTTTACCCTCAAAGAAAATGACATTGACCGCATGTACCCAAAAATTGGTATTAGCGGTATCTTGTGACCATGGCTCTGTGAAGTATTCTTCCATGGAAAAATAGGGAATATTCAATATCAAAATACCCAAAAGTGCTACTCCTCGGATGATATCAATGATGTCAATCCGCTCGGTAAGTACAGCAGGTTTTGGAGCTTGTTCCATTTGCTCCATCTCAGTCGTGGTTTTTAAAGTCATAAAGTGCAGGGTTACAATAAAAATTTTCTTTAAATCTAACCATTAATCCCGCAATTACATATCACATAATAATGTGATAATCAATCCTTTTTCCAGTATTACACATCCTGATTATGCTAATTTTTATGTAGATTTATACAATAACCCTTCGCTCCTCCTAAACCCCTAGATGCTATGAAATCTTCTATCCTATTGACCTCTTTGGTGTTGGTTTTTCTTGGAAATGCTTTTTCCCAAACTGACGCAGAATCACAAATAAAATTGTTGGAAAACGAGGAAATCACTGCGATTTTAAAGCATGACTATCCCACTTTGGAAAAAATTTGGGCAGAGGACTTTATGGTCAATAACCCTTTCAATATGGTGATTACGGGAAGATCTATCGTGATAGACCGGATGAAAGAAGGCATTATCAACTACAGTGGCTTTGAGCGGGAGATCGAAAAGATGATGGACTTAGGAAATACGGTGATAGTCATGGGACTGGAAACGGTTTATCCAAAAGAAGGTGCCCCTTTGGCCGGTCAGAAAGTACAGCGGCGATATACCAATATCTGGATCTTGGAAGATGAAAAATGGCATATTAAGGCACGTCATGCCAATGTGATTTGTAGAGGGGATTGAATTTGGATTAAACACTTCAACTTCACCTCCCCACTATTTCCCCTATCCTTCTTCCCAATCCCCTTGCCTTTTCCAAGAAGATTTCCTGAACTTCTTTTCCATCGAATTCTCCTTCACCTGTGATGGCAGAAGCTCCAAAAGCAGCTTCCACCTTATCCCCACCTACGATGAGCATACCATGAATCATCATGGCCCGTATCATACTGAACATCACCGCTTCTTCACCAATGGAAAACCCTCCACCGGTGACGAATACCGCTCCGATTTTATCCTTTAATGGCCTGCCTTCAAAAGGCCAGGAATTGATAAACTCCTGAATTTGGGGGGCCATGTTGGCATTATAAACTGGAGAACCCAAAATTATGGCCGAGGTATTGAGAATCTCCTGTTGCTGTACTTCGCTGGTGGGTTTAAGAATATAGCTTACACCCTGAACCTGTGATACTCCCTCTGCAACAGCTTCTGCCATGGCTTGTGTTTTTCCGGATTCAGAATGGTAAGTGATCAGGATACTGGGGAGGGACTGGGCATTTGACACTTCTAGGGAACTCCATAATAGGATAAGAAAAACAATCGCCTTTATATTAATATTTTTCATCTTTAATAAGTAATCTTATCTCAAAGTGATTCTTGTCCATTTTCATAGATAGAACCTTTTATTCCTTTCCAAAACAAAATCATAAACTTTTATTCCTAACTTAAATATACGACTCAATAAGCAAAAATTGATAACAAGTAAAAACATGAGTCAATATTTGGTTTTTATGGGATCAAGTGAAATTAATATGATTATCTACAATTATACAACTTGCAAAATTTTATTCTAAGATCACCTCGGCTTCGCTCGGTGTCCGGGAACATTAAGATTTGAGAGGGGGTGAGGGAGTGCGGCGAAGCCGCACTCCCTCACCCCCTCTCTATAAAAATCTTTTCTCCGTTGGCCGAGCGAAGCCGAGGCCATTCCGTAAATTTTTGAATACTGGCAAAGAAGCGGATATAAAAAAAAATTAAATCAAATTTTAAAACTTCCCCTAATACACCACAGTATCCGAAGACAGCACAGGCAATTCATACACCCCATATTCCAATCTGGCCAAAAACCTCACAATTTCATTAGAGGTAATCGCTTTGGAGGCCGGAGTAGCATAAAAATATATACCTTCCAGGGTAGGATGATCTTCCAATGCCAACAGATTAGAAAGTTGAAGACTAGAATAATTCAGGTAAAGTCTTTTGAGATTTTTCAATTGATCTAAAGCATCTATTCCCTGCCCTTCAATATCAACCCGGTTTATCTTTAATATCGTCAGATTTTCAAATACCAACAAATCATTCCAAACAGCGTCATCCAGATCGGTGCCGCTGATATCCAAGTGGGCGATATATGAAGCAATGCCTTGGAAATCCTTAAGATTTAACTTTTGATTTTGGGGTAAGTTGATGGCACTGATTTTTAACAAAGGGGATTCCTGACTGATGGGCTCTATCAAAAGACCTGATCCCCTAAAACCTAGCAATGCATCTTCAGCCAATTGTTTTAGCTCAGTTTCAGGATAGAAAAATTCCCTTTCTTCCGGGAAATACATGTTGATCATTTCCTCCTCTACTCCAGCCTTTGCCAAACTCACCTCAAAGGAAGCCCCACTTGCTATCCATTTTTGGATCAATGCAATTTCTTGCTTGGAAGGCTGTCTTTTATCTTTGGGCGGCATATGCTTTTTGTCATCAAGAGGCAATAACATTCTGGCTAAAAGCGTGCTATTGATAAGTTCTTTTTGATCTAAGACCAGACCATTCTTTCCGCCCTTTGCCATCCATTCAGGACTACTGAGAACCAACTCTCCTTTCCTGTTTTTTTCATTATGACAGGAATTACAATTTTGGAAAAGAATAGGACGGATGACATCTTGGTAAAAAATGGCCTCTCCCCAGTGCTCCTCATCCAACCTGATCATTGCCACCTCTGAAGCGTTTGAAATACCTAAAAATTCCTGAAACTTCTCAGGTAGCACCTCGGTAAAGTAGTCCGATCCATGGGTCAATTCCCCTCCAAAATGTCCCGTGAGCATCAACAAGATCATTAGACCTACAGACATCCCCCTCACTTTTGAATCAATGAAATCGACCTTGTTCTTCAGATAAAGATAAAAACCAAAGGAAAACAAGGTGGTCAATACACCCAAAATCAGGTGTTTGCTCACCGTATCAAAGCTGTATCCTTCTCTGAGGTAAAGTAATAATCCTGATACTAAAGAAAATAGCGCCGCTATAGTCCCCCAGAAGAAAGAAATCCTGATTGCAGGAAGAAATTCCTTGCTCTCCTTTTTGGCATAAAAAACCAAAATACTTCCAAGAATCAAAAAACCAATGGGCAAATGAACCAATACAGGGTGAAAACGACCAAAAAGGGAGAAAATAAAATCCATAAACTCAGGCCAAAATTTCTTTGATGATTTCTCCTTCCACATCGGTCAACCTGAAAGGTCTTCCCTGGAAATCATAGGTGAACTTTTCATGATCAAATCCCAATAGATGAAGAATAGTAGCATGGATATCATGGACTGAAACCCTCCCTTCAATACCCGAAAAACCCAAATCATCTGTCTTACCAAATGATGCTCCTTTTTTAATACCTCCACCAGCCATCCACATGGTAAAGGCCTCCACGTGGTGATCTCTTCCTTTAAAGCCCATGGTTTTTCCTTCCCTGTTTTCCTGCATCGGGGTTCGTCCAAACTCCCCTCCCCAAATGACCAATGTATCCTCTAAAAGCCCCCTTTGCTTCAAATCTAAAAGCAAAGCACTCATGGGACGGTCAATTTCCCTGCATTTATTTCTAAATCCCAAATCAAGGGCGGTATCCTTTTCAGTTCCATGACTGTCCCAGCCCCAATCGTACAACTGCACAAAACGGACTCCCTTTTCTACCAACTTTCTGGCCAAAAGGCAATTATTGGCAAAAGCCTCTTCTCCGGGACGGGTTCCGTATAGTTCATGGATATATTCCGGCTCATCGTTGATATTCATGATTTCAGGAACATCAATCTGCATCCGATAAGCCATTTCGTATTGATTGATCCTGGCCAAAATTTCGGGGTCACCTACTTTTTCAAACTCCTCTTTGTTGATCACATTGATGGTTGCGATTATCTTTTTCTTTAAATCCCTATTGATGCCCTCCGGATCCTGGAGGTAGAGCACTGGATCTCCCTTTGACCTGCATTGAACACCCTGATAAACCGAGGGCAAAAACCCGCTTCCCCAGACACTTTTTCCTGCATCAGGCGTTTTTCCGCCTGAAGTCAAGACCACAAATCCGGGCAGATTTTGGTTTTCCGTCCCCAACCCATAAGTCACCCAGCTCCCCAAACTTGGTCTTCCCAATCTTGGGCTCCCAGTATGCATAAAGAGTTGGGCAGGTCCGTGATTGAACTGATCGGTATGAACAGCTTTCAAAAAGGCTACTTCATCCACCACCTTGGAAAAATGTGGAAGAAAGTCCGAAACCCAGGCACCGGATTGACCATGCTGGCTGAATTTGGCCACTGGCCCAAGCAAATTGGGAACACCCCGAATAAAAGCGAATTTCCTGCCCTCCAACATGGATTCGGGACAGGGCTGGTTGTCATATTTGGCAAGCTCTGGTTTGTAATCAAACAATTCCAATTGGGAAGGCGCTCCCGCCATGTGCAGGTAAATGACTGACTTCACTTTTGGGATAAATGGAGGCGCAAGAGAAGCCAAAGGATTTAAATCCCTTTCGGATAAATTTAGCCCTTGAACCCCCTCTTTTCCAGAACCTATTTGACAGGCATTCAATAGAGGAAAGAGTGCCAAACCACCCATCTTACTCACACAATCCATCAGGAAATGTCTTCTGGTCTGTTTTTGGAGTCTTTGTAACTCCAGCTCACCCAATAATCTCTCTATCCCCTTCATATCATGGTTTGGTTAAGAATTCATCCAGGTTCAACAATGCATTGGCCACTACCGTATAAGCACCCCATTTTTTCCTTTGGGAATCGGGTAAATCTGCTGCCATAAAAGCAGATTTTTCATAGGCAAAATCCGCAAGAGCAGCATGGTAAAGTTGCATCAAAGCTTTTAGCTTTTCCTCAGAAGGTTTTTGGAACAAAACTGCCGCATATACTTCTTCTATGGCTTTGGCCGGCTCTTTGGAATCAAGGTCCAGCATCTGCTTACCCAAAGCGGCAGCAGCTTCAAAAAATACAGGATCATTCAAAGTCACCAAAGCCTGCAGCGGGGTATTGGTGACAATCCTTTTGCTCAAACAGACTTCCCGGCTTCCTGCATCAAAACTGATAAAAGAGGGATAGGGACTGGTCCTTTTCAAAAAGGTATAGATACCTCTGCGATATTTGTCTTCCCCTTCACTTCCTGTCCATGATTCTCCACTATACACCGTCTGCCAAATTCCATCCGGCTGAGGAGGCATGACACTTTTTCCATACCTCTTGTCACTCAATAAGCCGGCAACAAACAGTGCCTGGTCCCGCACAGTTTCTGCACCCAACCTGAACCTAGGTCCTCTGGCCAACCATTGGTTTTCCGGGTCCTTGGCCATTTGTTGTGGACTGATGGAGGAGGCCTGTCTGTAGGTATGGGAAAGCACTATTTCCTTGATCAAGGCTTTGAGGCTCCATTGATGGGTATGCATCAGTTCCCATGCTAAATAGTCCAGCAATTCCTTTTGGACTGGTGGATCAGATTGGGTTCCCATATCCTCCAAGGTACTGACCAGTCCTCTTCCAAACAATTGGTCCCATACCCTGTTGACCGCTGTCCTTGCTGTCAGCGGGTTGTTCTTATCTGTCAGCCACAATGCAAAACCCATCCTGTTTTGAGGCCACTCCTCTTTCCAGGGATTCAGAGATTCAGGTGTAATGGCTTGCACCTCTTCTCCATGCAACATCCAATTTCCCCTTTCGAAAACATGGGTTTGCCTTTGCATGAAAGAGGGGTTTTCTATCATGATCGGAACAGTTAGAGGCCTTTTGTTAAGCAAGTCATGGAAACTGTCCTTGACCTTTTGATGTGCTTCGCTTTGGTCTCCTGGAATTTCAGATATAAAAGCAAACCAACTGATCGCCGCTGTGGACTGTTGGGCGGCAAGTCCAGGATTTTCTGCATGGATATACAGGTCGACTTTTTCAAAAATGGGTTTGAATGGAATGCTTCTCGTGATAGCCCCTGTCCGGTCAATGGTAAATTCGCTCAACACCTCACCATGGGGACCTCCCTTTCTAATGGTCATTTTGGTGCCATCATGCGATGACCAATAATTCAAAAGCATCCGGTCTGCTCCCCCTGTAAAGACATTCTTGAGGTAAGCAGAACCTTGTGGCCATAAGCCCAACCATTTGGTATCGATCAACTCTCCATTGACAAAGTCAGTGCACAGATGGGCGTGGTATTTTGGTTCTTGAAAACTCAAAAATTCCGTATAAGCCTTGGCTTGCTCAGGTACCGCATTTTCTTGCAACCAAGACCTGATCTGATGGAGCTTTAACTCATCCTCGGCTTCATAAAGTCGGATTTTGGGCTCCTCATCGGTGGTGTCTTCATCCCTACTGTTATTGAAAAAAGCCATTGAACGGAAAAAATCTTCATGTACAAAAGGGTCGTAAGGATGACTGTGGCATTGCACGCAGGCCATCGTAGTACTTTGCCAGACTTCATAGGTGGTATTGACCCTATCCAATACTGCTGCAACCCTGAATTCCTCATCCTCCGTACCACCCTCATCATTGTTCATGGTATTTCGGTGAAAAGCTGTGGCTATGAATTGGTCATGCGTAGGGTTTGGTAAAAGATCTCCTGCCAATTGCTCAATGGTAAATTGGTCAAACGGCATGTCCTGATTGAAGGCCTTGATGACCCAATCCCGGTATGGCCAGATAGTTCTGGATTGGTCCCGTTCATAGCCTTTGGTGTCTGCATACCGGGCCAAGTCCAACCACCATGAGGCCCATTTTTCGCCGTAGGTTGGCGAGGCAAGCAAATGATCCACCATTTGCTCATAGGTAATCTGACCAGCTTTCCATTGATCTGCCAAATCTTTGGATGGTGGAAGCCCTGTAATATCCAGCGAAAGCCTCCGTAACAATTGCATGGGATCCGCTTCCTGGGAAGGTTGAAGCCTCTGGGCCTTCAAGTTTTGAAATACAAATCTGTCAATATTGTGTACTGCTGATGACTCGATCTGTTTTTCAAAACCTTTGACAGTTTGGGGAATCTTATTAGCCTGAACGGGTACATATGCCCAATGCTCCCCCCATTTGGCACCTTGCTTGATCCACTTTTTTAAAACATCGATTTCCTCTTGGGACAATGCCGGCCTATTGTAAGGCATTCTCAATTCGGGATCATGTTCCAACACCCTTTTGATCAACTCGCTTTGATTGGGTTTTCCTTTGATAATGGCTGGAATGCCAGAATCCGTTACAGCGAAAGCTTCATGCTCAAAAAGTAAGCTAAAGCCCCCATTTTTCTTCACACCTCCATGACAGGAAATACAGTGTTTGTTCAGGATGGGTTTAACATCTGTACTGAAAGCCACCTGCTCTTCCCTCCCTATGGCTAGAAAAACCAGGAGCAGCAAGGCAATGGAAGAAACAAGAATCCATATTTTCTGTTTGGATAACATATTCTTAGAAATCTGCTCAAAATTTCCCTGAAAATCAACCCCTTGAAAAGATTAATGTCACAAAGCAAAAATAATACAGGGATTAGAAAAAAATTCAGCCATCAAGAAGAAATTGGTTGACGGCCTTTATGGTAGGGAATAAGTTTTACCATAAAATCTTTACCCCTGTGTCTTCATAAAGTTTGATAGAATTGTCCTCGGAAATAATTATCAATTCATTTTTAATCGCTTGCCAGACCAACATCCTGTCAAAAGGATCCTTATGATGAACCTTATCAAGGTTGAAAAAAGTAACGGCTTCCTCAACTGATAATGGTAAAAAATCGCAAGGGAAATTTGCCTTAAAACCTTTATATAAAGTTTCGGGAGAATGCGATTTGAGGTCCAATTTACCCATACTAGATTTGATACTGATTTCCCAAAAACTAACTGCGCTTATATAAAAAGCTGCACTTTCAGACAATAATATTTTTTTGATTTTTGAACTTATTTTATGTTCCTCATATGCAATCCAAAGCAACGCGTGAGTATCGAGTAAATACTTCATAACCCCATGTTTGTGAGTTCTTCATCAGTCCATTGAAGGTCTTCTTGAGAAATGGTAACCTTTTGGTCAGCAAAAAAACCAAGCTTACTTTTAGGCCTTTTTTTATCCGGATATTCTTTCCCAAAATATCCCACAAGCTCCCCTGATTTTCCTTTGATAACTTTAATTATCACTCCCTTTTTTGTCAACTCAATCAACTCTGAAAACCGTGCCTTAAATTCTCCTATATGAAGGGTTACTATCATAATTTTGATTTTCAGCAAAATACACTTTTCTTGACAAGTTGTCAAGAAAAAATTTACAATTTAAATGCTGGTATCTTACCATAAGTCAGCGTTCTCCACAACCATTCCAATGGACCAAACCTATACTTGCTTAGCCAAAATTTGCTAAAGGAAATTTGGAAGCTGAAAATAGCCAAGACCAATAAGATACCTTGCCAGACTTCGATTTCTCCAAACAAACCAAAAAAGCCTAACCTAAACAAGAATAATGCTAAAACTGAATTTGAAATATAATTGGTAAGGGCCATTCTTCCTACTGCTGAAAAGCCCGAAAACTGTCCTACAAACTTCCCTTGATTGTACAGCAGGATAAAACCTGAAACATAGGTACACATCATCACTATCCCTCCTAAAATCCCTGTGGCCCTTCCGATAAATGCCCAATAATCCAACGAAGCCGGATTGGCATTGGCAAGGGAAAATAATAGCCCTATGTTTAACAAAACCCCAAAAGGCAAGGATATCCAAAAGACTTTCTTGATTTGCTGTTCATACTCCTTGGTTTGGATAAAAAAGCCACTTCTTCCTATCAATAAGCCCATCAAGAACATGACCATACAGGTGGGATAGAAAATAATAATCCCAGATATAAGGAAAAGCCATTGTTCAATATTCATCTGAATAACTTCGCTATAAGATCCTGAATTATACGCTTGATAAGCTCTTTGGACTAAATCTTGGGTAGCTGCCAATTGCTCCTGACTACCTTTCTCCATCGCCTGTAATGCTTCTGGATTGGAAGCCAAAAATTGAGGCAGCATGCTAATCAATCCAACAAATACAATGGGGATTAATAAAAATACGAGCATCCAAATGATGATTTTCTTGGTAGAGGACTTTCTGAACAGGATCAATAAGAATCCAAACAGAGCATAGTAAAAAAGGATATCCGCTTCCCATAGCAATGCAATATGTGTAATGGCAATAATCAAGAGCCAGAATAGCCTCTTCTGAAATACGCTGATATTCTGCTTGCTAACTTCTCCATCTTTATGAAGGAAGATATAGAAACCAAAACCAAATAAGAGGGAAAACAAGACAAAGAATTTTCCAGTGAAAAAGAAGTAAATAAAACCATTGGAAAGTATTTCTACCATACTATCTCCAAAGGACGGTAACATGATCAACTCCACAGCTGGTTTGAAAAAACCTGGCATGTTGACCATCAGAATTCCGAAAATGGCAAATCCTCTCAGGGAATCTACCAGGTCGATTCTTTTGGATTGGGACAAAGGGGCAAGTGTTTCCATAGTGCTTTTTTTGGTTAGTGGTTAAACTTTTCCAAAGTTCAAAACTTTGGAAATTTGTTGAACTTAAGGCTTCAATGCCAGCAATCGCTTTTCAATTACATGATTACAGGGATACATATCCAATGCTTTTTGGTAGTATTGGATAGCATTCACAGTGTCTCCTTGCATCAAAAAGCTTTCTGCATAGCTATCCCATACATTTTGGCTATGTGGATGCATGCGCGTATTTAAAGCAAAAATTTCCATTGCTTGATCCAAAGCATTTTCCCCTAAAAGATTATAGCCAACGTAATTGATCAAAAATTCCAAACCAGACAAATGATATTTTGTTGACATGCTATCTAATTTGTTTTCCAAAGCCATCAGTTCTTTTGGCATATCTTGAACGGTTTGGAACCATTCCATCAAAGATGGCAAAGCTGCTTTATTTTTAGCCTCTTGAAGCATTTCATCCAATGCGATGCGATCAAACACTTTCCCTCTAAGTACTACACTTTCAATTTCCCGAATAGCATTGATATCATCCAAAGGATTACTATTCAAAAGGACCAAACTTGCCAATTTCCCTTTTTCAACACTTCCAATTCGATCATTTTTCATCACTTTGGCTGGATTGAGCGTAGCTGTTTGTAGAGCCTGTAAAGGCGTCATACCTGCCTGCACGTAGATTTCCAATTCATCATGCATACTAAACCCAGGGAATGCCCAAGGATTGGGATAATCTGTACCTGCTATGATTTGGGCTTTACTTTCAATCAGGTTAGTTAAAATCTGAAAGTCATTTTGATACAATTGCTGCATTAACTCTAAGCTTGGCATCATCCGTTGGCTTCCCATGGTCCTTCTTGGTTTCCAGTCCTCTGTCATATAATTAGGCAAATATGAAATCCTAGGGTCTGATGTGAAAACACTATCCTGCATAGACCTAACCCCCCTCAAGGTAACCATGGTTGGAGAAAACCAATGTTTTGATAAGTCCAATTTTTGAAGCTTTTCTTTCATCGCTGATGAATCAAAAAATTTCAAGCCCTTCTGTAATGCTTCAATCCGATTACCAACCTCAAACAAACTATCTACTTCCTTCAATTCAAGTTCAGAATAACCCAACTCCTGCAAGCCATACAGGTGCTCAGAGGTTAGCATTCCCGCCGCTAGGGCGTCAATAATAGAAACTGAATCAGGAACATGGCCTGAAAATGGAACGCCTAATTCTATGGCTGTTTTTCCAATAGTAAAAAAGCAAGCACTGTCCAACCTAGAATAAACCTTGATAAAATCTGCTCCCTGAGCAACCTGACAGCGGACTAAAGCTTCCGCTTCTTCCGGAGTGGTTACCTCAGCGGAACTTGGCCAAATTTTAGGTGCTCCATCTGTTAATACTCCCGCAGAATAGATGTCGATAATAGGTTTACCGGAGGCTCGCTCTTCATCCATTTTCCTCCTGATTTTCATATCCCCCCACATTTCTCTTGCTCCTACTATACCATTGGCTACTAAGAGGTCATTGGTATCTTCATAGTTCCAGTTATTATGCACATGCATATCCCACAGCCCTGGGATCAGGTATTTCCCTGTTACATCCACCACCTCAGTTCCTGCTTGGGGCTTGATGGTTTTGGTATAAATGGCTGTGATTTCATCACCGTCAATGGCGACTGTTCGGTTAAGAAGCACTTCTCCCGTGACTATATCTATGACATTGACATTGGTGATCAAAAGATCATGAGAAGGACTGGAACAAGCAAAAATGATCCATCCTAAGAGTGTGAAAAGTGAGAGTTTTTTCATGTGTTTTTGGTTTTGGGGTTCACGCAACGAGCCCAGCGGGATACGCAACGAGCGCAAAGGAAAGCGCGGCGAGCACATCGATTTATTTTATCATCGCGCTGCGCCCGTTGCGTAATATCCGTTGCATTCGTTGCGTGAAACAATTTTCCTAAATTTCCCTGAAATTCATCAAGCCTACAATACCCTAATTATGTGATTAGTAGAGGGGATTGCTCTGTTCATCACCTTTAAAAACTAGATACTAACCCAAATGCTTTAAAAACACTTGCGACCAAAATTCAGTAGATGGTAAGAAAAAGGTCAAAAACATAAGTACCAACAAAGTAAGAAGTCCATAGAAAGGATATTTTGGGAATTTTTTAGCCACTATCCAATCATGGAGTAAAACAGCTAAAGGAAAGGAAAAATAAATAATTACTGTCCCTGTGATGATCGAAGACGGGGCCAACCATTCCAGTAATCGGGCAGTAGCAGGTCCGGTAAAAGCCATGGAAGCAAACAACATCATGGTTCGATGCAAGGCTTTATTATTTCGGTTGATTAAGCCAATACAAACCATAGAAGAAAAAGTAACCAAAGCAAAAATATCATTGGTCCATTGAACATTCTGAAACCAGAACCTATCGGAATTAGTCACATCCAGAAATCCCAATGCTAACATTCTTGGTGCAAACCCCATCATGACAGGAATAGCAGAAATCACGGCTAAGAAAGCAATGACCCCTAAGCCCCAACCCAAACGCATATGCCATTTGATCTTATTGGAATTTATCAAAGCAGATTGCACCACCAATAGCACATACCATGCGGTCATCAAAACCCCATGCAGGACAAAAAGTATCGGCAAGCTATCCATTTGCATATGTCTAGGCTGATCGAAAAAAGGTCTTAGATAAAACCTTGGCCCAAAGCCCAGTAAAACCAGCAACAAAAGTAGGATGGTGATGAGTAAGTAAAAGCGAGAGTTTTTCATAGTGTTTTGGTTTTTGGGGTTCACGCGGAACTTGTCCTGAGTATCGGGACAAGGTTTGCGTTTATTCCGTAGCGAACGCCGCGTGAAACTTTTCACCTAAATTTCCCTGAAATTCATCACGCCCACAATACCCTAATGATGTGAGTCGATCTTTTAAGCATATACTAACATTAGCTACTAATTAATAGAGTCAACTATTATCACCACTCTTCCATCAAAACTTTGAAATAGGGATGAACTTCTGAGGCAAGTTTATTTTTCAGTTCATCCTCAGATAGCTTATCTTGGTATTCCCCAAGAAAATCCCAAAGTTTCTTCATAACCTCTACCCCAGCTTCATCATATAGCTGACTAGCCGCCTGAATGAATCGGAATTGGTACCAACCGTAATTTTGGGGAGCCTCAATGACAATTTTCATTCTATTCTCTTCAAAAGTCTCCAAACTCCTATATTGATGGGGGGCTTTATCATTTGCAACTTGGTAATCGGCCAATACTTTTAAACCACTTACCCATTCGGGTCTTTCTGTTTGTGTGTATGCGAAAGCAGCAAGGTTACAAAATATCTCTTCCAGCCATATCCGCTGCGATTCTCTTTGACCATTAAAAAGCCATAGATGAAACAATTCATGGATAGTGCCCAGATCGAAAAAAAACCTGGCACTCATTCCTCCATTTTCTATTCCATAGGTTTCTTGAAATAACTCTCTGTCAGGAGATTGTAGTGCATTAGGATTTGGCAAATGGGCCGCCCAAAAAAAGTTATCATCAGAAGCCACGATGATAGCATTGTCTGTACGACGCCAATGGGGCATTCCATAAATCAACTGCTTATTGGTATAAATACCCCAATCGTCCTTGTTTAGGACAAGCAGATTTACTTCCAACTCCTTTTCTCCCAGAGTTTTAGAATAGAACCTATTTGCGTCATTGGTCAATACACCTAAAAACAAAGGATTATCCTCTGTCTCATGGGAATAGAAAAGATTGATATTACCGGCTTCATAATATCTCAGATCGGAAAAATCCTGAGAAAAACTTTGAAGGCTGCATATTACAAGCAAAAGAATAGAATGGAGTGTCTTCATGGCTATGGTTTGTTCTTTAGGTTTATTTAGAATTGAACTCTTTTGTGATCATGATTTCCAAATAGTTGGATTCACACAGCGAACTCTATGAATTTAATAACATCCCGTAGTGCCCGTAGCGTTTTTTCGCTGCATGCGTAGCGTGAAACCATTCCCCTAAATTTCTCTCTATTTCAAGTTGCCTACAATACCTTAATGATGTGATAAGGGGTTCATCTAGAAACATGATACTAGTGATTATGGAACATACAGGGAATCCTGGCAGCCAAATAGATCGGTTCCTTTTGTTTGTATTTTTGTCCAAAGGCCAAAGGTTCATCAAGTTCTTTGATCCAGCGTTCAATAATATTCAAGCAAGGGTAAACTTCAAGGGCTCTTTGGTAGGTGGCTTTAGCCATTTCTTTATTTTTGGTATACTTATAAATTGCCCCTGCTCCTTCTATTGCATACACAAAATCGGGATATAACTCAGTAGTGAGTTTTGCTATGGCTTCTGCTTCTGCTTTTTTATCTTCCATGAAAAATTTCCACCCCGTAGAAAGCAACATATTCCATCTCACAGGAAATTCATCATCAATACTTTCTCTATTGTTCAGAAATGTCTGAATGGCACTTTCTATGCCATCTGCTTCCATCCGTGGTGCAAACCATTCATGAATATGTTTGGCATTCGCCAGTTTTTTGGCCTTCTGAAGCATACCATCCAAGTGATCCCGATCTAAATGCCTGCCTCTCAGGACTAATGCATAAATGTCCTGCGCATGATGGATATCTTCCAATGGATTGGCATTGAGTAAAACCAAATTCGCTAATTTCCCTGCTTTCACCTCCCCTATTTTGTCATTTTTCATAAACTGGGCAGGATTGATAGTGGCTGTTTGTAAAGCTTGAAGAGGCGTCATTCCTAACCTTACAAAAATTTGCAACTCTTCCTGCAAACTGAATCCAGCATAGATGTAGGGAATGATGTAGTCAGTTCCAGCAAGTATCTTGGCTTTGGACTCAATCAACATTTTAATATAAGCCTCCTGTTCAACGACATACAGGCTATCATCGACAAACTGTATACTATCAGGTTTAGTTGAACCATACAAAGGACTATCCAACCAAATATCTTCTGAACTTCCACCTTGAAACTTTTCAATGATAGTCACATATTCATTTCTTGGGTCAGATTCCATTTTCTCTTTAAACACCTTTAATACGCCAAAAAGCGCAACATACGTTGGGCAGAACCAAATGTCCTCAGCACTCAACTTCTCCAGTCGGGTTTGAGCTATTGTTGTGTTTTTGTTGTTTCGGATGTAACCATAGGACTCTCCCCAATTCCTTTGTTCGCGCATTTGCCTGACCGTATCCAATTGCTCTGTAGTAATAAAAAGCGTCTCCAGTCCGAACAAATGATCATCAATTCTATGGCCTGCTGCTACGGCCTCCTCTAATGTGACCGCGGTGGGAACATGGCCGGCAGCCATAACACCACGCCTATTGGCTTCATCCATCAAAGCAAAATACACCTCCTTTTTCAACCCACTGTAAGGCTTTAAAAAATCAACTCCTTGATCTACCTGGCAATTCACCAAAGCTCTTGCTTGTTCCTCGGTCTCCGCCTCAGAAGAACCCCACATGCTTGGGGCGCTATCAATCAAACTTCCCGAAGTAAAAACCTCAACCCCATGATACATACCTTTTTGATTCTCTACCCTTAGTCGTTTGGCTTGCTGCGGGTCTCCCCAAGGATCTCTCACACCAAGTACCCCATTAGGGATCAAAAGCAAGTCATTATCTCTAGGGTACCAATGGTAGTGCGCATGCATATCCCACAACCCCGGGATTAGAAATTTCCCTGTTCCATCTACCTCTACAGTGTTTTTTACAGCTTTAATGTTTTTGGTGTAGATGGCGGTTATTTCATCTCCGTCAATGGCAACAGTTCGGTTGGGGAGTACCTCACCGGTGACTACGTCTATGACATTGACATTGGTGATGAGGAGTTCGTGAGAGGGATTGGAGCAGGCGATAAAGAAAATGGTGGCCAGGCTTAAAACACTTAATTTTATCATGATTATTAAGGCTATATTCAATTGTTAAGGGCAATTTTTAAGTTGGTCAAAGGAAAATGGTTTGAGACTTTTCTCTTTGACCAACTATCTAAAGGGTGGTCCTTGGTTCTCCGGAGCAGGTGGATACGATTGTTCCGTGAGGGAGGGACTCTAGGAAGTCGCTTGTGTGGCCTAACCAAGTTGCCACATTAAGGAGCGCTATGGCTTTCACGACGCCATTGGGGCCGAAGGCCTTCGATTGCCCAGCGCCACAACCACTCCAGCGGACCAGAACGGTAACGCTTAAGCCACCAGATGGACAACAGGACTTGAAAGGTAGCGAGCAATAGTCCGATCGGTACGGCCAGTGCCGGACCGATGCGACCGTACAGCCCCAGCCCCACACCATAGAAGATGACCCATGCGAACACAGACTGCATGATATAGTGGGTCAGGGTCATGCGGCCGGCTGGGGCCAGCCATCGAAGCACCCGAATCCATAATGGGTGAGTGCACAGCAGCGTGATGGTGCCGACATAACCGAGCATCAACATCGGAGCGGCGGCTAAGAAGGCGATGCCGAGTAAAAGAAATAACCAGACCGGCGAAGCGGGATCAAGCTGTGGCATGATGAGCGAGCTACTTTGGAGCAACAACCCGAACACCAGACCAACCACCATGAGCCGCTTTAGTGCTTTGCGATGAACCATGGGATCCTGCAGCCAGCCCTTGCGCGCCAGCCATAACCCGAGCAAAAAGTTGCCGAGTATGGGCATACCGAATCCTATCAAAAATCCCGGCAAGTAGGTGCTCGTGGCCAGGCGATGGTTGATGCTCAGGATTTCGCGAGGCGAATCCGATGTGAATGCCACGAAAATCTCAGACTGAGGTGGACGTCCGGCCATGAAATCAAGGCCTAAGGCTTGGAGGAGGCCGTAGCCCACTATAGGGGCGAGTACGGTAAGAAATCCGACTAAGGGCAGAAGCGCTTTGTTCGGCAGGCGCCATAATAGCAGCATCAGCAAGCCGGCCATCGCGTACAAACGCAGAATCTCGAAGTAGTAAATCAAGTGGCCATGCACCAATCCAATCATGGCAAGCAGAACCATGCGCTTTATGAACATGCGCTCGAAGGATCTGCCGCTCTGCTCAGATCGGGCAAGCTGCAGGGCAAAAGACACTCCGAACATCAGCGCGAACAGGGCCCTTGCCTTATCCCGCAGGAAGAAGTCAACTAGGCCACCGACCGTGGGGTTAAGCGCCGCCATTGGTAGTTCAGGAACATGCTCCTCGGGAATGGTCCAGTCCCAGCCGGTGAAATCAAATGAGCAATGTACAATCAGGATCAAGACAAGTGCCATACCGCGCAGGATATCGATGGTCTGGTTGCGGCCTGTGGGTACGGGTCCGGATGAGGGAGTAATAGCGTTCATGTTGAAATCCATTTACATGTTTTAAAAATATTGATATCCAGACCTTTGTTTCTAAAAACACTAGAATGGCTAATGCGTATAACAATACCGAAGAAGGTAGAGCCAGATGCTTCAGAACGTAGTTTATGTTTACTTGATCCTATGTTCACTATTTTTCGTCAATATAGAATGATCACAATGACTTAGAAATTTCTTTGATCTGCTTAGCCATCATTACCCTTGCCAGTCTAGGAAAAAAGCGACCCAAAAAAACAAAGACTTTTCCATGGCCTGTGATGACTGCTAGCTTTTTCCGTTTGTCAATGGCCCGGATCATATCTTTAACTGCTTTGTCTGTTGGCCACATAAGATTGGAAGGGCGTGGATCCTTGGCATTGGGGTTAAAATGGCCTTTATTGTCCACTCTCGTGATATTACTGTCAACAAAACCAGGATGAATTGTCGTGCAAGTTACTCCTGTACCCAAAAGTTCTACCTGAAGAGACTCACCGATATTATGCACTGCAGCTTTACTTGCGCCATAGGCGCTGAGGTATGGATTGGGAATATACGCAGCAATACTACCAATCAATACCAACCTTCCTTTGGTCTTCTTTAGCTCTGGCAATACATACTTCACCGTCATCGCAAGTCCGATTACATTAATAGCCAGTTGCCTAGTCCACTCCTCCCGACTGAGGTTCTCCAAAAACTCGATCACCCCGCCCCCTGCATTGGCCACAGCAATATCAATTTTACCATATTGATCCACAATTTGACTGATTGCACGTTGAATGGAAGATTCGTCTGTCACATCACAGAAAACGGCAAATGCATCTCCGCCTTGTTTTACTATTTCTTTGACGAGCGCATCTAACAAATCCATACGCCGTGCGGATACCGCCACAGCATAATTTTTAGCCCCATATTGCAGTGCCATTTCCCTTCCTATTCCGGAGGAAGCACCGGTAATCCAAACTACTTGTTTTGATGTTTTCATCTATCTTATATATAGGATTATCTAATGTGAAATACGCGCTATTTAAAGAGTTTACACGCTGAAAATGCATGATAGTCAGGCATAAGCAGGAGTGAAATATTTAAAGATTTTTCGTTATGGGGTTCTCGCGGTGCGCGCCACGGAATACGCAAAGACCGCAGCTATTTCTTTGCGATTGTTGCGTTTTTCCGCTGCGTGCGTAGCGTGAAACCATTCCCCTAAATTTCCCTGAATTTCAAGTTGCCCACAATACCCTAATGATGTGATAGGTGAAATTTTGAGAAATTGAAAAATCAATACAACCTAGTCTCTAAACCAATTTCACCAAAGTAGCAGCTATTGCTTCCGCAAGTTTTGCATTCACTTTATACTTTCCAGCATAGTCCATCCAATTGGAAACAACTTCCTGTACTTCCTGGATAATGCCTTGCGGTTTTCGGATGGAATTTTGCTTGGCAATGGCCAAAAAATCGTCTAGTACAAAATCCTTCCTTTTGCCATTGATGCTCAGGCAATGCTGACTGACCCAAACACTGTCAGGCCTGTAAGCATGGCAAATATCATAGGCCGGAGAAAGACTCCATCTCCCCTCCTGACCCATCAGGAAAGCAAAGTTCTTGGTATGGTCATCACAGTTCCTCGCAAGGACATTGAACACCATCCTCCGATACAACTGCTCCGCCTCTGCATAGGTAAGGCGCAGTTGACGCATGGTCTGAAATAGCTGTTCGTAGCTATAGCTAGTAACATTGTTGAAATCAAAATGCTGCAAAGCACAAAAAGTCTGCATGTGTAGCTTATCCGTTCCATTCACCCTATCAAAGCGCTTGGTCATAAAATGCGCCCTACCCTCTTCTTCAATCAGCCTGCTTTTAGCCATTTCAATTCCAGCGTCTATCGCCATGGCATAATAAGCCATCTCCACCCGTCCATAACCAAAGGTCTCACCAAATTGTGTGTCATTGACCCCGTCAAACTTGATTAACCAATGTTCAAATCCAGCCTCTTGCAAGGTCTGTCCCGATCGGATCATTCCTGTGGATTCATTGTATGCGATAATGGCTTTGGGTCTTGCCCCTCCAGCAGAGGTCCCCATCTTCAATACATTCAGCATGACATCGCGCATGGCTTTGTCTGTCTGCGTTTCAAACTGCTCCCTACTCTTCAACAACTTTTTTGTTGTCTCAATAAGACTTGAGAGTTCCAATAATTGTCCTTGCTCTTGGGCCGGCAGTGTGGAAGGCTCAAACTCCAAAGCTCCCATCCCCCTATTCCCTATGAAGCAAAGCAGTTCAACGGGATTCAGGGAGTTTTCCGGTCGTCCATGACGCGCAAGCCAGCCATTGATCAATTCATTTCCATAGCGATCAGGCAGAGAGTCCGCCAACAAGCCTGGAAATCCTTTGAATGTTGCATTGCCTCTCAATTCAGGAAAGCCATAAACACGATTCCCAAGCGGCATCCGGATTGGTGAAATATCCAGCTTACCAGAGGCAAATCTTCTGTCATATTCAAAAAAAGCCAATTCCTGACGTTCATCCCATACCACCGCTCCTATCCGCTGTCCCCAGAGCTTGACAAATGCCGTCCTTACCATCCCAGATCATCTTTAGGAGGAGATTTTTTGCTTTTGGATGCCCTTTTCCATTTGGCCTCATCTTCTTTGGCCAGCTGCATGGGACTGATAGGCTTTACTTCTTGAAAATGCTCCAACACATACAGCGCATCTAAAACACGAAGAATTTTTAATAGATTGGTCAGCGCAATATTCTCTCCCCTCTCCAATAAACTGAGGGTAGATCGACTGATCGCAGCCCGCTCCGCCACTTCATCTTGCGTAAGGTTCTGCTCAATCCTGCGGGACTTGATAAAGCCTCCTATTTTTTTGAGAAGCGCTCCATCACTTATACACGATATGTATGAAAAATCATTCATTACATTACAAATTAAGCTATTATGACTTATTTTTCATACAAATGAACAAATATTCCTCAATAAAAAAACACAATATGAATGATTTTTCATTCATTAATAGTACTTTGGGTAATTATTGAGTAATATTTCATTCATAATATAAAATTTCAAATTACTATATTTATGTATATTTACTACAAACAATCAGTATAACATGCCAAATAGCCACAAAGGGATTCTTTTACCATTCCCGCTATCGATATCAAGGGCAAGGTAAGCATTAGGAATTCCTTGAATTTGATCGGTGGTTTTGCTAGCTCCCCCTACCTCAAAGACATAAGCGTCATCCACCATAAAGTCTCCAAATTTTGGACTGGAAACATGATGGACAGCACTGAGTTGGTTGATGAAAAAAGTTTCCCGTAGATTTCCCACATTGGCCATAGTTGGCGAAAAGAGGTAAATAAAATTGGGGTTTTGAAGGTATATTTTATCAGGCTTCTGAAGATAGCTGATTCCTTTTGTAGCAGACCTAAGCAGTTTAAGGATTTGCGCTTGATCCAAAATATCCAACAATCTCAAGACCGTATTTCTAGGTGTCTCTAATTTTTCTGCCAACTTGTTGATATTGGGCGTAAACGGCACACTTTCACTCAGTACAAATAGTAGTTTTTTTAAAGTCCGAACTGTGCTATGCTGCAATTCTTCAAATGGAGCGATATCCGTATCAATCGCCAGTTGGATTGTCTCCAGCAGTTTTTGTGAATAGCCGATTTTGGATTCGAGAAAAAAAGGAAAATAACCAAATTTCAAATAATCCTGAAAATAAGACTGGACAGGAATACTATCCAACAGTTCAGGAGCCAGAGCATGGTGCTTTGTCAAAATATCATTCAAAGTAAAACTTGAAAGGTCTGTTCGGTACTGAAAATTCAGGTACTCCCGAAAAGAAAGACCATGTAAATGATAAACAGATGCCCTTCTTGAAAGATCGGCATTACCTCTGGAAATATCAAGGATAGAGGATCCAGTTGCAATGACTTGAATATCATCATAATCATCGTAAAGCTGTTTGAGATCTTTTGACCAAAACGCATACCTATGGACTTCATCCAAAAGAAAAAGCCGATATCCTAATTCATACAGTTCATTCACAAACGCTACCAACCTATGCGTTTCGAAATAAAAGTCATCCAGACTTAGATAGATGCCTTTTTTATCAGAAGTTGACAAATACTGCAATAGAAGGGTTGTCTTCCCCGAACCCCGGTAACCCAATATCAAAATCAGCTTTTGGGTCCAGTCTATTTGATGGTACAAATACCTCTTTTGCTTTTCCTTGACAGACTTTGCTTTCCTTTCAGACTTTTTGATCAGCACTTCCATAAAATAGTTTTTCAAGAAAGCAAAATTACAAAATAGTTTTTACAAAAAGCATTTTTGAAAAATAGTTTTTCAATAAAGCATTTTAAAAAATTCAGTTTATTTCATCTACCCCTCCTTTTAGGTTCCTGCTGTGTACTGCAATGTATACCTCCACCATGCCAATTCAGCGACAAAGCATCTACGAAAACAATTTCACGGCCAGGAAATGCTTGTTTGTACAAGAAATCAAAACAATAAAGAACAAGCCATATGCTTTCATGGGCAAAAATTGATCATAATTAAAACATAGATTGTTACCTTAACCTAATGAAGCTACAGATAAAAAGCCCTTTAAATAATCCGATAGCATCATGAATAGGAAAAGGACTGTACCAATCAAGGCAGCACAGCCCCCTATCACACAGGTATGGGCCAGAATGTTTTCAGTTTGAACTTTCATAGTGTTGGTGGTTTGGTAAAACATTGAAAATGAATATTCTATAAATGTACGAAAATGAAACAGTGCGGACAATACCCTAATTATGTGATATCAAGGCAAAACGTTTAAAAATAAAACAGTGTGTTGATAATTAAAGACAAAATACTAACTTTATACGTTAGTAACGCAAGGCAAGACTGATGATAAAAGATTTTGGTGATAAAGAAACTGAAAAAACTTGGAACGGTATCGTTTCAAGAAAATTACCAAATGAAATTCAGCATACTGCAAGGAGAAAATTAAGAATGCTTCATAATGCCCAAAATCTTCAAGATTTGAGGATTCCACCAGCTAATAGGCTTGAAAAACTCAAAGGAAATTTATCTGCATTTTATAGCATCAGAATCAATGATCAGTGGAGGATCATATTTGTATGGGACAATAATGATGCTTACCAAGTTCAAATATTAGATTATCATTCATAAAATGGAAAAGCTTAAAAACATTCATCCAGGTGAAATTTTATTAGAGGAGTTTTTAATTCCTATGGAAATTTCTGCTTACAGATTGGCTAAGGAAACATTTATCCCTCAAACGAGAGTTTCTGAAATCATCAAGGGCAATAGAAGAATTACTGCTGATACTGCACTTCGATTAAGCAAGTTCTTCGGAACTAACCCTAAATTTTGGTTAGGGTTACAAGATGACTATGACCTAGAAGCCGAAAAACTTCAAAAATGTAATGAACTGGATAAAATCATTCCTGTTGAAGATTCAACTCTTTGATTTTTTTCACGCAGACGCTTTTCCCTAAGGGGATTGCTGTAGAGAGAGAGATTTATCGGGTAGAGAATGGAAATATGGTGGAAACAAATTGAAATACAAGATAGATGCGAAGCTAGTCCCATATCGGGAGCCCACAAAAATAAAACGCAACGAATTCTTGCCGTTTTTTCGCTGCATTCGCCGCGTGAACCACCAAAAACGTCATGATTACAGTTTATTGGCTATCCTATGAATTCCATCTTTGAGGTATTTTACATTAAAATTTAATAGTAAGCCCAACTTCTTTTCAGAGAGTTTCAAATAAGTCAAAGTTTGGGCAAAGTGCACTGGGGCTAAGCCATCATTTGCTTTGATTTCTACAATGACTTTATTCTCTACCAGCAAATTCAACCGAAAGCCTGCTTCAAATTTTATTTCTTTGTAAACCAGAGGGACCGGCACTTGGGATACAACAAAAATACCGGCCTGAATCAATTCATACTCCAAGGCTTTTTCATAAACAGACTCCAGTAATCCCGGGCCCAAGTTTCTATGAATTTCAAAAGCCTTATCCAGAATTATAGTTTCAATTTCATTTTCCTTCATGACTTAAAAATTGGTTTTTATCAAATTTCCAATCAAAGAATTTTTCTGCCAAGCCTGAGGTAAGAGATAATCGATTAATTATCCGTTTAATCATTTTCATTTAAAAATTTCAAGCAGCGACCGCAGAGATAAAACGCAGCGACCGCAGCGTAAACAAAAAACCTAAAATCTTAGTTTAAAACTCAATAATAACCCTAACTTCATCCGAAAGCACCAAACTCTTCTCTCCTAGCCCGAAATCCAATCGATCAATTACAAACTCTCCCTTAAACTTCTGCTGCTTTCCTGTTTGGGACAAAGTAAATGGGATTTCAACTTCCCTTTTCACATCCCGGATCTGTAGCTCAAAAATCCCTACAAAAGTGTTTTTGCCCTTTGACTGAAAAGACTTGGATTCCAAAGTAATGAAAGGGAATTTTTGGATATGGAAGTACTCCCGCCCATGTAAATGTTTATCTCTTAATTTGATTCCGGTTTGGATACTTTCCGGGTTAGCTTTGCCTCGGATACTCGATTGATCCAATTTCTTTGAATCAAAATCCACCTCCACTTCCCAATCCGGGATCGTTCCGTCCACAGTTATTCCCGCATTTTTGATTTTGAATTGGATAGGGCTTTCAGGTTTAACCGATTGAGCTAAAAGCAAAAACGGAACTAATGCAAAAACCAAAAACAATCTATTTTTCTTATTAATTAAAACAAGATTCACGCAGCGGACGCAAAGAATACGCAATGATCGCAACGGGGCTAAAACAATATCTAAATATCCAGTATCCATCAATGTCTAAATGTTTAAAGTGTCAACAAATACGCAACCAAAGCCTCCCTATCCCCTTCATTCAACTCCATTCCAAATTCATGACCTTTAACTGCCTTGGTTTTGACATCATGTGGCTTGAATCCTGTAGGCACATAATCTTCTCTCAGTCTCGCTGGATCAAATAGATCCTCCAGCTTAGCTAATGAAGCATCATGCAAAAACGGCCCTCTATACCACAGCCCCAACAAAGAAGGAACTTTGTAATATCCTGTCCCCCTTCGGGTATTCAGGGTATAGCCTGGATCTGTTCCGACAGAAATACCAAAGATGTCATATTTATCAAAGTGTTCATCAGGAACCTCAAACCCATCAGCAGGAGTCAGTTTATTGTTTGTAAATAGCGGCGGGGTATGACAGGTTACGCAACCTTGGTCCGCAAAAATGATCTTCCCCCGCTCGCTGACAACTGATGGTTTATAAGGGTTTTCCGGTGCTGTCAATGAATAAACATATTTTGCAATCGCATAGAGCTGTGCCTCTGAGTGCCGATCGTAAGTTCCAGGGAAAAAAATGGGCTGACCATCGTACAAACGTTCTTTGGTCAAGCCCAGTGAATTATAGTCCCCATAAAAATTCAAGAAATCCAGCGCTTGATTCATGGCAATGTAGCGCATCATATCTTCTATATTCCTGTGTTGCCCCAATCCACCATGATCCAAATACTTTCTATCCTTCACTCCAATCAGGTTTGGCGCTTGGGGAGGATACAAAATACTCGTACCCTGCCTACCAAAAGCTCCCTCTGGAACTGCCTTATACGCTTCCAAGATACTTTCTCTTCCGCTAGCTATTAATTCCCCATGCGTATCACCTTCTACAAAAGCACTTCCGAAAAGGATAATTGTAATCCCTTGTACACCCCTTTCAGAAACTCCATCGGATTCTAATGCAAATGCAAAAGCCTTATCCCCAGGCCAGTTTCCTTGGGCTCCTTTCAATAAGGCACCATCTTCCATTACCCTTGTATGGCACATGGCGCAGGAAAGATTGCCCAAATACACCTTGCCTTTCCCAGCTACTATCCACTGCGCAAAAGGCATGATTCCTTCAGGTGTCAAGGGCATGCCTGTACTGGAATAAAAATCCGGATTGCGTACATGTTGGGTATTGATCACAGCCCCTAGGGTATCTATGGGATAATCAAAGAGCAATTCACCGGCTTTGATCCAATCTTCCTCAGTAATCAGCTTACTTTCATCAAATACAATTTCCGCTTCCAGGCCATGGAGCCATTCCCAATACCCCTCAGGCTCGTGGTCTGGATGGTACACAGGATACGTTTTATAAATAACTCTTTCTGGGAGGTTATAATAGAATTCTTCCGAAACAGGCTTCGCTGAAAATGCTGGATTGGAATTAGGCAACTCCCAATCCTTCATAGCTTCATCCGTCCAGATGCGGGGAATATCCAGAACAGAAAAGTAAGAAGTACCCTGCTTACTCAATCCAAAAGCAAGTAGGGGCAATAGCATACAGCCATAGAGCCACATGGGAAGATTAGAAAGCCATTCTTTGATTTTCATTTGGATGCTTGATTATGAATTACTTAGACAAGTTACCGCTTTCGGATACCTAGCACAATACCCTAATCATGGGATATACTTTCGGAAAAACTTTTCCAAAGTTTAAAACTTTGGAAAAGTTGTAGTGCACCTATAAAGACCTGGCAGGTTTTGAAAACCTGCCAGGTCTCTGTTACCAAATCCTCAATTCAACATCCTGTCTTGCCTTAGTTCTGGAAATCACTTTATACTCAAATCGCTGATTGGTACCGGGTATGGTTCCTTCAGACTCTATGACTAACAGATAACCTTCCTCAGTTCTAGGTTTATTGAATTCTTCGTAGCGGGAAGCTACTCCTTTTTTTGGATTAAGTGCCTCCAATTCCGGAAGGGTAAGCACGCCATCTACCATGGCATTTGCCAATGGACCACTGTCCACAAACCAAACAGGCATATTTGTGCCTTCTCCGTAAGCGATGGCCGGAAATGTGCCTAAAGGTGCATTGGGTTCGATTAAACCTCGTCCGACTAGTGTCAGCGGGCAAAAGAATCCATTGGGAACATGATACAAGTCTAACAAGTTGAATTCAGGGTCTATACATTCTACCTGCCGCATCATAGGAATCACTACTGTTCCATTAGACTCCATCAACAAGATATCAGGTCCTAACACAGCAATTCTAGCATAAAATGGTGGTCCGGGATCATCCTCAGGAAAGGCCAACTCAATGAATGAAGGATTGGCTTTCAGTTTCTCGTATTCCATCCGTGCTTTTTCAAGCTCAGACAACATTGGCTCAGCATCATCATTGGCGCATGCCATCAGCAAAATAATTGAAACGAGTAAAGCTTTGCTGAAAATATATTTCCGTTCTCTTTTCATGACTTTGAAAGTAGGTTTTAAAATAATTACCCTACAAACCTAGCCTCAAAGCCAAAAAATGGATAGTAAGAAAACGACATGTTTATTGAGAAGCGAGAGACGAGAAGCGAGATATTAGAATCAAGAGGCATGAATTAAGAAAAAAAGAGAATTGGAAAAAGATGGAGTGTCTCGTCTCTAATCTCTCGCTTCTAGAATCTAATTGCCTTCTGAAATCTCAGCGGTTTCCTTTTCAACTCCTCCTCCATCATCGTAGGTGTGATTCCGGCAAATTCCTTGAAGTCTTTGATAAAGTGCATCTGATCGTAATAACCGGAGAGATAGGCTATTTCTGACCAATTAGGGGTTTCGGATCTCTCAAAAAGTCTGTAGGCATTGGAAAACCTGATCAGTCGGGAATAAACCTTCGGAGAAAGCCCCAACCTTTCCTTACATTTTCTTTCAAATTGCCTCACACTCAAACAGGCCAAATCAGCCACTTGAGTGATTGGCATTTGACCTTGGTATTTGAGCATTTGGAATAATGCTTGGTCTACTGGCAATAGCTCCTTGATCTTGGTTAATTTGCCAAGCAAATAATGCTCTATGCATTCATGGATTTTATCCAATGACTCCATTTCCGCACACCTTTCCACTATGTCATTGATATCCGACCCCATCAATTCAAACCCGTCAAAACCATCATCAAAAATCTCTTCCATAGGAATGCCCAGTAACCTAAAAAGACCGCCTGGTCGGAAGCCTATTACTGCAACTGTATAATCATGGCTAACCGTCAACTCCATTCGGGTTATCTGCGGTCCCACTACGACAGCCTTGGGCCTTTCCTTAAATTCAGACTCATTGACTTTCTTGGCTTTGAACTTTTCTTTGATATATAAAAAAATACAATGCTGGGAGGTTGGGGGATATTGACCGACAATTGCCCTTTCCCCTGGCTCAAGAACATGATCCACCAAGAAAATACTTTGGACAAAACTTGCCAAAAGCGGATGAGGATCGAAAAATTTGAATCGAATCATATTTGTAACTTCATTTTAGCATCAAGACGTCTACTAATTAAAAGATATTCATGGATATTGGGATATTGATAGATATTGAACCTAATACAACCCTCCAAGCTATATCAATCGAGTATCAACAAATATCGATAAATATCCATTTTAAGAAGATCCAGACCTGCAAGGTTTTGAAAACCTGGCAAGTCTCCACCAATATCCTAATATCTAAAAATATCCACTAATATCTTTCTATTCACCCCAACCACATTCAATTCTTCAAAACCTTCGAGGTCTGAAAAAGACCTCAAAGGTTTTAGACCAACCCTTCATTAATCGCCTTGGATACCGCTTCTGTTTGGGAATGGACCTGAAGTTTTTCATAAATATGTTTGATGTGCGTTCTTACCGTATCGATGCTGATTTTGCAATCGGCTGCTATCAATTTGAAACTATTGCCTTTACTCAGAGAGACTAATACATCCTTTTCCCGCTCAGTCAGACCGTAATTGACAGATAACTGTGGCTTTTGCATAGACTGAATCACTAACTTCGCTACGGCTGGAGACATCGGCGCACCGCCTTCCAATATTTCCTCGACAGCAGAAAACAAACGGTTGGCAATGTATTTTTTGAGCAAATATCCGGAAGCCCCTGCTTTGATCGCATTCAGTACATTTTCGGAATCATCAAAAACCGTCAAAATCAGCACATAAGTCTCAGGGGATAATTTTTTCACCAAAGTCGTCGCCTCTATCCCTGTCCTTCCAGGCATCTCAATATCCATCAAAATCAGATCAGGCCTTAAGCTTTTCACCTGTTCTTCCACCTCATTGGCATGTGCAAAAGCCCCCAACAATTCCATGCCATCATTCAAGGTAACCATACTGCTGATGCTTTCGCGCAGGAGGTCATTGTCTTCATATAATAAAACCTTAATGGACATATTCTTGGTATTCAATGGAACTTTGTGTTATGGCAAACTCCTCTTATTGAAATAAATAGAAATATGCTTTTGTCGAAATATTTTGAAATAAGCTTTCGGAGAAATATCCTTTAGCCTTCCGCAGTCAAGTGTAATTAATTACATTGATAAATAACTTTGGTGAAATTTATTTCAACCTTATTACGCTAAACTGTCTATCGAAAAGAAGAGCTTATTTCCACTTTATTTCAATCAACATATTTCAACGTTATTTCTACCTTATTTCGCAGAGTATATTTCTTACACACTTAAATATCCGATTTTACTTTCAAAAAATAAATCCCCTAATCATGTGATAGGCGCACTGAGTTGAATGGAGGTGCCCTTCTGCGGGAGGCTCTCAATGGTCATGCTGCCTCCCATCATACTGGCTCTTTGTTGCATGTTAAATAATCCATTGCCTTTTTTGATTTGCTGTGGATCAAAACCCTTACCATCGTCTTTGATCAAAAGGCCAAGCATATTTCCCTCAATGCTTAATTTGATTTCCAAATGCTTGCTTTCGGCATATTTGGCGGTATTGTTCAAGGCCTCTTTAAAAATTAAAAACAGATTTCTTCTTTTTTCCAAATCGAGTTTGACATACTCTGCTCCTTCCGCTACCTCAAATTGGTAAGTAATTCCTTTGGGTTCTAAGATCTCTGCAGCAAACTCCTGCATTTTGCTGAGCAACTGTTCCAGGTTATCGTTATTGGGATGGATGGACCAGACGATGTCACTCAATTTGTCCATCATATTGGCAGTCTGGGAATTGATCTTTGAAAAAAGTACTTTGTTTGCTGCATCCTCCTTATGTAAAGCCATCTGCGATAAAATATGTATACTGGATAAAGTGCTCCCCAAGTCATCATGCAGGTCCCTGGCTATAGAGTTGCGTAATTTTTCCACTTCCAAAAGCCTCTTGGTACGCCCCACCACTCTGTATTTATTGACCAGAATACCCGCAAGCAAAATCAAAAAGAAAAATACTGCTATTATAAGATTTTGATTGGCTTTTCTTTTGGCTAACTCCAATTTATCCAGCTCCTTTTCCGCTATCAATAAACTGATTTCATTTTCTTTTAAATCCAGTGCATACTTGGACTCTAATTCTTTGAGCTGTGTCTGTAATGTTCCGATTCCGATTGAATCACGATAGGCATATTCTTTGGATTGGGCTTCTAATGCTTCTTGAAATTTACCCTGGGACTGATAGTATTCCTTTAAATTTTTAAATGCTGTGACAGCCTCACTGTATTGTTTTTGGTGCGTTGCGGTCTGAGTTGCCAACTTCAAACTTTGATAGGCCTCACTTTCTTGGGATAATATTCTTTGTACTTTTCCTAAATCAGCCAATACCTTAGCATCATAGGTACTCACTCCTGCTTCCTTCAGTACTTTCCGGGCCCTTTGGAAATGTTCTAAAGCCAACTGATATTCTTCCATCCCGATGTAATTCCTTCCTAGGTTATAAAGCTGTATACCAACCATTTCTTTCAAGCCCAACTCCTCCTGCATCTCCAAGGCCGATGTAAAATATTCTTTAGCTTTCTGGTGCTGCTCTGTGTCCATAAAAATATTGCCCAAATTTCCCAACACCATGGACTCCCCCCTTTTGTCCCCCAAAAGCTGTCTAAAATCAAGGGATTTTAAAAAGTACTTTTCAGACTCGTCATAATTCTTTATGTGGTAATGAGCAGTTCCCAGGCTGTTGTAGACAAAGGCCAGACCGGTCTTATTTTGGGTCTTTTCGAAAATCTCTAAAGCCTTATAACTCGCTTCAAAATTGGACTTTTGATCATCCATTTGCTTGTATACATTGGAAAGATTGATATATAGACCTGCCACATTATCCAATCCAATAACCTGATGGTCGAGGGCTATGGCTTTATTATAAGCTGAAAGCGCAGCTTCAAACTTCCCGATTCTATTTAGATGAATGCCTCTTCCATTATAAAGTGCATAGGCCATTTTTTGATCATTGAGATTTGCATTGATCAATTTTTCAGCCTTTTCAAAATAGAAATCCACGGAATCCAGTCTCCCTGTGGCTGAATAATTGCCGGCCAACCTTATAGCGGCACTGGCTTTGAACTTTTGAAAAGCAGGTTCTTCTTTCATGTTCAAAACAGCCCAATAATTTTCAGTAGATCGCTTTAGATCTGACCTTTCTAGATTGATTCCCAGATTCAACAGTGCCTTTATATGAAGGGTATCCTGTTGGTTTTTAGAAATAATCCCTTGCAGGCTATCCAAAAGTTGGGTTTGTGAAAAAACATCCGTAAAGAATCCAATCAAAATTAAGAAACATAAAATCTTCTTCATAAAAATCAAGGCGCTTGATTAAAAATCAATTGTTTAATTTTCCAAAGTACATTATCATACTTTTCCCAAAATAAAATAAAAGACTCCCAGACTTCTTCAAGTTCTTCATTTCTGGTGTCAGTCTTTGCCATTAAAACCGAATAACCTGTTAGTACGGGGATCAAAAAAAACAAGGGAATTAACTTAAAAGTCTTCATTTTTCTGCAGTTAAGTCTTACCCAATTTAGGATAAAAATTTGAAATCCAAAAAGTTATAAAAACAAAAAGGCTACTTCGATAATAGCCTTTTTGTTTTAAATCACATCTTTATTTCATGGTATCTTTTATAAAATCCTCCAAATCTGTTTTAAACTTTATCAAGGAAGGCATATGGGTATACATCATATGACCGGCTTCATAATAAGTCATGATAATATTATCCCTGATTTCTGGACGAAGATTCATTTGGTCTATGGTATGCTCAACCCCGTAAAAAACGGTAGCCAAATCATAGTAACCATTCATGATCAATACCTTGACATTAGGATCTTTATTCATCGCATCTGCCATGTCAATAGCCGTATTGATGGATATCATGGACCCCCAACCTTCGTTTCCTTTGTGTGACCAGTCCCATCGGAACCCGGGGGAAGCATAGGCAGAGGTTTTATAAGTCAGATCTTTACTTACCCCAAGGTCTCTATGGAAATAATCCAAGAATCCTGCAGTATAGGCTGGGGAGATGGCATCACTTTGGGGATCGGTTATAGCAAACTGATTCTGGGGCATTGGGTTAATACCGATAAACCTAGAATCCAACCTGCCTACAGTCATCCCATCTTCCCGCATAAGTTCATTGAAAAACTCTCTGGCGGTAATCCTTAAGTTTGAGCGTAACCAAGTATCCTTTGATACACCTGCATAGCGCTCCAATTTTTCAGCTACCCTCGCTTTTTCAGAATCACTAAGCCTTCCTCCTTTGAAAAGGGCAGGTAAATATTCCTCCTCGGTAAATTTCCTGACTTCATCAACAAATGCTTCCAGGTTAGGATTTTTGTTCTTCAATTTATCATGGTACCAAGCCGTAGTGGCATATGTTGGGAAATGGACCAAGTACGAAGTACTTTCCTGAACAGGGAAGGCAAGAGATCGGATATCGAAAACGGCTGAAACCATAACCACGCCATTAAGTGCATAACCTTTATCCAAAAGATATTTCATCACCCCTGCATTCCGCATGGTGCCATAGCTCTCTCCAAGAAGATATTTTGGTGATTGCAACCTATCGTATTCTTTTAGAAACTGCATGATAAATAGACTGATGGCCCTTATATCCTGATCCACACCCCAGAAATCCTTACCCTCTGCTTTTCCCACAGGTACACTTAACCCGGTACCTATAGGGTCCATCATTACTACATCCGCAATATCCAAAATAGAGTAATCATTATTTACCAATTCATAAGGGGCAGCCTTCGTATAACCCGGATCATTGACCACCACACGTTTTGGCCCCATCACCCCCATATGCAACCAATAGGAAGAAGATCCCGGCCCACCATTAAATGAAAAAATGATCGGTCTTTTGGATGGACCATCTTCCTTAAAGTAGGCTGTAAACCCATGTAGGGCAATAGGTTCGTTATTCTCATCTCTGAGCAACATGGTGCCTGCCCTTGTTTTCAGACTATGGTTCACACCATTAATTCGTACATTCTGAGTAGAACTAAATACCTGTGGTTCTGGAATAGGCTTTTCTATGGCCTTCTCCTGCCCTATTGCAGGTATGATTATCCAAAACAATAACAGTAAGAAAATATAATTTTTTCGCATGACACAAATAAGGTTGATTTGGATTTTAAGCTAATCATTTATTTCCAACATAGACACTAAATTTCTTTTAATCTCCCAAATTCAGGGATTAACCGAATATAATCGACTATATCCGTTTAATACCATCATGTTTTAATGATGTTTAATGATATTTGGTACAGCTGCATTTTTAAATCAGCATTTTGTATTTATCATTTTAACCTAAAACAATCATTCAATGAGCAGTATTAGAAACAGAGTCACGCTGATCGGGAGATTAGGTGCCAAACCAGAAATCAAAAGGTTTGATGATGGAAAAATAAAAGCCTCATTAAGCCTTGCAACGAACGATTACTACAAAAATCAAAAAGGTGAAAAAGTGGAAGAAACTACCTGGCATTTATTGATTGCTTGGGGCAAATCAGCCGAAATAATTGAAAAGTATACCGACAAGGGTTCTGAAATAGCTGTTGATGGAAAACTCACCAACAGAAGTTATACAGATAAAGATGGAGTAAAAAAATTCATTACAGAAGTATTGGTTGATAATGTGGCTTTATTGGGCGACAAAGTAGCTGCTAGCACCTAATACTATGCGTGGCCACCCACAAAATTTCTGGTATAAGATGAGTGGGTGGCCATACCATTTTTATGACTGTTCGTGGATTTATAACATTTAAAACTTTTGCGGGTTTCTTATTTTTAGATGTCTTTTTGAGTATTTTTACGCCTCATTAAACCTATTAATCCATGAAAAAAATAGCAGTTTTTACTTCAGGGGGTGATTCTCCTGGTATGAATGCATGCATCAGGGCAGTCGTCAGGACTTCCATTTTTAAAGGTATAGAAGTGTATGGTATAAGTTATGGCTATGATGGGATGATCAATGGCAATATCAAAAGAATGCAATCTCATTCTGTAAGCAATATTATACAAAGGGGTGGAACCATACTCAAATCAGCCAGAAGTGATGAATTCAGAACTTTCGAGGGTAGAAAAAAAGCCTACGATTTGCTACAAAAACATGGTATAGAAGGCATAGTTGCTATTGGAGGTGATGGCACATTTACGGGAGCCAAAGTTTTTTTCGAGGAATTTGGTATCCCAACCATTGGCTGTCCTGGCACCATAGACAATGACATTTTCGGAACAGACTTTACCATTGGTTTTGACACAGCTGTCAATACTGCGCTGGAAGCTATTGACAAAATTCGGGATACTGCAGCTGCCCATGATCGTATATTCTTCATTGAAGTGATGGGCAGAGACTCCGGTTATATCGCCCTGGAATGTGGCATTGGAGGAGGAGCTGAGTTTGTTATGATTCCGGAAACGGAAACAGACCTGAAGCGTGTGGTAAAATCCTTAAAAAATCTTCGAAAAACCAAAACCTCCTCTATCATAGTGGTGGCTGAGGGTGATGAAGAGGGAGGTGCTGAAGAAATCATGCAAAAAGTTAAAGAAAAAGTCAACGATCCAGAAAAAGAGTTTAAGGTAACAACACTTGGACATATTCAAAGAGGCGGAAATCCTACAGCCAGAGACAGGGTATTGGCCTCAAGGTGTGGTATGGCTGCAGTAGAAGGGCTTTTGGAAGGGAAATCCAACTGTATGGCAGGGGTCGTGAATGGAGAGGTAGTGTACACACCTTTCGAGGACTGCATTGGCAAACCCAAACAACTCAAAGAAGATCATTTAAAACTAATTGAAATCTTAAGTATTTAAACCATGGGATTTATTCCAGTAATCTTAACCATGTCAGCAGCCATTCTTTTATTTATCCTGGCTGTTCACAATTCATTAAAGTCAAAAAAATCCCAGATGGAAGAACTACGGTTCTCCATGGAGGAAGGTATCAAAGCTTTGACAAAGGATTTATCAGGTATGAATATGAAAGACACAGACGAATTGTCAGAAATTTTTCATACAGCAAAAAGTGCGCTGGAAGAAAGCCATCAAGAAGCCTTTCATCTGAAAGTAAGAAAACCTTATCAGCAAATCAAATTACTAAAATCACAATATAATCAGCTTATAGCCAGGAAACCTTACAGTTTTGTGGCAAAAATCATGGGACACCAGCCGATTTAACTATTCCCTAACTTTCATTTATTTTGAACCCGCTCCCGAATAAAGGCAAAGACATTATGCTCTTCTTCAGGATGAAACCATGTGATTTCCTGATCCCTACGAAACCATGTCATCTGTCTTTTAGCATATCTTCTTGAATTTCTTTTCAAAAGCCTTATGGCTTCTTCCTTATCATATTTCCCTTCAAGATAACCAAAAATTTCAGAGTAACCGACAGTTTGTAAGGCATTCAAATACCTAAAAGGAAATAAGGAATAAGCTTCTTCGAAAAGACCTTCTTCTATCATCTGATCCATCCTTAGGTCTATCCTTTGATACAGATCAGCTCTTTCTCTTTTGAGACCAACTTTAATCACCTCAAAAGGCCTTTGTTGTTTATGCTTTTTTCTAAATGAACTATATGGTTTTCCTGTTGCTCTACTAACTTCAAGTGCCCGCATTAACCTTTGGGGATTTTTCAAATCAACCTCTTGATAATAGGCTGGATCAACCTGTCGTAACTCGGATTGCAAGTGCTCAATTCCTTTATGCTCGTACAACTCAATCAAGGCTTTCCTGATACCAGGTTCAACTCCTGGTATTTCATCCATACCATTACAAACCACATCAACAAATAGTCCAGAGCCTCCTGTTAGGATTACCAAATCCTTATTCTCAAATAGTTTTTCCAGCAGTTTTAAAGTGTCTTTCTCAAATATTTTTACATCATAACTGTCAAAAATCGATTTGTGTCCTATAAAATGATGTGGAACCTCTGAGCGTTCTTTGATACTAGGCTTTGCCGTACCAATTTCAGTCTCTTTATAGAATTGCCTGCTATCTGCAGAAATAATTTCAGTATTAAATTTTTTAGCTAATTTTAAACATAATGAAGTTTTCCCCACCGCAGTGGGTCCTACAACTACAAGCAGAAATTTGGCAGAACTATTCAAAAGTATTGTATATTAATTGAAATAACCTGTTCCAAAATTATCAATAAAACCTGATGAAAAACAAAAAGATCCTGATTGCTGATGACAATGCACTCAACCGAAAGGTGTTTCAAAATATAATCGGACAGGTATATGATTATGATTTAGCTGAAAATGGACATGATGTCATAGAAAAAATAAAATCAAATCATTATGATTTGATTTTATTAGACATTCAAATGCCAAAACTAGACGGTATCAATACCCTCAGGCTAATCAAAGAAGAAAAACTCACCAATGCTCCCATTATCGCTGTTTCGGCTTTTGCCGAAATCAATGATAAGGCTTACTTTTTTTCAGCAGGTTTTGATGACTTTATTTCCAAGCCCATCAAGCCTAAACAATTATTGGAATCATTACATCAATTGATATCAAAATCTCCCGAAAACGCTCCAAAAGATGTTGAACAAAATCCGACGCATCAAACAGAAGTTTTGGATAAGGCTGTGTTGATCAAACTTTTAAAATTTAATTCAAAAGAAAACATTAAATTAGTTTATAATGATTTTATAGAAGAAACAGAGAAGCTTTTGGAGGAAATTGAATACTTGCTAAAATATGGAGAAGTAAATGAAATCGGCAGTAAACTTCACATCATCAAGGGCAATTCCGGGACCTTGGGAGCCAATTCAATTTACGAGTTCAGTAAGAAAATTGAATTAGACATAAAAACAGACAATTTCAACAATACTTTAAAAGATTATTTATATTTGAAGACCCTATTTGAACAATTTAAGCAACATTGTCAATCATCAGAATTTCTTAATTCATGACCCAAGTTAGAAAAGTATTGGTAGCCGAGGACAGTTCTGTCATTATTAACCTTACCAAAAATGTATTGATGTTTGAGAATTACCACATCACAGCAGTCAAAAACGGAAAACAAGTGCTAGAAAAACTGGCAAAAGAGGATTTTGATCTGATTCTGATGGACATCAATATGCCAGAAATGGACGGTATTGAGTGTACTACGGCTATCAGGGCACTTGAAAATCCAAATAAGGCCAATATCCCTATAGTAGCCATAACCGGTAATTACAAAAATTATACTATGGATGATTTCAAAAAAGCAGGCTTGAATGACTATGTTCAAAAACCCCTGGATTACGATCACCTGCTAGCTACTGTCAAGAAACATTTATCTTAACAGGTATTGTCATGGCCATCAAGTACACTAAAAATTTCCTCGATAAGCTAGAAAACATTTTTGCAGCTTCAGAGTATATTTTGAGGTATGAGAAGGGAAATTTCAAGTCAGGATATTGTGTTTTGAAAGAAAATAAAATTGTCATCATCAATAAATATTACACATTGGAAGGTAAGGTCAATACCCTTATAGATATCATTAAAGAATTGGAGTTTCACCCAAATGATTTTCAAGACAAAAAAATACAGGATCTACTCACCGAACTTCAGCAAACTGAATTAAAACTTTGAAAATAACATTTTTAGGCACAGGAACATCGCAGGGAGTACCAGTCATAGGTTGCGACTGTCCTGTTTGCAGTTCCCTGGATTTCAGGGACAAGAGAACCCGTAGTGCCTTGCACATGGAAGTGGACGGGAAAAGCATTGTGATCGATACAGGCCCTGACTTTCGAAGTCAAATGCTCAGAGAGAAAATCAACCAACTGGATGCTGTACTTTTCACACATGAACATAAAGACCATACTGCCGGCCTTGATGACATCCGCCCTTTTAATTTTTCTCAAAAAAAAGACATGCCCATATTTGGATCTCAAAAAGTACTGAGTCAAATAAAAAGGGAGTTTGCTTATATTTTTGAGGAAATCAAATATCCAGGAGTGCCTTCCGTGATTCCAAATGAAATAAGTAACAAACCTTTCATCGTAGAAAATATCCCTGTTTTGCCTATTCAGGTAATGCATTACAGACTACCAGTATTTGGTTTTAGGATCAAAGATTTCACCTACATAACCGATGCCAAATACATTGACAAGAAGGAAATTGAAAAAATCAAAGGTAGCAAAACCCTTGTCTTAAACGCTTTGCAAAAAACCCATCATATTTCTCACCTTACATTAGATGAAGCCATTGAAATGGTGAATATCATTCAGCCTGAAAACGCCTATTTTACCCATATAAGCCATAAGCTTGGCACACATCACGAAATTGAAGCCCAATTACCACCTCATATCAGGCTCGCTTTCGATGGCCTTAAGATTGAAATATACTGATGCATTTCAATTCACATTTTCTTCGCTTTTTATGCCCTGAGCTAAATAATAGGTTCCATGGCATGCAGGTTGTCACTTGTTTTTCACAAAATAAGGACGAATTGGTTATTGGATGTGCCGGTAACGATGAATCATGCTACATAAGGGCCAATTTACTACCTGTCATTTCCTGCATTTCTTTTCCTGAGGACTTCAAAAGAAGTAAAAAAACACTATAGCACTTTTCCCTGAAATTATCGGACAAACCATTACTGAAATCAGAGAATTCCATAATGAACGGGCCTTTAGAATAAATTTTCTATCAAAAGACTGCCTTGTTTTCAAACTTCATGGAACAAGAAGTAATGTTCTTTTTTATCCAAAAAGCTCAGACCTTCCTTCAAATATTTTCCGAAATGAATTAAGGGATGATAAAGCATTAAACCTTCAAACCATCGACAGAGAGCTTATCCTCGATTTTAAGGAATTTAAAAAACTAGAAGGCAATGCTTCAAAATTTCTTCCAACTCTGGGGAAAACCCCAAGAGAATGGCTAAAAGAAAAAGGCTATATTGAGGCTGATCTTGATGAAAGGTGGCTGCTTATTCAGGAGTTGATGGACTTAATGCAAACTCCTCATTATTATATCACCAAATCGGAACCTGATTATCAACTCACTTTATTGCCCAGTCAAGAATTTGTTTTTGATACTTCATCACCAATAGTTGCTTGCAATGAGTTATTTAGGTACAAGGTAGTTATCCAGGCTTTTGAAAAAGAAAAGCAGCAGCTGCTTAAAAACTTGGAAGAGCAGCGAAAAAGGACAGCTTCCTACATCCAAAAAACGCAGGCAAAACTAAATGAATTAAACAATGGGTTGGCACCTTCTCAACTTGCAGATGTGATTATGGCCAATTTGCATGCCATACCCAAGGAGGCTGAAGAGGTCTTTCTTTTTAATTTTTATACACAAAAAGAGGAGCGATTCTTACTTAAAAGAGGTTTAAGCCCGCAGAAATTCGCAGAAAACCTTTATAGAAAATCCAAAAACCGAAAAAGAGAAATTGACCAACTGGAGGAAAATTTAAGAGAAAAAGAAAGCTTGTTGGCACAAACAACATCCTGGTTATCAGAATTAGCAGAAATCCAAAACTTCAGAGAGCTAAAGGCATTCATTAAAACCCATCAACTGGGGTATAAGCAAAAAGAAAAAGAAGATCAGGTACCCTTTAAAAAATTTGAACTGGAGGGTTTTGATGTCCTCATTGGAAAATCAGCAAAAGCCAATGATGAATTGCTCAGAAGATTTGCATGGAAAGAGGACCTATGGCTACATGCAAAGGACGTATCCGGATCTCATGTCTTGATAAAGTACAGGTCAGGTCTCAATTTTCCCAAAACAGTAATCGAGCGTGCGGCTGAATTGGCGGCGTATTATTCTAAAAACAAAAATGAAAGCCTTGCTCCTGTCATTTATACCCCGAGCAAGTATGTCAGAAAAGTGAAAGGCTCTGCACCAGGGGCTGTAATGGTGGACAAAGAACGTATCCTCATGGTCAGCCCCAAAGGACCAGGTCAATAGACTTTTTTGGGCGGACCTAAACTGATTTTATTAAAGCCTCTTACCAAAACAACAGTTCCTGTAATACCAATCCCTCCGCCTACATACAACAATGTTTCTCCCAAGGCAGGTCGTGTCCCCAACAACTGCCCCCCAATGATGGTCACTGTATACCCAAGTGTCGCGATAAGGATCCCATTTTTGAGTTGCTTTTGGGATGAATATAAATTATTTTCAATTTCAAACACCCGTTTCTCCAAGACCATGATAGACCTTTGAAGGGAATCCTGAGTAATTGGTGTGGCAGTTTGACCGTTAGCAAAATTGACCAATCCCAGAAAAAGCCACAGGAAAAGAATTCTTTTCATGTATTATTGATTTATCCAACTTTTAAATTCATTTACCCTTTCTCTTGCTACAATGATCTGGCGATCATTTAGTGTACACAAACTAAGAAGTAATCTCCCATTTAAGTATGGCTTCATTTCAATCAAATGTTCTATATTGATTATCATCGATCTATTAATCCTGTAAAAAACCTTTGGGTCTAGTAAGCCACTTTCCAATTCAAAGAGTGAAAAATCCACAATGGCTTTTCGATTTGAATTGGTTTCTTCCATGTAAGTTAAACCATTCTCAACATAAAAGCAGGCAACATCTTCAATATTCACAAATCTCAATTTACTTCCTGATTTGGCTAAGAACCTCCTTTTAAACTGTTTTTGAGAATATTCCTGAATTATCTGGTCAATGATCCCTTGGGTAAAAGTGGACTCTGTTTCCTTAGAAATATATCGTTCTGCTTTTTCAAAAGCTCTTTCCAGCCTTGATTTATCTATGGGCTTGAGTACATAATCCAAACAATTGTGCTCGAAAGAATTAAGAGCGTATTGATCAAATGCAGTAATAAAAATGATAGGCTGTAAAATGTTTTTTCCTTTTAAAGCAGAAAAACTGATTCCGTCTGCAAGGTGAATATCACATAAAATAAGATCAAAACTTAACTCCGAATGAAAAACTCCTTCCAATTCTGTGATCGTTTGAGCATGCATCACAATTTCCCAACTAGGTCTAAGTTCCTTAATAAGCGATTTAATTCGCTGAAAGGTCAATGGTTCGTCTTCTACTACCAGTATTTTCATTTGGATCTATCAAAGGTAAAGCAACCTGAAAGAAGTCGGATGTTTGTGTAACTTCAATCTTTTTACCTAAGAACTTATAACGATCAATAATGTTTTGGATTCCAACTCCGGTAGAGTAACTTTTGTCCTCTTTTTTACGCAACTCATTTTTAATAATACACTTTTCACCCTCAATAATGAGTGAAACCTCCATTGGATGCTGTACTGTGAAAATATTATGTTTGACTACATTTTCTACCAAAAGCTGAAGCACTGCTGGTGGAATTTGGTGCTGCAGTAAACTTGAATTTATTTCTTTTTTGAAAATCAATGCATCTTGGAAGCGCATAGATAATAAATCAATATAATCCCTCAAAAAATTTAATTCTTCTTCCAAAGTGGTTAATTCCTGCGTGTTGTTTTTTAATATATACCGATAAATATTGGACAATTTTAGCAAATAAAGATCTGCCTTTTCAATATCCTCATGCATTAAATTGGATAAAGCACTTAGATTATTGAAAAAAAAATGTGGGTTGATTTGATTGTTTATTGTAGCCAATTTGGCGTTTGCATTTAGCGTTTTCAACTTTTCCGCTTCCAACTCTTTGGCTTTGAATTTTTTGAAAAAGAAATATATCGCATTTAATGTATTCAAGAATAAATTAATGCGAGAACCAAAAGCACTTGTTAATAGGAAGTTTTGGCTGGAATAAGAAAATGGACCACCTAACCAATAACCAGTTACTAATACAGATAATAAACTGATTATTGTCACCGCAACAAGGCTTAAACCAAATTGAATAATTAGGGGATGGATTTTCCTAGAAAGGTTTGAAACGTACTTTTCAATCCAAGCATTTGACAACCATACTGCATATACAATACAGACAATTAAAATAAAAGCCACATTCACAGGAAGTTCTGCTTGGTATAATCTATCTCCGTCCAACAATAAAATGTTAAGGAAAGAGTACAATCCCAATATTGCTGGAAATAGAAATTTAAGCCTGTGATTGAACATGATTTTTGGAGTAATTATTTAGGGGTTATCCAAAAAAAATAACCCGGGAGAAAGCCATCTCCCGGGCAATATTATTCAATTTTAATCTAAGGTTGGCAATACCACACCATCGATTACATGTACTACACCATTCTGAATGGCCACATCTGCAACTACCACATTGTAAGTAGATCCAGCAGCATCAGTAACCGTTACTCCGTCAGCGGAACGGGTTACAGTCAACTCCTCACCAGCTAAAGTAGGTACTGTCTGAGTTCCATCAGCAAGATCAAAGGAGAACGCCTCGGCTGGAACTACATGGAAGGTCAATACTTTTGTTACTGCCTCTGCACCTAACGTTGCAATCAATTCTTCAAGAGAACTTAATTCCAATGCTTCAAGTAGATCTAAAAAGGCTTGATTGGTTGGAGCAAATACTGTGATTTCATCTGCATCTAAAAGTGCTTGTCCCAAGCCGGCGGCTGTTACAGCTTCAAGTAAAATGGTCAAATCAGCTGCGGTGGCTGCTTCCACTATATTTGGCAAGGTCAGCGCAGGTACTAAAACACCGTCAATCACGTGAACTACACCATTTTCAATCTCTACATCAGCAGCTACCACATTAGCAGTTCTACCCAAAGCATCTGTTACCGTTACACCATTACCATTTCTTGTAACGGTTATATCCTGTCCTCCTAAAGTTGGGAATACGTTTGTTGCTTCTAGGTCTCCTGAGAACGCTACTGCAGGTACCACATGGAAACCTAATACGGTTTGAAGATTGTCAAGACCACCTATTCTAGCCACTAGTTGATCTAAATTGGCAGCATTGAATGCTTCCAATGCATCGGCAAAAGCATCATTGGTAGGAGCAAAAACAGTAATGGCATCGGCAGCTAAAAGTGCATCAGCAAGACCATCAACTGCCGTCACAGCAGATAGTAAAGTAGTCAAATTAGCGGCGGTAGCTGCTTCTACCAAGTTTGGGGCAGGAACTTCAGGCATTTCAAGTTCAGGTAATAAAACCCTGTCAATTACATGCACTACACCATTTTGAATCTCCACATCAGCAGCAATTACTGTTGCAGTATTACCAACTGCATCGATTACTGTCACTGTATTTCCGGAACGGTTAACTGTTAAAGATTGGCCGGACAAAGTCGGAACAGTGTTGGTGGCGTTCAAGCTGCCAGATAAGGCAACAGCAGGTACTACGTGAAAACCTAAAACAACTTCCAAGTTTTCCGGACCTCCGATCGCATCTACCAGTTCAGGAAGGCTAGAAGCACCAAAAGCAGCCAATGCAGCGTTAAAAGCTTCATTAGTGGGGGCAAATACAGTAATGGCATCTGCATTTAGCAATGCACTTCCAAGACCTGGAACAGCATCGACAGCCGCCAGCAAAGTAGTCAGTCCAGCAGCATTAGCTGCATCTACTAAATTAGGTGCAGGCATTTGAGGCTGAGGGTCATCATTACAGCTTACCACTGCAAAAAAAAGCGCTCCAGAAAGAAGCAATGTCATTAATCTTTTCATAGTTGATCAGTTTTTAGTTACCCTTCAATAACACCGATCAAATAAAAAGGATATTGAAAATTACCCGAAATGGGTAAATGTTAAGTCCAACCGTAGAATACAAAGGTTAAACTGTATAAAAAAAACCGGAAAATGATCCGGTTTCTTTTATATAGTTTTGATTTAAATTTACTCCACTTGATGGATTTTGAGCATATTGGTTTTACCCTTGGCTTTCAAAGGCATACTGGCTGTATTGATGATGATATCTCCTGTTTTAACATATCCATCTTTTTTCAATTGGTTTTGAATATCCAGAAAGGTGGCATCAGTAGAAACATTGCTTTCATAATGATAAGATCTTACACCCCATACCAAACTCAATTGGGTCATTAATTTAATGTTTCTTGTAAATACAATCAAATTTGCTAATGGTCTAAATGAAGCAAGTCTCAGGGCCGTCATCCCTGAACTGGTTATACCAATAAGGGCTTTGGCCTTAACATTTCTCGAGAGTCTTGCAGCCATTAAAGTGAGGTTTTTGCTGTAAAAATTAGGATCATCTTCCGGGATTTTATATAAGTGATGGAAAACATCGTGATTATTTTCAATGTAATTGATAATGCTGCTCATTGCTTTTACGGAGTTAACAGGGAAATTTCCGGAAGCTGTCTCAGCAGAAAGCATTACAGCATCGGCACCGTCCAATACAGCAGTGGCAACATCATTTGTCTCAGCTCGGGTCGGTCGGGGATGAGAAGTCATACTCTCCAACATTTGAGTAGCAATGATGACTGGTTTGCTGGATAGCTTACATTTGGAAACCATCTGCTTTTGCCATAAAGGTACTGTCTCCATAGGAACTTCAACACCAAGGTCTCCTCTGGCTACCATGATGGCATCTGTTGCCTGAATGATCTCATCAATATTTTTCAATGCTTCAGGCTTTTCAATCTTTGCAACTATTTTACAGTCTTTTCCAGATTTGAGAATTCTATCTCTCAAGTCTCTGATATCATCTGCCGACCTTACGAAAGAAAGGGCAATCCAATCCACATCCTGTTCTAGTCCAAACTCTAAATCTTTCAGGTCCTTTTCTGTTAAGGATGGCGCAGATACTTTGGTATTTGGCAAATTGATTCCTTTTCTGGATTTCAACACCCCCCCATGAATTACTACGCAACGTACATTTTTCCCATCCGTATTATTTACGGCCAATTCTATGTTTCCATCATCTATTAATATTCTATCTCCTTGCCTCACGTCATTGGGAAGATTCTTGTATACAGTGCTGACAAGTTCCGCGTTTCCGACAACAGGGTCATTGGTGATGGTGATCTTTTGACCTGGACTGATCTGTACACCTCCATTTTCCATCTCCCCTACCCTGATTTTTGGGCCTTGTAAGTCCTGAAGTATGCCAATATTTAACCCTGTTTCTTGATTGATTTTCCGGATCATCTTAACAACCTCTGCATGGCCAGCATGATCACCATGTGAAAAATTCAATCTAAAAACATTGGCTCCAGCATTTGCCAAACTATATAAGGTATCGTAGTTATTGGATGCCGGTCCAATGGTGGCTAAAATTTTTGTCTTGTTGTAAAGTGCAATACTCATTGATTAATTGGGATTAATAGGTTAGAAGATTTTCTTTTGATTTCAGTTTAGCAACATCAAGTTTTACGATGTTCTGTATGTACCTTACCTGGGTTAGGCGCTCAATATACATATTTAAATCCAATTGAAAAGTTAGGTCCTGTAGCAGGAGAAAGTAATCAATCATCCTTAATTCAGGAACCAAGTAGAGTACTTGGCTACTTTCTTTGAAAGACCTGTTTTTTAGCAACTGCGTGTATCCATGGTCTTTCTGATCCACATATTGGGAAATTTTCAACTGGGTTTGATTGACAAACTCAGGCTCAAAATCATTAGCTTTCACCAGCTTAAGTCCTAAGGTTCGGTTAATCACCCAAGCCATCTTGTAATCCTTGATTGGGGCGACCAAACCTAAGAGTTCAAAATCATACTGATGTTCAACGAATAATTTTGTTTTCTTCATTAATAGGAAGAATTATTGAAAGACAAATTTAGAAATATTCCTGCAAGTACAATTGTGGAATTAGATATCTTAAATTTGTTTGAGACATTTTTTTGGCAAAAAGGCATTTAATACATTTCTTTGCGGAGTGTTTTAATTTAAACTGATCAAAAAATGTCTGAAATTGCACAAAAAGTAAAAGCCATTATCGTTGATAAGTTGGGCGTAGAAGAATCTGAAGTTACTCCTGAGGCTAGCTTCACTAATGATCTTGGTGCTGACTCTCTGGATACAGTAGAGCTCATCATGGAATTCGAAAAAGAATTCAATATCTCTATTCCAGATGATCAAGCTGAGCAAATCGGCACTGTTGGTCAGGCTATCAGCTACCTGGAAGCAAACGTAAAATAAATAATCACTTAAAATTCATTTATGAATTTAAGAAGAGTTGTAGTAACAGGCCTAGGTGCCCTTACACCCATTGGAAACACCGTCGAAGAATTCTGGAACGGTTTATCGAATGGGGTGAGCGGCGCTGCGCCTATTACTAGATTCGATGCCTCAAAATTTAAAACCCAATTTGCCTGCGAAGTCAAAGGGCTGAATGTAGAGCAATTTATCGATAGAAAAGAAGCCAGGAAAATGGATCTTTTTACCCAAATGGGATTGATAGTTGCCGACCAGGCCATTATTGACTCGGGGCTTGATCTGGAAAAATCCAACCTCAACAGAATTGGAGTGATCATGGGATCGGGAATTGGTGGACTACGATCCTTTCAAGATGAAGTCACTGACTTTGCCAAAGGAGATGGAACACCAAGGTTTAACCCTTTCTTCATTCCAAAAATGATAGCCGATATCTGTGCTGGATTCATTTCTATCAAATATGGTTTCAAAGGACCTAATTTCGTGACTGTATCCGCTTGTGCATCAGGCACTAATGCAATCATTGATGCTTTCAATTATATCAGGCTTGGCAAAGCAGATATTTTCGTTACCGGCGGAACAGAAGCAACGGTTACTGAGGCGGGTGTTGGTGGATTCAATGCTTTGAAAGCACTATCCCAAAGAAATGATTCCCCACAAACTGCATCCAGACCTTTTGATAAAGAAAGAGACGGTTTCGTTTTAGGGGAAGGTGCAGGTTGCCTAATTTTAGAAGATTATGAACATGCCAAGGCACGGGGAGCCAAAATATATGCAGAAATGGTTGGTGGCGGGATGTCTGCGGATGCTTATCACCTGACAGCCCCACATCCTGATGGTGAAGGCGCTGGCAATGTGATGAAAAATGCCCTTGAAGATGCGGGTATGAAACCTGAGGACATTGATTATATTAATGTTCATGGTACTTCTACTCCTTTGGGAGATATCAGTGAGATAAAGGCAATCCAAAAAGTTTTTGGAGAGCATGCTTTTAATCTGAATATCAGCAGTACAAAATCCATGACAGGCCACCTGCTTGGAGCGGCCGGTGCCATTGAAGCAATAGCCTCCATTTTGGCTATTCAAAACAGTCTTGTTCCTCCTACCATAAACCACTTTACAGACGACGAGGAATTTGATAGCGGTTTGAATCTGACTTTTAACAAAGCTCAGAAAAGAGAAATCAATGCTGCGTTAAGTAATACTTTTGGATTTGGCGGGCATAATGCCTCAGTCATTTTCAAAAAAATCAGTGAGTAAATTGAGACTTTCCAGATTACTCCGGTTACAGTCTGTTTTTTACAACAAATCAGAAAAAAGGCTTGCTGCCGCCATCAAACATATGGTGGGTAGTAAGCCTTTTAACTTAAAGCTGTATAAACTTGCAATAAAGCATGCATCTGTAGCCAATGAAAGCATCAACGGTCTTAAAATTTCAAATGAACGTTTGGAATACTTGGGAGATGCAATTCTTGGAGCAGTAGTTGCCGAATTCCTATTCATTAAATTCCCCTACCGTGATGAAGGTTTTCTTACCGAGACCCGCTCAAGGATGGTCAACAGGGAAGCGCTAAACCAAATAGCGATTAAAATAGGCCTCTCCAAAATAATAGAAAAAGAATTCAAGGGGAAAAACCTCAGCGCCCATAAATCAATTTTCGGGGACACATTGGAAGCCTTAGTGGGCGCCGTCTATTTAGATCGTGGCTATCATTTTTGTAAAAAATTCATCCTAAAAAGAATCATCATTCATTTTGATGTGGATGGTATCATCACCACAACAACCAATTTTAAGAGTAAAGTAATAGAATGGTCACAAAAGGAAAGCAAGGAGGTGGATTTCGAAATGCTTTCGGTATCAGGAAATTCACGGTTCAAAGAATTTCATGTACAAATAACCATTAATGGTGAAATTTTGGCAGACGGTAAAGGGGCAACCAAAAAGAAAGCAGAACAAGATGCTTCCAAAAATGCCTGTGAAAAACTTAAACTTGATATCTAGAACACTCTTAATGAATTTGGTGTTTTGAAGATTTAAAAGAAATATGTCAACCCTTAGAATTTCATGCGCTACAGTCAATCAAACGCCTCTTGATTGGACTGGTAATTTACAGCATATTGTTGCCTGTATCAAAGAGGCAAAAAATCAAGGTGCTGACATAGTATGTCTTCCTGAGCTTGCTTTGACCGGCTACGGCTCTGAGGATCTGTTTTTAAGTTATTGGTATCCCCAAAAAGCCTTAAGCCAATTGCAAAAAGTCATCCCCTTCTGTGAGGACATTACAGTAGCTGTGGGATTACCGGTAAGAATACAGGAAAAGGTTTACAATTGCATGGCTATCATTGAGGATGCAAAGCTGAAAGCATTTGTAGCCAAACAGTTTATGGCCATAGATGGTGTACATTACGAATTTAGGTGGTTTACCCCCTGGAGCCATGGACAAGTTATCTCCTTTGACTTTTTTGGCAGCAATATTCCACTCGGAGATCTGATTTTTGAGAAAAAAGGAATTAAATACGGGTTTGAAATCTGCGAAGATGCCTGGCGTGGACCCGTGAGACCTGGTTTTAGATTAAAAGAAAGAAAAGTTGATGTAATTTTTAATCCCAGTGCAAGCCACTTTGCTATGGGCAAAACACTTCAAAGAGAAGAATTAATCAAGGAAAGTTCTACTTTATTTGATGTGACTTATTGTTACATCAATCTTTTGGGTAATGAATCCGGCAGGATGATTTTTGATGGCGAAATCATGGTGGCTGCAAATGAAGCAATCCTGATTAAAAATCCCCTACTTTCTTTCAGGGATTATCAGGTCTTACACTTTGATTATCAAAAAGAAAAAACTGATTATCCTCCCATTACCAGTACAGTAGATAAAAACGAAGAGTTTGTACAAGCAGCAGCCTTAGGCTTATTTGATTACCTCAGGAAAAGTAAAAGTAAGGGCTTTGTGCTTTCATTAAGCGGCGGAGCAGATTCCTCCACCATTGCCATATTGGTTTCGGAAATGGTCAAAAGAGGTATCAATGAACTGGGATTGGACAAGTTTTTGGAAAAACTACAAATAGACTTTCACACTAGTTCCGATCACCCTGAAAAGGAAATTGTAAGAAAAATATTTACTACCGCCTATCAAGCCTCTGAAAATTCTTCCGATGCGACTTTCGAAAGTGCAAAGAACTTAGCGGATAGCATTGGTGCCGAATTTTTACATTGGGAAATTTCTGAGGAGGTAAAGAGCTATACATCAAAAATTGAGCAGGCAATTGGCAGGAAATTAACCTGGGAACAGGATGACCTTGCTTTACAAAATATTCAAGCCAGGGCAAGGTCCCCAATCATCTGGATGTTGGCCAATATCAAAAATGCCCTTCTTTTGAGTACTTCAAACAGAAGCGAGGGAGATGTGGGTTACACCACTATGGATGGTGATACCAGTGGAAGCATTTCTCCAATCGCGGCAGTGGACAAGCATTTTATCATTCAATGGTTAAAGTGGGCTGAAACCCATTTGGGGTATCCTGGACTTGCATGGGTAAATAGTCTTCAGCCCACCGCAGAACTTAGACCACAGGAGAACATGCAAACCGATGAATCTGATTTGATGCCTTATTCATTGATTGTAGAAATCGAAAGGTTAGCTATCCGGGACAGAAGGTCTCCCATTGATATATATTTAAACCTTAAAGACGAATGGGACCTGGCGCCGCAGACTTTAAAAAATTACATAAAAAAGTTTTTCAGGCTTTGGTCCAGAAATCAATGGAAAAGAGAAAGATTGGCTCCCTCCTTTCACCTTGATGAATTCAATGTTGATCCAAAAACCTGGTACCGTTTCCCTATCCTATCAGGTTCCTTCGAAGAGGAGCTAAAAGAATTGGATAATAATTAAAAAAGGGTAATTTCACATCCTTCCGAGAACGAAAACATCATGAATACAATAGATTTTATTTTAAGTTATGTAGTTTGGAGTCCAAATCCAGCTGTTTTTCCAAGTTTTGAAAGGTTAAGATGGTATAGCTTATTGTTTGCCACGGGATTTATCATCTCCCAACAAATCATGTTTTATATCTATAGAAAAGAGGGAGAAGATGAAAAATTGGTAGACAGATTGACCATCTATATGGTTTTATCCACCATCATTGGAGCCAGATTAGGTCATGTGCTTTTCTACGAGCCTGAAAAATACCTCAGTAATCCTATTGATATTCTCAAGGTATGGGAAGGTGGTTTGGCCAGTCATGGGGCTGCCATAGCCATTTTAATCGCCCTTTACCTTTATGCCCGAAAAATACCCAGCCAAAGTTACCTATGGGTCGTAGACAGAATTGTCATTGTGGTAGCTATGACTGGTGCGTTGATACGGGTAGGAAATCTGATGAATTCAGAAATAGGTGGAAAACCAACCGCAAGCGATAGTGGATTCGTTTTTGCGAGAGATACGGAAGAAATTCTGGAAACCATGAGAATCCCTATCCTCTCGGTAGATGCCTACAAACCAGGGGATAGGTCTTCGGAACTTACAGGCAATGGCATTGTACCTGTAAATTTTGACATTCATATTGAAAAGGGTGGTTTTAGTGAGGCCGACTTAAGGACAGCCTTAGAGACTGATGTAAAATATGTATTGACAAGATTCCGAAGTTCTCAAAAATACTTGTCTGAAAGTCCGGAAACCCCTTTAAACTACAATTTAACTGATAAGGGAGATCATTATCTTGCCACGGTTTTCACCTTTGGTGTGGCCCGCTACCCAACACAGATTTATGAAGCCGCAACCTATTTTATCATATTCCTTTTGCTGTATTTCTTATGGCAGAAGTACCAATCCAGGCTTCCAGATGGGCTATTCTTAGGCTTGTTTTTAATTTCTGTATTTGGAATGCGCTTTGTTTGGGAATTTCTCAAAGAGAATCAGGTAGACTTCGAAGAAGGACTTACCTTTAACATGGGGCAAGCTTTGAGCATTCCTTTGGTTATTGGAGGTGTTGTATTGGTAATATTGGCCCTAAAACGCGGTTTCAAGCCTGGTGAAAGTTAAGGCACTGGATCATGCCCATGTCCACCCCAAGGATGACAACTGCCAATCCGCTTGATCGCTAGCCATCCTCCCTTCAAAACCCCATGCTTCAAAATGGCTTCTTTCGTATATTGGCTACAGGTGGGTGTATACCTACAGGCAGCGGGGAATAGAGGAGAAATCAGGTATTGGTAAAACAATACTGGTAAAATGGCTATTTTCCTAACGAAAGTTTTCAAAATATAAATTCATTTATAACAGAATATAAATATTTACATTAAAGTTCAGTAAATAAAAACAAGTCCTAGAAATTGTTAGGTATTATTAAAAATACTACCCTCTTATTGATGATGTTCATCTCCTTATCACTGCCTTCAATTGGCTTGGGACAAGTAGATGATGCGGATACTGTTTTACTTGATTTGCCTGAAAAAGTGGTGATCAACAATATCTATATCATTGGGAATGAAAAAACCCGGAAAAACATCATCCTTCGTGAAATTGATTTACAAACAGGGATTGTGTATGATTGGGAGGAACTCATTCAAATGATTCGGGCTGATGAAAAAAAAATATACAACCTTCAATTATTCAATACGGTCGAAATCACTCCTTTGATAACAGGACCTGAGCAAATTGAATTACTGGTTGCTGTAACTGAAAGGTGGTATATAATCCCCAACATTATTTTGAATTTAGCGGATAGAAACCTGGCAGAATGGTGGACCAACCAAAACCGGGACCTTTCAAGGTTGAATTATGGTGGAAGATTGATTCATAACAATGTGGGGGGGAGAAATGAAAAATTAAGGGTAGGTGGACAATTTGGGTTTGTCAGGTCAGCAGAAATTGGCTATAGCAAACCTTACATAGACAAAAAGCAAAAACATGGACTAGCCGCCCAATTCACTTATTTTACACAGAGGACTATTCCTGTAAAATCAGTTGACAACCGACAAATCTTTTATCGCAATGAAAATGAGGAGGTACTAAGAAGAAATTCAGCTGCCTTTTTAAGGTATACTTACAGGGGGAGTTTTTATAATTTCCATTTTGTGACACTTGGTTATACCAATACCTGGATCAATGAAGATGTGTTTACCCAAAACCCCAATTTCTTTATCCATGGAGACAATCGACTACAATTCTTTGTCTTGAGTTACAACTACAGACATGATAATAGGGACAATATTGCTTACGCTACCGAAGGCCAACTGCTTAACCTGTCTTTGACCAGGTATGGATTATTGGGCCGAGATGATGTGCAGGACACGGAATTCACCATGAATGCCAACAAATACAAAAGGATCAGCCAAAGATTTCATGTGGTGACAGGGCTATCATTCAATCAATTTTTCGGACAAAGACAGCCATTTACATTGGTAAGAGGGATAGGATATAATCCATTCTTTATTAGGGGTTATGAACTTAATGTAGTAGAAGGCCAACAGGTAATCGTCCATAAAAACAGTCTTCGCTTCAAACTCTTGGATACAGGACTGGATGTGGGAGATTATGTTCCATTAGAAGAATTTTCTTTCATACCATTTCGGGTTTTTCTAAGTGCTAATTTTGACCATGGCTATGTTAACGACCGTAACCAAATTCCTGAAAACCTCCGTTTGACCAATAAATATTTATATGGATATGGTTTGGGTTTAGATTTAGTCACTTTATACGATATGGTTTTCAGGTTTGAATACTCCTTGAACAACCAAAATGAAAGCGCATTTTTCTTCAATATTCGTGCTCCATTCTGATTTAAAAAGTTATCCGTTTATATCCGATTAATAGAGGATAAATCCCTTTTATAAAATGTAAATTAGCCATGTACTATTTTACTTTTTATGAAATGGCTGATACCCATATGTATTTTTTGCATAGGCATTAGCACACTTTGGGCACAGGGCACAGAGACCTTCCCCAAAGGTGCCAGAAGTATGGGGATGGGCAATGCCAATGCTACCCTCTCTGATGTGTGGAGTGTTTTTAATAATGTAGGCGGTTTAAGTCGCATAGATCATTCCCAAGTTGCTTTTGGCTATGACCATAGATTAGATTTGAATGAATTAACTACCCTTGCAGCGGCTTTGGTTTTCAAAAGAAAAGATTTTGGTTGGGGCATTGGGGTTTCCAGCTATGGTTCGGAATATTTTTCCCAGCAACATTTTGGACTGGCTATTTCCAATCAGTTGGGGATTGCTAGTCTTGGACTAAAAATCAACTATTTCCAGACCAGTATTGAAGGCTTTGGCACCGGCAGAGCAGCCATACTTGAATTTGGCGGCATTGCTGAACTCAGTCCAGAATTATTTTTTGGGGCGCATGTTTACAATCCCACCAGGGCAAAATTTGGAAAGCATTCACCTGACCACCTGCCGACTGTGATAAAAGCAGGGATTTCCTACAGACCTGCTGAAAAACTTTCTGTTCAATTAGAAGCCGAAAAAGACATTGTGCTTGATCCTTTATTAAAACTGGGCCTAGAGTACAATTTATTGAATAAAATTTGGGGAAGGATGGGAATCAATACACTCAGCTCCCACTTATTTTTTGGCATCGGCTTTCAAGGTAGGACAATTCACTTTGATTATGCCATCACCCAGCACCCTGCATTGGGGTACACCCATCACTTTTCTGCCAATGTCCAATTATCAAAAAAATGAGGAAGGAATGGATAATTCTGTTAGTACTGCTTATTCAGCTTGATTCCTTACAGGCTCAAACCTACAAAAAGGGAGAAATTGACATGGAAAATTTCATAGAAGACCTCTTTGGTATGCAACGTGAAGAAGAAGATTATGAAGAGCTTTATGAAGGATTGTTACAGGTTTTGCTGAACCCCATCAACCTCAATAAAGTAGGGACTGAGGAACTTAAATCACTTTATGTACTGACCCCATCACAAATTCATCAATTTTTGCTGTACCGGAAGAATTTCGGGAACCTTTTATCCCTCTACGAACTTCAGGCCATTCCAGAGTTTGATCTGGAAACAATTTACAAAATCCTTCCTTTCGTAGTTATTGATGAAAGAACGGTGCAACGTGGTTCTCTCTGGAGCAGAATGTCTGAAACAAAAGATGCTTACTTTATTTTCCGGCATAGAAGGGTCTGGGAAACAAGAAGAGGTTTTACCCTTCCAGATACCCTAATTAATGGTAATCTGACCAGTAGATATCAAGGGGACCCCAATTCCCTCTATGGAAGGTTCCGAATCCAGCAGGGTAAAGATTTCAGTCTTGGACTTACTTTTGACAAGGATCCGGGAGAAGAGTTTATTTGGGATCCTCCAAGTAATCGATATGGATTCAATTTTCTTTCCTACCACTTCACGCTTTTCAATAGAGGTAACTGGAAGGCCATCAGCATTGGGGACTATCAATTACAATTTGGTCAAGGCTTAGTGTTTGGGGCTGGGTTTGCCCCTGGAAAAGGTGCTGAGACCATTACAACGGTTAGGAGAAGCAGTTTGGGAATAAGACCCTACACGGCTGCTTTAGAATTTGGTTATTTTAGGGGCGTAGCAGCCAGCAAACAATTGGGGCCGGTCCAAATTACCCTGATGGCATCCAATGCCCCAAAAGATGCCAATGTTCAGCTAGCTATGGACAGTTTAGAGCAGGATCAAGCCATAATTACCTCACTTCAGCGAAGCGGTTTACACAGAACCCCCACGGAAATCAGCTATAAAAATCAAGCAAGAGAAAAAAACCTTGGGGCAAACATTCAATTTACCAGCCTTAACAAAAGGTTGCAGATTGGAGGAAACTCCCTGTACACGGAGTTTAGCCAACCCTTTATCCGCACCCCCAGGGTTTACAACCAATTTGAGTTTTACGGACAAAGCAATCAGATTCATAGCCTTTATTTTTCCTACAATTTTCAGAATTATTACTTTTTCGGGGAATCAGCCATTTCTTCCAGTGGTGGTATGGGGACCATTTTAGGAATGATGAGCAGCCTCCACCCCACCTTGGCCTTCTCTTTACTTTATCGAAATTATCAAAGAAACTTCCACAGTTTCTATGGCAATGCCTTTGGGGAAGGCTCAAGACCCATTAATGAAAAGGGAATTTATATGGGGTTGAATTTTAGACCTAACCAAAAATATAATTGGTCATTTTACTATGACCGCTTTGAATTTCCCTGGCTTAGATTCAGGGCTTACGCTCCCTCTTGGGGGAAAGAATGGTTTTCCAGATTTACCTACACACCAAGCCGCAAAACATTAATATTTTTTCAATTGAGACAAGAATCCAAGGCCAGGAACCTCAGCGAATATCCCGGATATCAATCCCCATATATCATGGATCAAGGTATTAAAACCAATTTTGCATTCAATCTTGACCAAAAACTGGACAATACCTGGAGCATCAAATCAAGAGTAAATAGCAGTACTTTCCAATTTGGTGGAAATTTAAGCAAGGGCTTTGCCATCAGTCAAGACTTGAATGCAGACTTTAACCAGTGGAGATTTTCCTCCAGGATCGTTCTTTTCGACACAGATGATTTTGATAATCGTCAATTCATCTACGAAAGAAATGTACTGTGGCTTTTTTCCATTCCTGCCCTTCATGGACAAGGGATGCGGTATTATTTTTTAACACAATACCGCTTGAGCCCTAAATTGACATTTTGGGCAAGGTTTGCAAGGACCATATTTACAGATAGAGAAGTTATAGGTTCCGGCTTACAACAGATCTCAGGAAATGCAGTCACTGAAACCACCTTTCAGCTGAGGTATCAGTTTAATAGGTAATTTTCCACCATTGGTTATTTTTGATCAGGCCTTTTTGATAAATTGTAAACAATAACAAACCACCGATCAATTATGAAAAAAATATTACTCTGGACCTTCTTCATTGCAGCTGTAACTACCAGTGGAATTTGTGCACAAAGCATAGACCGCAGCAAAATGGAAAAAAAAGAAGGGTTTTTCACCCTTTATACCGATGAAGACAAAGGAAAAGTTTATTTGGAAATCGATAAACTTGATTTTGAGTTTTTATATGTCAACTCTATGCCAGCAGGTATTGGGTCCAATGATATTGGTCTAGACAGAGGACAGCTTGGAAGGACCAGAATTGTTGAGTTCAGAAAATCAGGGAATAAGCTACTTTTAGTACATAAAAATTACGATTTCAGGGCATACAGTGATAATCCAGCTGAAGTAAAAGCAGTTAGAGACGCTTTTGCAGAATCGGTAATCTGGGGCTTTGATATCAGTGAAAATGATAAAGGCACATACCTGATAGATGCTACAAACTTTTACCTCCAAGATGCCCATATGGTGGCAGAAAGACTGGGAAGTTCAAGGCAGGGCACATACAAGCCAGATGCCTCTAGAAGTAGCATCTATTATCCCATGACCAAAAATTTCCCTAAAAATACCGAAGTAGAGGCCACCGTAACTGTAACGGGAACTCCTACAGGAGGGTACATTCGATCCGTAACCCCTTCCCCTGAGTCGGTGACAGTGAGACAAAGACATTCATTCATTGAATTACCAGATGATGGGTATCAGCCCAGGGAATTTGACCCTCGCTCCGGATATTTTCATATCAGCTATATGGATTTTACCAGCCCTATCGGTGATCCAATGGTGAAAAAATATATCTCGAGGCATAGATTGGAAAAAAAGGATCCTTCGGCGGCTGTATCAGAGGTGGTTAAGCCGATTATCTACTATCTGGACAGGGGAACACCCGAGCCGGTCAGGTCTGCCCTGATTGAAGGAGGAAATTGGTGGGCAGCAGCTTTTGAGGCTGCAGGCTTCAAAAATGCTTATCGGGTAGAGTTGATGCCAGAAGGTGCAGACCCTATGGATGTCCGGTATAATGTGATTCAATGGGTTCACCGTTCTACAAGGGGTTGGTCTTATGGCTCCTCTGTAAGGGATCCAAGAACTGGTGAAATTATCAAAGGACATGTCACATTGGGTTCTCTTAGGGTAAGACAGGATTTTTTAATTGCTCAGGGACTTTTACAGCCCTTTGAAGACGGACAACCCAAAAACCCAAAAATGCTGGAAATGGCATTGGCCAGGTTGCGTCAATTGTCAGCCCATGAAATAGGCCATACCCTTGGCTTGGCGCATGCTTATGCCTCCTCTCCTACCAACAGAGCTTCTGTCATGGACTACCCCTATCCTTTGATCAAAATGGATACAAATGGTGAAATTGATCTTTCTGAGGCCTATGATGATAAAATCGGAGCTTGGGACATCTGGGCAATCCGCTATGGATATGAGAACGTACCTACAGGACAAGAGGAAAAGGCATTTTTAAGTAGAATGCTGGAAGATACTTATGAAGCTGGCCATACTTTTATTTCAGACACTGATTCCCGGCACCCCAGTGGTTCTCACCCACATGCACATTTGTGGGATAATGGAGAATCTGCAAGCGAAGAATTATATCGCCTGATGGATATCAGAAAAAAGAAAATGGAATCCTTCGGGCTTAATACCATAGAGGAAGGACAGCCTGAAGCTTTGATGGAAGAAGTTTTGGTTCCCCTTTATCTGATGCACAGGTACCAGATCGAAGCTGCAAGCAAACTTTTGGGTGGCTTAGACTACACTTACAAGGTTAAAGGCGATAATCAAAGGGTTCAATCCAGGTTAGATGCACAAATCCAAAATAAAGCTTTAAATAGCTTATTGAGTACCATTAGGCCGGAAAACCTAGCTGTTCCAGAACATATTTTGGATAGAATCCCTCCTAGACCCATGGGCTATGCTAGAAACAGAGAAACTTTCCCCTCGAGGAATGGGTTGAACTTTGATCCTTTAGCTCCAGCTGAAAATGTGGTGGACATGGTTTTTGGATTTTTATTCGAGGCAGGAAGAGCAAATAGGTTACATCAGCAAGCTTTGATGGATAACAGACTACCATCTTTCAGTTCAGTATTGGATAAAACAGTGGAAAATGTTTTCGGTAGCCCATACACAGAAGATTATTTTGGAGAAATTAAGATCATGACAGAAAGTAAGCTGGTGGATCATTTAATTGCCTTAGCCAATCATCCACAGGCCACTGTTTCTGTTAAGTCAGAAGTTAGAAGACAACTGAAGGGGCTTGTAAGTGATGCTGAATCACGACGGGAATCATTGTATAAAACTTTAATGCGGAATAGATCAGGATTGACAAAATCGCATAAAAACAATGTAGATCAATACCTAGCTGATAAGATTATCGCCTATTTGGAGCTCCCAGAGAAGCTTAGTATACCTGCTGAGATTTCAATCCCCGATGGTGCTCCTATTGGTTCAGATGATATGTCCTGTGATTTTGATTTTTGATTAAGGATAACGATAGTGAGCATGCCATATGAATCAAATTAAGTCTCCAAGGTTTGCATGCTTACCATTTGAATAAAAACATGCCAAATAAAAAAGCTGTCCCTAATTCAGAGACAGCTTTTTTATTTGGTACGGATAGAAGCACATTTTTTGGAACAGTATTTTACATTTTCCCAATTTTTCTCCCACTTCTTTCTCCAAGTGAATGGCCTTTTACAAACAGGGCATACTTTTGTTGGAAGGTGCTGTTTTTTCATGCACTTATCAATCCCCTTACAAAACGATATGTTACCAAAGTATCTAACCATTCAGCAGTCGCAAAATCATAAAGTGATTTATTAACTTCGACATCAATGGTCGATTGGTCAATTAAATTAATAGCTGTAATCTGGCCAGCTTGAGGAACCATTGGCTGCATCCTAAGTACAGCAAATGCATTGGTTTCTTCTGCAAATACCACGGTAAGCGATTGGTTTTCTACCGGAAAACGAATGATAGGCACTCCTGATTGAATGGTCAAGACATTAGGAAAAAAAAGGGGAAATTGCATTTCATCCATTTCTGCCGAAGATAAGGTCATCCTTTTAATTGATGTACTGGATCCATCTTCTACTTGACTAAGAAAATTCATAGAAGTATCTCCATCATTATTGAGGTCCATAGCCCTGTCCATAGAAATCGACTGTAAATTGTAATTCCCATAAAAAAAAGGACGAGGAGCTTCATCCTCCTTACAGGCAAAAAGTCCCATTAAAAAAACAATGATCAACAGTTGTGAAAACTTAATATTATTCATGATATTTTTTTAAGGAGGTTACTTATAAACCCCTATTTCAATTTAAGGTTTTGCTTGTGCCTATCTTTATCCCTGATATTCTTCTTTTCAAAGTTTTTATGCAAAGCCTCAGTCAGGTTTACACCAGTTTGATTGGCCAAACAGATCAATACCCAAAGTACATCTGCCATTTCATCTGCTAAATCTTTTCCTTCATCTGAGGTCTTAAAAGATTGTTCTCCGTACTTTCTTGCCATAATTCTGGCCAATTCACCTACTTCTTCCATCAGAATGGCCGTATTGGTCAATTCATTGAAATATCGGACTCCCACCGTGCGGATCCATTCATCAACCATTTTTTGTGCCTCGGCAATCGTAATATCTTTTTCAGACCTATTATTTTCATTCATTTTTTAAACATATTATATCCTGCGCGATAAATTTTACATCAGGGTGATTAAACGAAGCCCTCTCCTTTGCTCTTGGCATCATGTACAAAAGTTCTGAATTTTTTTTCTGCATCCAGTTTACAAATCAAAAGCACATTTTCACTTTCGTTGACCAAAAAGTTATCCAAGCCCTCGATAACAACCAACTTATCCTTTCCTACTTTAACAAAACAATTATGGACATCATACAAAATCGCATTGGCATCCACAACATTATTTTGCTCATCTTTTTGATGATTTTCGTGTAAACCCAACCAAGAGCCCAAATCAGACCAACTGAAATCCCCCATTACCATATAAACTTCTTCAGCCTTTTCCATAATTCCGTAATCAATAGAGGTATTTTTAACTAAACTATAGGCCTTTTGAATAAAGGGCTTTTCCTCTTTACCGTTATAATATTGAATTCCTTCCTCAAAAACTTCAGCCACTTCAGGCATGTATTTTTCAAATGCTTTGAGGATACTGCTAGCTTTCCAAACAAAAATGCCGGAATTCCATACAAAATCCCCACTATCTAAAAATGCGCGGGCCAATTTCAAGTTTGGTTTTTCAGTGAAAGTCTTGACTTTTTTAACCGGGTTTCCAGGTTCGGAATGGTATTGAATGTATCCATAGCCTGTCTCAGGCCTATTGGGTTTAATACCGATAGTAATCAATTTAAAATCAACCTCACAGGCTTTTAAAGCAATATGAAGCTTTTCATGAAACTTTTCTTCCTCAATAATCAAATGATCAGAAGGCGTTACAATGATTTTTGCCTCGCTGTTCTTTTGGGCTATTTTATAACTGGCATAAGCGACACATGTAGCCGTATTCCTTCTGAGCGGTTCTGTTAAAATCTGTTCTTCAGGAATATCCGGTAATTGTTCCTTTACTAAATCAAAATATTTCTGATTGGTAACTACGAAAAAATAATCCGCCTTTGATAATTTGATGAACCTATCATAGGTCATCTGCAACAAGGTCCTACCTGTTCCAAGAATATCCAGAAACTGCTTGGGTTTATTATTTCTGCTGTAAGGCCAGAACCTGGAACCAATTCCACCAGCCATGACTACGATATAAGGTTTTTCCTTCATTTATTTAGTTGTGCTTTTCATACAACAGATCAAACTACCAATTAACAAGATAGGATACTTTTTAAATTTACAAGGATTATATCTAACCTTGGCATACTTTTATAATACATCTTTTAATATTTTTTATTAACTTCAAAAATGCCGTGTTTAATGATTAAATTTGTATCAAAGGTAAAAAAATAAATCCTTTTCGTTTAAGTCACCCGAAAACCGGCAACTTATAAAATAATATTTGCTGTGGATCAATTCGTAAAAGAAAAACTAAAGAAAATATTCGGTTTCAGTCAATTCAGAGGAAACCAAGAGCCCATTGTTGACAATATTTTAAAAGGTAAGAACACTTTTGTCATTATGCCAACAGGAGCTGGGAAGTCGCTTTGCTATCAACTTCCAGCTGTAATTCAAGATGGTACAGCAATTGTCATTTCACCATTAATTGCATTGATGAAGAATCAGGTGGATCAACTGAATGCTTTTGGTATCAATGCACATTTCCTCAATTCGACCCTCAATAAATCAGAAACAAATAAGGTCAAAAAAGAGGTCCTATCCGGTAAAACGAAGCTACTTTACGTAGCTCCTGAATCACTTACCAAAGAAGAGAACATTCTTTTCTTGAAAGATGCCAAATTAAGTTTTGTCGCCATCGATGAAGCACATTGTATCTCGGAATGGGGACATGATTTTAGGCCTGAATACAGAAAGATCAAATCAATTATTGCCCAGGTAGGCGAGAGTCTTCCGATAATTGCGCTGACGGCTACCGCTACACCAAAAGTGCAGCAAGATATTCAGAGAAATCTTCATATGGAAGAGGCGGATTTGTACAAATCCTCCTTCAATAGGACCAACCTATACTATGAAGTCCGTCCAAAAATAAAGAATGAGACGAAAAAACAGATCATTAAATACATCAAATCCCATAAGGGGAAATCTGGAATTATTTACTGTCTCAGCAGGAAAAAAGTAGAGGAAATAGCAGACCTCCTCAAGGTAAATGGTATCAAAGCAGCTCCCTACCATGCCGGACTTGATCAAAGTGTCAGAATAAAAAATCAAGACGATTTTTTAAATGAGGAAGTAGATGTAATTGTGGCTACCATTGCCTTTGGTATGGGAATTGACAAACCTGATGTTCGCTATGTCATCCATTATGATGTGCCTAAATCATTGGAGGGATATTATCAGGAAACCGGAAGGGCCGGCAGAGATGGACTTGAGGGACACTGCCTCATGTTTTACCGTTATGAGGACATCATCAAACTGGAAAAATTTAACAAAGATAAGCCAGTTACTGAAAGGGAAAATGCGAAGGTTCTTTTACAGGAGATGGCCGCTTATGCCGAAAGTTCAATTTGTAGGAGGAAATTCCTATTGCATTATTTTGGAGAACTTCTTGAAGATGATTGTGGCTTCTGTGATAACTGTAAGAAACCAAAGGAAAAATTTGATGGGACTGATTATTTGATGATAGCACTTGAAACTGTTAAAAACACCAATAACAGGTTCAATATGGATCACTTGATCAATGTAATCCGGGGCGAGTCCAATGATTATATAAAAAGCTATAAACATGACCAATTAAACGTTTTTGGAAAAGGTAAAGAGGACGATGAAAGGTTATGGAAAACAGTCATTCGACAATCCATGATCGGTGGCTTTCTGGAAAAGGATATCGAAAATTATGGTGTGATCAAACTCACTGCCAAAGGAGAGAAATATCAGAACGAACCCTACGCGGTTACATTCTGCAAAGACCACGATTTCGAGTCAATGCTAGAAAATGAAACTCCGGAAGAAGCACCTTTAGCAGGCGGAAAAGCCTATGATGAAAAATTATTTGAGCTTTTAAAAGCAGAACGAAAAAAAGTAGCAAAAGCAAAGGGCCTTCCACCTTACGTCATATTCCAAGACCCTTCCCTAGAGGAAATGGCTACAGTATACCCTACTAGCAGGGAGGAATTGGCACAAATTAATGGCGTAGGCATGGGTAAAGTGGCTAAATTCGGAGGCCCTTTTCTCAAACTTATAGAAAACTATGTGGAGGAAAATGATATCATAACGGCCTCAGATGTCGTGGTAAAAACCGCAGGTACAAGGTCAAAAGTGAAGATTTCTATTATCCAACAAGTGGACAGGAAGATTGATCTGGATGAAATAGCTTCTAATCTCAACCTTTCAATGGCTGAACTTTTGCAGGAAATAGAGCAGATTATATACAGTGGCACCAAACTGAATATCAATTACTACATTGAAAACATCATGGATGAAGAAAGGGAAGACACCCTCCATGATTATTTTATGACTGCTGATACAGATAACATCCGTGTGGCGTTACAGGAGTTAGAGGAAGAAGATTTTGCTGAAGAAGAAATCCGTGTCTATCGGATCAAATTCATCTCAGAGCATGCCAACTAAATAGAAAATTACAAATGAATATATTGTTGATAGGAAGCGGAGGCCGTGAACATGCCTTCGCTTGGAAAATTGTAAACAGTAAGAATTGTTCGCAACTTTTTGTAGCTCCTGGAAATGCCGGTACAGCAGCAATTGCCCAAAATGTCGCCATTGAGGTTACAGATTTTGAAAAGATAGGCCAATTTGTGCTGGATAATAAAATCAATATGGTGGTAGTGGGGCCTGAAGAACCGCTTGTAAAAGGCATAGTGAATTATTTTGCTGAAAGAGACGATCTAAAAAATATCCCGGTAATAGGCCCTGATCGAAAAGGGGCCCAACTGGAAGGATCTAAGGATTTTTCTAAAAAGTTTATGGAAAAATGTGGTATTCCCACTGCTGCTTCCATGACTTTTACTGCTGAAAATTTTGAAGAAGGGCTTGAGTTTATTGAATTACAAGAACTACCGATAGTACTTAAGGCGGATGGATTAGCCGCCGGAAAGGGCGTATTGATCTGCCAAAGCCATGAAGAAGCCAAATCTTCCCTGAAAGAAATGCTTTTAGAATCTAAATTTGGTAAGGCTTCTGAAAAGGTCGTGGTTGAACAATTCTTATCAGGTATTGAAGTATCTGTATTTGTAGCTACTGATGGAAATAGCTACATCATTCTTCCCGAAGCCAAAGATTACAAAAGGATTGGTGAGCATGATACAGGCCTAAATACAGGAGGAATGGGCGCTGTAAGTCCTGTCCCCTTTGTAGATCAGCAATTTCTAGAGAAAGTTGAAAAAAGAATCGTGATCCCAACCATAAAAGGACTGGAGCTACAAAATATTCGTTATCAGGGCTTTTTATTCATCGGGTTAATGAATGTCAATGGAGACCCGTATGTCATTGAGTATAATGTAAGAATGGGGGATCCCGAGACTCAAGCTGTCCTGCCAAGAATTAAAAGCGATTTTGTAGATTTACTCTATTCCATGGGAATAAAGCAGCTTGGAAATTATAACTTTGAGTTGGAAAATTTCTGCACCACCACCGTAGTTATGGTGGCCGGAGGCTATCCTGAATCTTATAAAAAAGGAGATGCCATCCATGGACTGGATCAAGTTCAAAGTGAAAACGTGCTTGTTTTTCATGCTGGCACGCGATTAGGAGATTCCGGAAATATTCTTACCAATGGAGGTCGGGTCTTGGCTGTTACCGGCACGGGAAAAATATTAGAAGAAGCATTACAACATGCTTATGAAAAAGTGAAGAAGATCCACTGGAATGATGCTTATTTCAGAAAAGACATTGGACAAGATTTATTGAAATTTAAAAAGTAAATTTACTCAGGAGGAGAGCGATCTCCCTAAATATATATATTATTTATGGCAGGATGTAATAGCTGCTCAACCACCTCAGGAGCTAGTGGGGGCTGTAAAAATAACGGCACTTGTGGTACGAGCGATTGTAATAAAATGAACAGTTTCGATTGGCTTTCCCATATGGGGATTCCAACTGATGATAAATTTGATATTGTAGAGGTTAAATTCAAAGGTGGACGCAAAGATTACTATAGGAATGTGGATCATTTGTATCTAACAACGGGAGATCCCATAGTAATTGATGTACCTAATGGACACCATATCGGCTATGTTTCTCTACAAGGTGAATTGGTTCGCCTTCAAATGCAAAAGAGAAAAATCAAAAACGACGATAACATCCTGAGGATATATCGCATAGCCAATCAAAAGGACATTGAAAAATGGGAAGAAGCAAAAAACAGAGAGGTTCCAACACTCTACCGATCCAAACAGATTATTGAGGAGCTGGGTCTCCAAATGAAGCTATCTGACATAGAATATCAAGCTGATAATTCAAAAGCCACCTTCTATTATTCAGCCGATGACCGTGTGGACTTTAGAGAGTTGATAAAAATATTGGCCTCAGAATTCAAAATAAGGGTAGAAATGAGGCAAATTAGCCTTAGACAAGAAGCGGGCAGGATTGGAGGGATTGGCATATGTGGAAGAGAACTCTGCTGTTCTACTTGGATTCATGACTTTAAAAGTGTTTCTACAGCTGCGGCGAGGTATCAAAATCTATCATTAAATCCAAGTAAACTTTCAGGGCAATGTGGCAGGCTTAAGTGTTGTCTGAACTATGAGTTGGATACCTATATGGCGGCCTTGGAAGATATACCGCAGATAGAAAAACCTCTACAGACAGAGACCGGTCCTGCCAAACTTCAAAAAACTGATATCTTCAGGAAATTGATGTGGTTCAGCTACAACAATGAAAACAACTGGCACTCTATTACCTGTGAAAGGGTTAAAGAGATACAGGAAATGAATGAAAAAAACATCATCCCATTTGATCTTCACAATAATAAGGAGAAAGAATTTGATGAAGAAGTCCTTAAGTCTACTTTAGAACTAGAAAGACTCGATAAAAAATTCAGTACCAAAAAGAAAAAGAAAAAAGAAGAAAGGGAGCAAATAACCTTGAGGAAACTGAAGGGGCTAAAAGCAGAAAACAGCCCTCTCAAACGCACTCCAAAGAAGATTCCCTTAATTCCGGTCCAACCGGAGGCGCAAGAAACAGAAGAAGCAGGCCTAGCCGAAAAAACCAATCGGAGAAAAATGCATCACAAGGCCCAAATAAAGAAACTTCTTCCGGTCTACCCAAGCGTCAGAACCAATCTGCCGAGCAGGAAAATAAACCTAAAAACAAGGGGAAAAGAAGGTTTCCGCCCAGAAACAAGGGGGGACAAAATAACAGTGGGCAAAATGAGTAGAAATTTAATTTTACTCCTCTTCATTATGATTTGGGCTGGAGCTTGTTCCGAAGGCAGGGAGTTTGAGGACTACCAGGGCATGGAAAAACTTTCTTGGAGCCTTAATGACACCGTTTATTTTGTAATGAGCCCTCCTTTACCTCAGGGACCATCAATTCTGGCCATTAAGTATAATGCAAATTATCCGTACCGTAACCTCTATGTCAGATATATTTTAACGGATAGTTTGGGTGAAATGATGGAGTCAGACTTAATCAACGTGGCTTTGTTTGAGCCTACTTCTGGGCGCCCTATTGGAAAAGGGTTTGGAAATACATTTACAAAATATGACACCCTGTTTCTCCAAAACACGAGTCCTTATCAAAAAATTGAGTTTTTACAATACATGAGACTTGATGAGCTAGAGGGCATAGAAGCTATAGGACTTAAGCGATTGAAAAAATGATTGGAAGCTTAAAATGAAATCCCCATCCAATATTGCCGCGTAAAATAAAGAGAATAAGGCCAATTTTTCTTCTTCAATTGTATGGGATGATAAGCAAAGGACTCTTTTGCACTTGTTGCAGTGTACATCCTGTCATCATCAGTAAGCAAAGCCGATGCAAACTGATCATTTTCAACCTTCGCCAAGTCCATCCATTTTGATTCTGAAAAAAACACCAATCTATTTCTAGCAGACTCTTTTATCAGTCTGTTTTTTAAATACCAATTATACTGGTATCCCTTAATTGGACTCATCTCTTTTTGGCGGATTTTCCCAGAGACTTTCCTCTCTACAAATTCAATGTACTGCTTCAGCAGTCCAACACCCCTATTTTTCAAATGGCTCTCTTTGAAATCACGTGAAGATAAACTCGTTACCAAAGTTATACTTTTCCTGGCCCTGGTCACTGCAACATTGAGACGATTCACCCCCCCTTGCTTTGAGAGCAAACCAAAATTTGAAATCAATCTGCCCGTTTTGTTTTTGGCATAACCTATAGAAAATATCACCCGATCAAATTCATCTCCTTGTACATTTTCAATATTTTTCACCCATACATTCACTAAATCCACCCTAGGCTCTTTTTGAATCAACTCCTTTATTAATTCCATTTGGAAATAATTAAAAGTAATGACACCAATGCTATCTTGGGGGTTCTTTTGCTGCAAGGCAATGATCTCTTCAACAGTAGCCTCCGCTTCCATGTAATTGGTCTGGCGTTCCCAAACACCTTCCACCTTGACTAAATTGAAGGGGATTTCAGGATCATTCATTAGATTTCTATCGGGCAGCATTCCCAATTTTTCCTCATAAAAAAAGAATTGGAAAATTCAATTAATCCCATTTGGGTACTCCTGTAATGGCCCTGCAGCCAATATTTTTCAAAATATCTGGAGCTAATCTCCAATAATGAATCAATTTCCAAATCAGGGTCTTCTTCCTCCTCCTCGATTCTTACCTGATATAGGTCAAAAGGCTGCAGTTGATGGCTATCGCCCGCAACGACGACCTGTTTACCTCTTAACATTGCCGGAAGCCCACGTTCTACAAAACACTGTGAAGCCTCGTCAAAAATGACAAGATCAAAAGATTGTTTGAGAGGAAATAATGCAGCAACAGTTTCAGGTGAAGCTAACCAACAAGGCAACAGCTGAAAGATATCTTTCTCAAAACTTTCAAGCAATTTTTTGATGCTCCACAAACTCCTCTTTTTCTTTACCTGATGAGACAGTTCTCTAAATGATACGAGATTTCCCAGCCTATTGTATTTCAAGTTCTTCAAAGTTTGTTCCCTGAGTCGCAAAGCAGAGATATACCTGCTCAGGTCCCACTTTTCCAATATCGCATCCATTAATTCTTCTTGGAAATAAACAGACTTAGGCGTACTGACCTCTTTTAATACCGGATACTTTTTCTCTATATGTTCTATCCAGGACAATCTTAATCCTGATAAAAAACGACTTTGAACAGTTTCAAAAGTTTCTTCGGGGTAACTGTCCCAAAGCTTTTCAATTAACTCTATTTCTTCGGGCAATAATTGTTCTTTTAAAGTATCAAAAGCTACCAAGTCATCGAAAATAGCCCTTGATTCCAATTTTAATTTTTCGAAATCACCTTCTTTACAATCAAGAAATAAATGTTGTATTTGAATTCTTGATAAAAATAAATTCCAATGTGGCAAACGGCTTTCTAGATATTCAAATTCCTGAAAAAGAAATTCAATGTTTGAAAGAAGAAATTCACTTGATTGCCTATTCTCTGTCAGAAAGTCTCCTGACGGCCCCAATTCTTCTAATAAAAATTTAGCATGAATGGCGTCTAACGATACAGTTGAAAAATGGTTGAATTCAGAAAAGTCAAATGGTTTATCAGGGACTTTCAACCATTCTTTTCTGGTTAAAAGCGTAACCTGATGATTGACATTTAATCTATTTTCCAACCTTTTTAGCAGGATATCATTTCCGAAATCATTAAGTTCCAATCCGTTTTTTTGAAGCAGGTCAAATAATGGTGAAAATTTCTTTTTGGTCCATGGCCAAAGAAGACTGTCAAAAACACCTTTCCCCCTCTTTTTATAAGCTAAAGATAAAGCTAATAATACTTCTACCTTCTCATCAGAAGAATGCCACTCGACACCAAATTCAGAGAGCAGCAATTTGATGGTTTCAAGTTTTTGTTCCAGCCAAAGTAAATCAATTTTTTCAGAATCAATTTCAAATATGCCATCAAAAATCTCTCGTGTTTCATTATTCTTCAAAATAGCCCTTAATTGATAAAGCTTGCTCTTTTGTTCAAAAAGTGCGTAAAAATGAGTGATGTCGAAAGTAAGAGAATCCTGAAATTTGGCTGAAACCTTATTTTTTAAGTCCCTTATTTCATCAAAAATTTCTTCGATACGCTTTTGGGAACCGGCAGAAAAAAGGCTGAAATTAACCCTGTGTAGCCAAAATGATTCTTCCAGTTGATACTTCTTATAATACAGGCCATATATTTTAAGATTTCTTGTGAAAATATTGACCCTGTCAAATGAGAATTTTTTATAATACTGGGTCATATCAAAGTGTACCTCATTCAATTTGGATTCAAGATAAAGCTCCTTAATTGGCACAGAACATTCCTCCGTATTAAACAAAGCCTTTCTAAAATCATTGAAAAATTCTACATGGTTTTCAATGGTTTTGGAAAGTTGAAAAAACTGTCTTTCCAGTTGAATGGCATCAATTGACCGGTTATCTTCCTGATAGCTTTCAAGGGCACCTATTTGTGTTTGTATTTTTTTAAACAGTGCTTTTTTATCGGCCCTGAAATCATGAACCAAGGCCAAGAAATTGTCAAACTCCAATTCGGAAAGGCGTTGATAAACCACATCAAGGGCTGCCCTTTTTTGGGATACCACCAACACCTTTTTGCCCCTTGAAATGTAATCTAATGCCAAATTACAGATTAACTGGGATTTGCCAGAACCAGGCGGGCCTTCTACCACAACTGATTTTCCTGATCTAACAGCCTTAATAACTTGTTCTTGATAGGCATCAACAGGATAACAATTGTACAATTGATCCTCTCTTAAGGATTTTAACCCCCTCTCTTCAGGAATGAATTTTTTTTGAAAAAGTGATTCCAAGGATTCTCCAGTTTCCTGACCTATCAAATACTCATAATCCTGAATCAAAAAACCTGAATTTTGAGAAAATACACCCAAAGTCGCATAGGATTTCAACTTAAGTTCTCCTAGCTGAAACTTGGTTTCGTCCAGTGATCTTTGGGATTCTGGAAATGGAATTACATTTTTTTCGTAAAGATTTGAAGTAAAGTTGACCGCGAGTTGTTCCTTAACCAGATCATAAAGGGCATTTAGAAAAGCAGTAGCTTCATCTGGAAAACCCTCAATGGGGTTATCCACGTCATCGGTTTTTTCCTTTTTGCCATACGCTTGCTGGTAAGCCAACAAAAAGGTCTTATTCAAAAACGGTAGGTCAGACTTGGTTCTCTTAAGTTGCCAAATATTATTTTCTAGGTGGATAGTAACAGGAAAAAAAAGTAAGGGACAGCGAATAACTTGCCCATTCATCAATTTCCCTTCTACATAAGGCCAAGCGAAATAGGTGCTTTTTTCACCGGTTTCTGATTCGGCAGTAAGGGCTAGAGATTGGATTCTTTTAATTTTTTTAGAAAGCATGTTAACTTTACTGTCCCTTGGATCTACAGTAGTTATCAGGTCAATTGCCTTCTTATTTCCCAATAAAGCTTCTATGTAGCCAAAAGCGGCATGGTGATTTAAAAAATCCAGTTCCTTCAGGTCCAGCATCTGGGAAGGTATCAATTTGGGAAGGTATAAGGACCTGTTTTTACTGGACAAATCCACCATCCTATTGAGGTAAGCCTGAAAGATATCCTTTAACATGCAGTTTATTTGAATGGAGAATCCTTTTCTTTTGCCATATGGTTATACACGATTCCATCCATAATCCCAGGAATCCATTTGTTCAAAAATACGGCCAATTTACCCTGCCTTGTTAGAACAATATCCCTTTTCCTTTTCAGGACTGCTTGCAAAATGGCTTTTGCTACTGCTTCAGCCGTCATCATTTCGCCTTCATCTCTTGGTGATTCACCTTGTGATTGCCCCTCCGCTGTAAGGGCATTGTTCCTGATATTTGAAGCAGTAAATCCAGGGCAGGCCACCAATACATGTACTCCTCTTTTCATTACTTCAGTACGCAAAGACTCAAAAAAACCATTCATGGCATATTTACTCGCCGTGTAAGCCGTCCGGGCCGGGGTGCCTCTGTACCCATTGATGGAAGAAACTCCAACAATAGAACCTTTTGACTTGAAAATTTCCGGTAAGCAATATTTTGTTGCATAAACAGTACCCCAGAAGTTGGTATCCATGACCTTATGGAAAACAGATAAATCTAAATCTTCAAATAAGGCCCTCATGCTTATCCCCGCATTATTGATCAGTATGTCAATACTGCCAAATTTATTTAAGGCCGCCTGTGCCATTCTTTCATTATCTGACTCGGAAGCAGCGTCAGCAAGTACACCCAAGACATCTATCCCCAAAATTTCTAACTTATCCTTTGTATGTTGTAGTTTTTCAGCATTTCTCCCAGTTATCACTACCTTTGCTCCTTCCTGACCGAAAATCATCGCACAGGCCTCTCCGATTCCAGAGGTGGCTCCTGTAATGATAACAACCTTATCTTTTAATTTCATTCCTATACAATTTAAAAGTTAAAGATAAAAATATGGATCGGATGAACAGCTATTCCTTTTTATTTTTAAAAGACGAAAAGCAAGTAAAGCCAACCCTAAGATTTATAAAAAGAAAGTCTGCTATGCAATACCTAAGGCCGATCCATATTTTTAATTAATTTTGCGGCCATGTCCAGAAAAATGAAAAACAAAGTACTCCCTAATCTTAGGATTGAGCGAATTGCTGCAGAGGGAAAATGTGTGGCCTATTATGAAGGAAAAGTTGTTTTTGTACCTAACGTTGCTCCCGGAGACCTGGTAGATATCCGGGTAACCAAAGGAAGGAGTTCATTTATGGAAGGGGAAGCCATCGCTTTCCATGAATTTTCCAAAGATAGGGTAAAGCCCTTTTGTTCCCATTTCGGAACCTGCGGAGGCTGTAAATGGCAGCATATCAATTACGAGCTTCAAAAAACTTACAAAAGGCAACAGGTCATCGACCAATTTACCAGGATTGGTAAAGTCGATATACCTGAGGTTTTACCCATAATCGGATCTGAAAAAACGCAATATTACCGCAATAAGCTGGATTTCACTTTTTCCAATAACAGGTGGCTGACCAAAGAAGAAATCAATTCTGAAGAAACTTTCGAAAGGAATGCATTGGGATTTCACATTCCCAAAATGTTTGATAAAATCGTTGATATTGACCATTGTTATTTACAGGGCAATGCTTCCAATGATATCCGAAACAGCTTAAGAACTTTTGCACTTCAAGAAGGCTTGACATTCTTTGATCTTAGGAATCAAGTAGGACTGCTAAGAAACCTGATTATCCGGAGCAGCAGTACGGGGGAAATTATGGTGATCGTTCAGTTTGGCGAAAATGACCCTAATGGTATTCAAAAGGTGATGGAGTATTTAAAAAGTGAATTCCCGTTCATTGATTCCTTACTTTATATCGTCAATTTAAAAAAGAATGAGACTTTTCATGATCAAGAAGTCATCACTCACCATGGAAGGGACTTTATTGAGGAAGAAATGGAAGGGCTCAGGTTCCAGGTTGGCCCAAAATCTTTTTACCAGACCAATTCGGAACAAGCTTATGAACTGTATAAGGTTGCCAGAGAATTTGCTTCATTAAATGGTGATGAAGTAGTGTATGACCTATATACAGGAACAGGAACCATTGCTAATTTTGTTGCCAAGAGGGCTAAACAGGTCGTTGGAATAGAATATGTAGAAGCTGCTATTGCAGATGCCAAAATCAATTCCCAAATCAATGGGATTGAGAATACCCTGTTTTATGCAGGAGATATGAAAGACATACTCAATGATGAGTTTTTAAACAATCATCCTAAACCCGATGTGGTAATTACTGATCCACCAAGAGCTGGCATGCATGAGGATGTAGTGAAAATGCTATTACGGCTTGAAGCGCCTAAAATAGTATATGTGAGTTGTAATCCAGCTACCCAGGCTAGGGACATCGCTTTATTGTCAGAAAAATACCAAATTGATAAAATACAACCTGTGGACATGTTTCCACAAACCTATCATGTAGAAAATGTTGTACGATTAATACTTAAATCATGATTTCAGACTTTAATGATCCAGAACTCTCAGGGAAATACTTAGGTACGATCACAAAAGATTTTGTGCAGATCTCAGAAGTCCTGAAAGAAGCTTCCTATCAGGTAAGGAGTAGGAAATTTTCAGAGTTCCCTATTTTCCCCATTTCTAAGGAAGAGCAGCCTATTGGACAGTTATTCATGGGTAAGGCTGAAAAGGGCTTGGACTGGAATTACTACATTACTTATTTGGATGAGTTTATGCAAAGGAAATTGATAGCGGAAGACTTATTGGAAGACTTTAAAAAGGCCTATAAAAACCCAGACGAATTCTGTTGTCTTTTTGTAATGGACAAAGAGTTTACAAGTTTTGTGTATATTCCTTACCCTGAAGATTAAAATGCTCTGCCATCAACTGAGGTAAGATCGCCTTCATACCTGAGAAGAATATTCCCAAAATAAGGGATAGATATGCTTGACTAGCTCCTTAAAATCTCATCAAAACCATTCCAAGATTTTTTCCCAATGCCTTCGACAGATAAAAAATCTTCTTTTGAGGAGGAAAACAATTTTTCAAGTGTAGAAAATTTCTGAATAAGTTTTAGGGAACGGTGTGGCCCTAATCCTGGAAAAGCAGACAAGACCCTTAGTTTCTTTAAAAGGGTTGGGTCGTATGAATGGTGGCTTTTTTTCTTGATATTGTTCCAAATTGGAGGAAACCTTAAGGCGTTTATTTTTTCTAACTGCCTATAGCAATGGAACATCATGTCAACAGTTTGGGCTATATTTTCCGATCTCAATACAGGAATTTTGAAACTAAAGGAAACTGCTGCAATGGCAGCTTGAATCGCTTCTGATCTCACCTTACTTTTTTCAAGCTGCTCTTCATTTCCTTCTATGATTAAAATGGTGCTTATTTTGGTTTTTGACATTTTTCTTAGCTGATCAAACAGCCTTCCGTCTTTTAAGGATTGAGAAAAATCATGTACTGTTTTCCTTTCCACTTGCATTTCATCATCAAATAGAATATCCCCAACAAATAGTCTTTTCTTGGTCACAAAAAGATTAGCTCTTTTTTCAAATTCCAAAAAGAGCGTTTCAGGTTCTCTGTCATCAATAAAAACCTGCAGCGGCAAAGTGGAAGAAAAATCAATCATAAAAATCTACCTAAAAATATAAAATTGAGATAAAAAAATCAATCCATAATTTTAATCAGATCTTTAGAAGTGTTGCCAGCCCTGTGCTTTAAGCTGAACAACTGTACCGCTTTTAGTAACCAAGTTTTTCCCACCTTCAGGCTTTGTTACATGACCTATAAAATGGATGTCTGGATGCTTTTCTAATTTTTTAAAGTCTTTCTGATCAATTGTAAATAGCAATTCATAATCTTCTCCCCCATTGAGCACGCATGTGATAGGGTCAAGACCGAGTTCAACAGCGGTATCAAAAGTCTGCTTATCTATCGGTAATTTATCCTCATAAATGGTCACCCCAACTTTGGAAGCCTTAGAAATATGAAACAATTCAGAAGCCAGGCCATCAGAAATATCCATCATGCTGGTTGGAACCACATTGAAATCTTTTAGTTCATATACAATATCCATTCTGGCTTCAGGTCTTATCTGCCTTCCGGTAACAATTTGATATTTGTCAAGTTCTGGTTGCATGCCGGGGTTGGACAAATACACTTGTTTTTCTCTTTCAAGGATTTGAAGACCTATAAATGCGCCACCTAAATCTCCTGAAACACATATAATGTCATTTTCTTTAGCACCTGAACGATAGGCTAGTCTATCTTTTGATACTTCACCAAGTGCAGTAACAGAAATTACCAAACCTGAACGGGATGAAGTAGTATCCCCTCCGACTACATCAACCCCGTAATGTTCTGCTGCCGCATTTATTCCAGCGTATAATGCATCCACTGCTTCAACAGAAAAACGATTGGAAAGAGCAATGCTAACGGTTATTTGTTTAGGAATGGCATTCATGGCCGCTACATCCGATATATTGACCGCCACCGCTTTAAAACCTACGTGAGTCAGTGGCGCATAGGTCAGATCAAAATGTACACCTTCTAACAATAAATCAGTTGTCACCACCAATACACGTTCATTTTCAATATCAATGACTGCCGCATCGTCTCCTATGCCCTTGATCGTCGATTGATGTTTGATTTTGATACTTTGATTCAAATGATCTATCAATCCAAATTCCCCAATTTCGCTGATTTCTGTTCTTTTTTCTGACATTTTTCTTGATAACGTATTTATTTCTTTCACAAAGATAAGGCGAATTCTTAATTGGCCATTAAACAGGGGACTAAGTAGTATATGGACACTACCTATCTCTTGTTTGCAGTGTATTATTTCTTCATGTTAAGTAAATTTATCGAACCTTTCAAAATAAAAAAACTAGCCCTGAATGGGGCTAGTTTTTAATTTCAAATTCATTATAAATTAACTCACCATTATTTTTTGGCTATCATAATGGTTAATAGTTTCTACAGTATTCTGAATATTTTGCTTTGAGGAAGCACCAAAAAGGATTGATTCCACATTTGGAAGTTTACTTACATATTCTAGGGCTTCTCTGGCAGGTATTGCTCCACCTCCCAATACTTGCATGGCAATTACCCTTGCTCTACCCTCAGAAAGAATTTGCTCGTAAAGCTCCTTACCACCTGACATTCTAAAATTAACTTTATTGATAGAAGCGCAGATGATTGGATTTTTAATCCCACCTTCTTCAAGTACAGGAAGTAACTGGGGTAGGTTCATCGTAATGAAGCCCGCCTCTGCGTTATATTTCTTTTCAATATGATGAGCAAAGGCAATTAAAAAATCCTTCATGCCTAAACCAAGCAAAAGATCAGTGATTACATTTTGAAGAAATATAACCGGTGTATCTATTCCTTTGAACATTTTCATTTCTGCGTCTATCAAAAGCTCCATAATAGAAATGAAGTCTTTAGAAATAACAGCCATTCCTCCCTTAAACAAAGAACCAAAGAAATTGCCTGGAACGTACTCCTTTAAAGTGCCTACAATGCCTAACTCGGTAACTGCATTGGCATATTTGTGGGCATAGGGCATACAGGGGTAAATTTTGAAACCCTCATACTTTTCAGGGTTATCTCTGATGATATCACAGACATTTGCTATCCTATCATGCGTGGTACACATAAAAGTATTTATTCCTGCTGCACGGGCATCATCCAATACTTTCATGATGGCTGCATCATCTTTAAATTTGATGGCCTGAGCCCTGGATTTCTCATCCGAAATATGGTTAACAGCGAAAAACTGGTTATCGCCAAATAATATCCTTTCCATAATTATGAAGATTTTTTGATAATTGAAATTGATAAATCTGTTTTCCAAGCACTTTCAAAAGTATTGATCACATTAGGTACAATGCCTTGAACCGCTTTGATAAAATAATCGATTTGAGCTGAATACTCTTCTCCTCGAAGGTAAAAACTCACCTCTTCTGTTAAATCTGTCACATATTTAACATTCCAGCCTTTACTGTATCCTTCCGGGAAATCTTTCGTCTTAAAATAGACCTTCAATTCATTGGCATCAGAAACAATTTTTCCCTTAGAACCTATAATTGTCACGGAAGTAGACATTTTCCTGTAAGTTTCATCACTCCAATTGACTGAGATAACACCTGTTTCTCCAGACTCAATGCCCACCAAAGCGTACACTGCATCATCCACTTGTTTGGAATAAATGGATTTCAACATGGCACCTTTACAGGAATCTATTGGTGACAATATATCATTGATAAGATCAATAACGTGTGACGCGTAATCCATTAGACATCCCCCGCCCTCGTTGGGATCAGACCTCCATGTTTCGCTCTTCTTTTTAATAACTACAGGACCATAGGCTTCACCTGTAAAATGCTGTATATCTCCGATATATCCTGCATCGACTATTCTTTTAACTTCTTGAAACGTCCCTACAAATTTGTTGTGATAGCCTACTTGATTGATCAATTTTTTCGATTTAGCAATATCCACTAATTCCTTACTTTCCTGTGGATTAAGACAAAATGGTTTTTCTGAAAAAACATGTTTTCCTCTTTCCAATAGATCTTTCACCATCTTGTAGTGAAACTTGGTAGGAACTGCTACAAATACCGCATCAGGTTTGGTTTTATCGACCATTTTTAGATAATCGGTGAAACACTCAAAGCCACTGTATTTTTCTAAAACTTCGGATACGATTTTGGAGGTATCACAGACACCAACAATTTGAACATCCGGATGCGCTCCCAGAATAGAAAGATGGGAGATTCCCATCTTACCTGCACCAATTAATGCTACTTTTAACATGTTATTTAATTCTTTTTATATGTAAAATATGGAGGAATAAATCCCTTAAAAACATCATTTGATTCTTGGTATTTCTTCTGAATATTTCCGGTCTGAGAAATATTCGAACTAGCCATTCCAACCTTAATTTGATCCAAATTTTCGCAGGTCTTTTACTATTTCCGGCATACCAGTCAAAAACATTCCCAACTGTAGAAATTATCCCTGCATTTACTTTTTCCTTATGTTGAAATGCCCATTTTTCTTGCTTGGGAGCTGTAAGGCCTACAAACAAAACATTCGGCTGAAAATCATTAATTATGGTAACCATTCTAGAATTATCCTCCTCGTCAAATTCAGGCTTAAAAGGAGGAGAGAAATATTCTACTTTGATATTCGGATATTCATTCAAAGCCCTGGATTTCATTTTTTTTAAAGTATCATCAGTAGAGCCTAAGAAAAAAACTCTCCAGCCATTTTTGTTGGAAAGCTCTAAGAAATAATCAAAACAGTCCTGCCCAGCAATTTTTTTAATATTTTTCCCATTGAGTAGCAAAGAACCAAAAGCAACTCCAACCCCGTCCAATACCAAGAGATCTGAACCCTTCAAAGCTTTTTCAAACAACTTGTCCTTTAACGCGACGCCATAACTATTCGGACTCATTGTATTTATGAGAACCTTACAGGAAGTATCTTGGATGATATCCAATTTTCCGGAAAAGACATCATAACCTAATACTTCTAAACATTGGTATCCTGGGATAACCTCTACTCCTTTCTTTTCTTTAAGGTCAATTGATCTACTAACAACCATTACTCTACATTAAACATTAAACAATTATCGGCAGTATTGTCAACTGCTTTTTGAATGATACAAAAAACTTTATTTATTATTTAAAAAACAAGTTTTTATATATAAAAATTTTATATAATGACAAATCTCATGGAAAATGGTATAAAAAGCCCTATAATTTTTGATTTATCTCTTGACACAATTCTATCAAAACTCCATTTGTTGACCTAGGATGTAGGAAAACCACAAGTTTATTGTCAGCTCCTTTTTTGGGTATTTCATTCAAAATTTCAAAACCTTCTTTTTTTAATCTTTCTACTTCCTTTTCTATATTCTCTACATCAAAAGCAATATGATGAATCCCTTCAGACTTTTTATCCAAATACTTTGCAATTGGACTGTCTTCACGCGTAGCTTCCAACAATTCTATTTTGGTATCTCCAACCATGAAAAAAGAAGTCTTAACCCCTTCGCCCTCCACTAACTCTTCCTTATAGAGTTTTTCACCTAACAGTTTTTCAAATAGTTGATTAGATTTTTTAAGATCTTTTACCGCAATTCCCAGATGTTCAATTTTTCGCATTTCAATTTTATTTTTATTTTTGAATCATTTCAAAAATAAACATGTTTGTTGTTTTATTGATGAATTAGTAAATTTAGATATGATTGTCATTACAGATAAAGCAAAAGAAAGAATCCTTGAATTGAAAAAAGAGGAAGGAAGAGCCGATAAGGAAAACATCAGAGTTTCCGTAAAAGGTGGAGGATGCTCAGGCTTAATGTATGATCTAGGTTTTGATGAAAATGTCATTGAAACAGATCATATCTTTGAGGATAAGGGAATTAAAATTATTGTAGATCGTAAAAGTCTATTATATTTAGCGGGTACAACACTTGAATTCTCAGATGGTTTAAACGGAAAGGGTTTCCAGTTTGTAAATCCGAATGCCTCCAGAACCTGCGGTTGTGGTGAAAGTTTTTCAGTTTAATCATTCATAAAAAATTAAAAGCAATTAGGCCACCTTCATTAGGAAGTGGCCTTTTTTATGCATACGGTCTTTTCGTAATCCACCTTTATAAATTAGCTTTGCCCAAATTAGAAATAAACCCAATTATGGAAGATACTATCAAGAAAATTCAATTAAATGACCTCCATGAATCATTGGGGGCGAAAATGGTTCCTTTTGCAGGTTATAATATGCCCGTTCGCTACTCCTCGGATATTGAAGAACACAAAGCTGTCCGTGAGGGTGTGGGGGTTTTTGATGTTTCCCATATGGGGGAATTTATGGTAACTGGACCAAAGGCCTTAGAACTTATCCAAAAAATCACCTCCAACGACGCTTCTAAGCTTGCCAATGGTCAGGCGCAATATTCCTGTTTCCCTAATGATAAAGGGGGGATAGTTGATGATTTGATCGTTTATAAATTTGTAGACAATAAATATATGTTGGTGGTTAATGCTTCAAACATAGAAAAAGATTGGGCTTGGATTAATCAACATAATACCATGGGAGCTAATGTGGAAAATATTTCAGACGACATATCTCTCTTCGCCATACAAGGGCCCAAGGCGATAGAAGCTGTACAGTCTTTGACATCTGTAAATTTATCAGAAATCAAATTCTACCATTTTGTGGTGGGTGAATTTGCAGGCGTAGAAGATGTTATTATTTCAGGTACCGGGTATACTGGAGCAGGCGGATTTGAAATTTATGTTAAAAATGAAAATGCTGAAAAAGTGTGGAGTGCTATTTTCGAAGCAGGAAAAAATATGAATATCAAACCAATTGGCCTTGGAGCAAGAGATACACTCAGATTGGAAATGGGGTATTGTCTATACGGTAACGATATCAATGACAATACCTCACCATTGGAGGCTGGCTTAGGGTGGATTACAAAATTCAGCAAAGACTTTATCAACAGTGATAATCTTAAAAATCAAAAAGAAACAGGTGTAGCTAAAAAATTAATTGGTTTTGTGCTGCAGGAAAAAGGCATTCCAAGATCTCAATACCCTATCTTAAATGGTGAAGGAGAGACTATAGGTGAAGTCACTTCTGGCACCATATCCCCATCCATGGGAATAGGAATAGGCATGGGCTATGTTCAAACGGCTTATAGTACACCAGGAACTGAAATTTATATCAGCGTGAGAAATAAAAAATTAAAAGCGCAAATAGAAAAAACACCCTTACTTAAATAATACTAAATTTAACATCAAAAGGCTGCCTAAAAAATTAGACAGCCTTTTTTATTTTTTTATGATAAATAAAAATGAACAAACACTTAAATTAAATCGAAATTTCAATAAGCATTCCCATTATCCAAAACTATACCTTTTACTGTGAGGAATAAGATTTTTATATCTAAAAAGAAACTCCATTTTTCGATGTACAAAAGATCTAACTTTAACCTTCCCCTCATATCAAATTCTTTTTTAATCTCTCCTCTGAATCCTTTTGCTTGAGCCAATCCAGTAATACCAGGCTTAACCAAATGTCGTAATCTATAATTACTGTATTTTCTTTCACAGTCTATATTCATTTCTACAGCATGCGGTCTAGGACCTACAATAGACATGTCACCGATTAAGACATTTATCAATTGAGGAAGTTCATCCAAACTGGTTTTCCTTAAAAAAGCACCAATTCGAGTAATTCTAGGATCATTTTTTGTAGCCTGCTTAAATTGACCTTCAGGGTTGAAAGTCATTGTTCTGAATTTAAAGCAATAAAATTTAGTGTTGAACTGACCGTCCCTTAACTGTTTGTAAAAAACCGGCCCTTTAGAGTCAATTTTAATTAATATAGCAATAATTGGAAATAACCATAGTCCAATAAATACTAAAAATAAAGAAGACAATAAAATATCCATCACCCGCTTAGACAAAACTTGAAAGCTGTCTAAAAGATTTTCAGAAAACCTAATCACAGAATCTTCTGATTTCCTATTGATTTTCAAGCCAGGAACTGGATTTGAAAGTAATGTTTCCATGACAACGAAGTTATAAATAATTGATAGTCAATGGCTCAAAGCTTATTTAAAGCGATTAGCCTACCAATATGACAAAATTAATATTAAAGATAAGATTTGCAAAATTTAAAAGCATTTTTTTTAATTTGAAATACAATTATGTGTCTTTAAATTATTGCTTTAGAATTAGAGAATACATTCCAGTGTTACAGCCACCCATCAAATAGTGCGAGATTTTGAAAAATCTTAACAATATAAATTTATACATTTTTCTGTAATTTACATTATATAAAACGTATTTAATTTTTAAGATTTCTCAAGAAGCTATTTGATCACTGCTAAAGTTGTTTATTTGATAATGATCGTTGACATTTATAAAAGCGTTAATGCCTTTTACTTTATCCGATTTATCAATAACAGCCTCCTCAATTGAATGGCTAGGTATCAGGTCATTTAAGATCTCATTAATAAAGCTACCGCTTTTCTTAAAGTGGGCTCTTTTTGTAGCATAATAAGTGTCTGGCTCATGTTTCAAAAGCTCATCTAAGAAAGTTGAGGCCTTGAAACAATAAACCCTTTGAAGTAAATCCTCATGATCTTTTTTGCCAAGAGAAAGCTCTTCCTTATAAAAATCTACCACTACAATATCCCCTTGGTCAGCCAATCGCTTTGCATGTCTTAATGTATTATTATAGTAATCATTCACAGGTACCGAAAAAATGGGATTGGTAACAAACAAAACATCTTCTTGACTGGAGGCAAATGCTGCAAAAGCAAAATCTGCAGCAGTGTTTTTTGAGCATGCTTCGATAATTTCCTCATAATTGTAAATACCTATTTTCATTAATAAGCTTCTGGAATATTTAAAATTGGATATTTGGCCAACGATCATTAGTGAATCATATAAACCTTTATTTACTTCGACAGCGATTTCAAAAGGTGATTTTCCTTGCGCTTTGGGTAAAAAGGCTTTGGAAATTGGTCTTTTATTAGCTCCTAATAATTCTTGGTTGGAGCTTTCTTGAATAATTACAAATTTTGTTTCCATAACAGTTCGAAATTAATTTGTTAAAAAGGATAAATGTTCTAACACACAAAGTACCAGGCCTATTGATCAAAACTGAATTGTTTCAACGCTCAATTTTAAATCAAAATAATTTAAAAAGCAAATTTTTATATTTAAAATTCATTTTTAAAGGTTTGTTATTATCCTACTTCCTTGCAATTGTTATTATATTTGCAGCATGAAAAAAATAGAAGTTTGCCTTTCCCCGGAATTAATTCACCTATATGACAGCAGAGGGAAAATTGTAATCATTGTAGATATATTTAGAGCTTCAAGCACAATTGTAGCTGCATTGGCTAATGGTGTTTCCTCGATAACACCTTTTAAAGATTTGAATGCTTGTAAGGCTATGCAAGAAAAGGGGTTTATCATTGCCGGTGAACGGGATGGGAAACAAGCAAAAGGTTTTGATTTAGGTAATTCTCCTTTGGCCTATTTGAAAGGTATCTATAAAGGAAAAGAACTGGCCATTACAACTACCAATGGGACAAATGCTATTGATACCATTGGAGAAGAAGCCTCCCAAGTACTGATCGGCGCATTCATTAACTTGAATGCTACAGTTTCTTATTTGAAAAATACGAAAGAAGACCTTTTAATCTATTGTGCAGGGTGGAAAGGGAAATTTAATTTAGAAGACTCTTTATATGCCGGTGCTTTAGCGGATTCACTCGACTCCTACTATGTAACGGAATGTGACAGCACATTGGCTTTTAGAACGCTCTATCAAACTCAGCGCAAAAATTTAAAAGATTTTATTTCAAATGCTTCACATACCAAACGTTTACAAAATCAAGATATAGAAAAAGATATTGATTTTTGTTTGTCTTTAGATCTATATAATGCTGTTGCATTGGTTGAAAAGGGTAAAATTATTGCATTAAGGAATGCATAGACATCAAGAATCCTGAAGAATACCATTTGGTAAAAAGCTATTTTATAATCAATTTTTTTATCTTTGTGAGCTTGAAACAAAACCTTACCAACGAACCGTCCAATCATGACCGAGGTCAAACTCTTCTCAGGTACAAAAAGCCAATCGCTTGCCGAAAAAATCGCAAAACATTACGGGAAAAAATTAGGAGATCTTACCATATCCAAATTCAGTGATGGTGAAATGTCCCCAAGCTTCAATGAATCTGTAAGGGGCTGTACCGTTTTTTTAATCCAGTCAACAATGCCCTCTTCTGACAATTTGTTGGAATTGTGTCTGATGATAGATGCAGCTAAAAGAGCAAGTGCTTACAAGGTTTGTGCGGTCATCCCCTATTACGGATATGCCAGGCAGGACCGAAAAGACAGGCCAAGGGTTTCCATCGCCGCTAAACTGATCGCTAATATGTTGACTTCTGCCGGTGCAGACAGGATCATGACCTGCGATTTACACGCCGGTCAGATACAAGGCTTTTTCGATCTACCTTTGGACCACTTAAATGGTTCCGCCATATTTGTTCCCTATCTAGAAAGATTATTGTCTGAAAATCTGATTTTTGCTGCGCCAGATGTAGGTGGAGTTGCAAGAGCCAGAGCATATGCCAAACATTTTGAAGTGGAAATGGTGGTGTGTGACAAACATAGAAAAAGAGCTAATGAAGTAGCTTCCATGCAGGTAATTGGAGATGTGGAAGGGAAAGATGTCGTTTTAGTTGATGACCTGGTTGATACTGCAGGTACACTTTGTAAGGCAGCCCAGATCATAATGGATAAAGGCGCTAAGTCTGTACGTGCAATAGCTACCCATGGTGTTCTTTCCGGTAAAGCATATGAAAATATAGAAAATTCGGTACTCCAAGAACTTGTTATTACGGACACTATACCGTTGAAACAAGCTTCATCTAAAATTAAAGTGCTTTCTGTAGCAGATCTCTTTGCAAAAGCTATTCACGCTGTTACAGGAAACACATCCATAAGTTCCTTATTTATATAAAAAGTATAAATCCTGTTTCATAAAAGTTTTTAATACCATTCAATTATCTAATTGAATGGTATTTTTTTATCACTTCCTCATGATCAAAATACTAGAGCTAAGGAGTTAATGATTAAATTTTCAAAATAATAAAAAAGTTTTTTAAACACATTTATTTGCATTATGAATTTATTTTGTATTATTGCATTTGTATTGGACTCAAATAATGAGTTTCAAAAAAATAGACCAAAAATTAAGCGATAGTCGCTATTTTTTTCGATTTAAGCACAACAAGATTGTGACTGAGCGGGCGAAGCTATATTTTAGTTCAAGGAATTAGTATATTACCAAATATTTTATAAAATAGACCATGAAAAAATTATTATTTCTAGCAATTCTGAGCATTTCACTTTTCTCATGTGCCAAAAGGAATTTAGTCTACTTCAGTGATATTTATCAGGACATGGAATTTTCTGTTCCGGTTGAAATGTCCAACGAGCCTAGAATTCAGGTAGACGATCTGTTAAGCATTACTGTTACAAGTTTAAATCCAGAATCTAACATGCTTTTTAATGTAGGCGTATTGATGCCATCAGGAGATAGAAACAATACGATAGTGAATAATCCTATCAATGAGAATTACCTGGTCGATAAAGACGGTTATATCAATTATCCAGTTATCGGTTTAATCAATTTAAAAGGTCTTACTAAGCAGGAAGCTATTGACAAAATGAGTGGTCTCTTAAACGAATATGTAAAAGATCCTATTATCAATATTCGTTTTATGAACTTCAAAGTCACAGTAATTGGGGAGGTTCAAACTCCGAATTCTTTTATTATTCCCACAGAAAAAATCACGATCTTGGAGGCCCTGGGCTTAGCAGGAGATATGACGGCCTATGGAAGAAGAGAGAATGTTATGATTATTAGAGAAAAAGATGGAGTCCGAACAGCTACTCGCTTGAACTTGAATGACAAAACTATTTTGACATCTCCTTATTATTATCTCCAGCAAAATGATGTGGTATATGTAGAACCTTACAAAACAAAATCGGTTCAGGCAGATACCAACCCGGCACAAATTGCTATTATCACTAGTACGATAAGCTTAGCTACCATCGTTATTCTAAACTTCAGATGGAATAACTAATATTCTGATACGTCTATAAAAAACTATTGAAATGAATATTTCAGAATTATTGAAAGAATTAGAAGAGGAAGAAAATAGATCTTCCCGCAAAGGTAAAGTTGATTACAAACTATTATTTTTCAAATACTTGAAAAAATGGAAGTGGTTTGCCTCCGGCTTATTGATAGCATTAATTGCTGCATTTTTGATTACTTATTTTTCTACACCGCAGTATGAAATCAAAGCAACCCTTCTCTTAAAAGATAAAGAAAAAGGGGCTGATTTCAACTCGAATGCAGTTGTAAATAATTTGACAGGATTCAGCAGCACCACCACAGTAGAAAATGAAGCTGAAATTTTCAAATCTGAAAGCTTAATGATTAAAGCCTGCCAAGAGCTAGGAATCACTAATGGCTATTTTGTCCCAAATGGCTTATTCAGATGGAAGGAAATCTATGGGCCTGAAGTTCCTGTTGAAATCAACATTATAGAAAAAAACCCCTTCCCACCAAAGGTAAAAGACAATACAGTAGTCATCAAAATCCTCAGTGAGGAACAATTTGAAATTCAAATACCCAATGCTCCAAAAGTTAAGGCAGATTTTGGTGAATCATTGACAAACTTTTTCGGAACCTTTACCGTGGAGAAAAATCCAGAATATTTCCCCCAATTTTTACATCATGAAAATGAAATCAAAGTTGGTTTCTATGATCCTGTTGGGGTAGGTAAAGATTTCGCTGAAAATTTAAAAGTTGAAATAGTCAATAAATTATCCAGTGTAATCGAATTGGTCTTATACAACTCTCATCCTGAACGAGGAAAGATAGTATTAGATAAATTAATTGAAATTTATAATCAAGAAGCTGACAATGAGAAAAACTCAACAGCGCTAAACACCTTGAATTTTATCGATGAACAGCTCATCGATTTAACTGCAGAATTAGCAGACATTGAAAGGAAAGCAGAGAGGTTTAAGCTTAATAACGCCATTACTGATGTAAGTGCTGAAGCACAATTATTTTTAAACAGTACAACAGCAAACAGACAGCAAATAAGCGAACTTTCAGTTCAAATCGGTGTCTTGGAATCTATTGAACAGTATATCATGTCTTCTGGCAATGAATTTGGAATGGTACCAAGTACACTTTCTATTCAGGATCCCACGCTAGCTGATTTAATCACTAATTTCAACAGCATTCAAAGGGAAAAAGAAAGGATGTTAAGAACTACCCAGCCCAATAATCCAATCGTTACCAACCTTAATGAACAATTAATAGGTTTAAGAAAAAATATTTTAGAAAACATTAGAAATATAAAGCAGGGCTTGGTCATTTCTAGAAATAGTCTGATGGAAACCTCTGGGGAATTCCAAACAAGAGCTTCTAGAGTACCTACCATAGAGCGGGAACTCTTGGAAATTAGTAGGCAACAGGAAATCAAGCAAGAACATTATTTATTGTTGACACGAAAAAGAGAAGAAGCTGCACTTACATTGGCTGCCACCTCAATTTCCAACTCCAAGGTCATTGATCCGCCAACACCGACAGACTATCCTGTAAAGCCGAAAAAAGTATTGATATTTGGCATATGGACAATTCTTGGATTAATTTTCCCTTATGGGTTGATATATATTAAAGATATTTTGTCGGAAAAAATTGAGTTTAAGTCAGATATCCAGCATATCACTGCTACAAAAATCCTAGGAGAAGTTTCCAGAAATAATACCAATGAGGGCACCCTTGTAATTGGAAATGGTAAAAAAAGTTTACTAGCTGAGCAATTTAGGTTTATCCGAACCAATATGATTACTGAATTACAAAGAAAAACCAACCAGGTAATCATGGTCACTTCGGGAATAAGCGGAGAAGGGAAAACCTTCTTTAGCGTAAACCTGGCAGCAAGTTTGGGCTTAATCGGTAAAAAAGTTGCTGTCTTAGAACTTGACCTAAGGAGACCGGCACTATTATCCTCACTTGGTATTGAATCAGATGTTGGGATTTCAGAATATCTTGAAAATAATACCTATAAATTGGAAGATATCATTCATCCATTAGAGCAGATGGAAAATGTATCCGTGCTTGGCTGCGGAACAACTCCGGAGAATCCTGCAGAACTGATGATTAGCGATAAGTTACATGATATGATCAATCGTTTAGCGAAAAAATATGATTACGTCATTATTGATACAGCACCTGTAGGCCTTGTTTCCGATTCTTTTGTTCTTGCTGACCATGCCGACTTAACCATTTTTATGGTCAGGCTAAATCACTCGACAAAATCACAAATAAAAACTATTGAGGATATCAGAGCCAACAAAAAATTCAAAAAACCAATGATAGTGCTTAATGATGCTACCATGGAGCTTACCTACGGTTATGGAAAAAAATATGCCGGAGGTTATTATCATGCCAAGTAGCGTATCAGAAGTCCAATATACTTAATTACTACTTTTTATAAACAAGGATGAGAATCTGGATAGATTTTATTAATACCCCACAAGTAAGTTTTTTTGAACCCTTAATAGAGGAATTAAATGCTTTAGGTCATGAAATTGTGATGACATGTAGAGATTCTTCCAATACGGTTCAATTGCTGAATCAAAAAGGTTGGGATTTTCAAGTAATTGGGTCTGGAGTAAAAAAGTCTTTGCTTTCAAAGTTAATCGCTTTTCCAGGTAGAATTCTTGATCTTAGAAAGTTTTTGAAAAACAAAAAAATTGATTTGGCAGTAGGGCAAAGTAGTTTTTATCTACCCCTTACGGCAAGGTCACTTAAAATCCGCTCCATATACACGAATGACAATGAGCATGCTTTAGGCAATATACCTTCTTTTCTTTTTGCCGACACCATATTTTTGCCCAGTGAGCTTTCTCTTAAAAAGGCCCTTAGTCAAGGTGCATCAAAGAAAAAAATCACACAATATCCCGGGATTAAAGAGGGTATCTATTTATGGAAAAAGGCACTGAACATTAAGTCTCTAAGAGAAAAAAACAAGCAGAATAAAATATACATCAGGCCAGAGCCGGTTTCAGCACAATATTATAAAGGAAAAGAAAACTTTTTGGACAAATTGATTTCTGAACTAAGCTCCCAATATCAGGTAGTTGTTTTGACTAGAGGCACTGAACAGGCTAATTACTATACCCGTAAGTTTCAAAACAACGTGACCGTCCCTGAAAAGCCCCTTGATTTTCTGACTGTAGCCACAGATTGCCTGGCATTTATTGGCGCAGGAGGTTCGATGACCAGGGAAATGGCAATATTAGGCATTCCTACTATTTCTGTGTATCAAGCAGAACTCCTGGATGTGGACCGATTTTTAATTAATGAAGGTTTATTGGTTTTTGCACCAAGAATTACATCTCAAGAAGTAATTGACTTCACTAACAAAACCGAAAATAACCTCAATAAGTCAGAAAAAATTTTAGAAAAAGGTAAAACTGCATATAATCTTTTAAAATACAGCATTTTAGGAAATACCAAATAAATAAATCGATTTTAGCCAACTCTTAAATTTAATAAAATGAAAGCAGTAATCTTAGCTGGTGGATTTGGCACCAGAATAAGCGAGGAGAGTGGGGTGCGCCCTAAGCCCATGGTGGAAATTGGTGGTAAACCCATTCTTTGGCACATCATGAAAATATATTCCAATCATGGCATCAACGATTTTGTCATCTGCTGCGGTTACAAGGGGTATATGATTAAGGAGTATTTCTCAAATTATTTCCTCCACATGTCAGATATCACATTTGACCTGTCCAACAACACTATGGTCGTCCACAAAAAACAATCAGAGCCCTGGAAAGTGACTTTGGTAGACACTGGAGAAAATGTGATGACTGGAGGTAGAATCAAAAGAGTCGCAGAACATATTCAAGATGAGGCCTTCTGCTTGACTTATGGAGATGGAGTCAGTGATGTGGATATCACAGCCGCAATTCAGTTTCATAAGAATCAAAAGGCACTTACAACCCTTACCGCAGTCCAACAGCCTGGTCGTTTTGGCGCATTCACATTGGGAAAAGACGATGCAAAAATTACACATTTTAGAGAAAAGCCTAAAGGAGATGGGTTAGACAATGCCTGGATCAATGGGGGCTTCTTCGTAGTGGAACCAGAAGCCTTGAATTTTATAGATGGAGATGACTGCATCTGGGAAAGAACCCCCTTAGAAGAAATGGCCAATAGAGGAAAATTATCCGCATTCAAGCATAGTGGGTTTTGGCAACCTATGGATACTTTAAGAGATAAAAATGTTCTTGAAGAAATGTGGAATGCTGGAAATGCCCCGTGGAAAAAATGGCAATAAAATAAACTGTTTCAAACAATCATAATAATGGAAAAAAATAGGATTCTAGCAGAAGATTTAGCATATATTTTCAATAAACTTTCTGCTTCGGAAAAAGAGAAATTTAAAGATGCCACCGTACTTTTAACCGGTTGTGGTGGGTTTTTAGGTTATTATTTCATGCATTTCTTAAGTGCTTATTCAGAACAATTGGGAATTAAACAAATCATAGGGCTTGACAATTTTCTCACAGGCACCAAAGATTGGCTGGAAGCATTGGAAAAAGAAAACCCAAAAGTTTCCTTGCATACATTCGATATCATTCACGATGATCCAAATACCATTGAAGGCATAGAAAATGCCAACCTGATCATTCATGGTGCTTCTATTGCTTCACCTACATTCTACAGGATTTACCCTTTGGAGACCATCGATGCCAATATCACGGGCTTAAGAAGACTTTTGGATTTCTATGTCAATAAGCCCATAAAAGGTTTCCTCTTTTTCTCCAGCAGTGAAATATATGGAGATCCTTTCCCGGAATTTATTCCTACCCCTGAAACATACCGAGGCAATGTATCTGCCATGGGGCCTCGTGCTTGTTATGATGAGGCCAAACGCTTTGGAGAAACGCTTTGTTATGTTTTTCATGAAAAGTACCAAATGCCAATTTCCATCGCCAGACCTTTCAACAATTACGGGCCTGGGATGAATATCAATGACAAAAGACTCCCTGCTGATTTCGCAAAATGCGTACATGAAGGACGGGATTTGGTGATGTTTTCTGATGGTAAACCCACAAGAACTTTTTGTTATATCACAGATGCCATCACGGGTTACCTGAAAGTGCTTTGCCATGGTAAATTGGAAGCTTTCAACATAGGGATTGACAAACCTGAAGTTTCAGTCAAGCAATTTGCCGAATTGTTTGTTAAAGCTGCCAAAGAAGTCTATGGTTATCAAGGTCAAGCAATTTTCCAAACTTCGGATGATGCGGATTATTTAACTGATAACCCTAACCGCAGATGTCCTGATATTTCAAAAGCAAAAGAAATGCTCGATTACCAACCTGAAATTCATGTTGAGGAAGGAGTAAAAAGGTTTTTGACATTTTTAAAAATAAACAACGGAAAACTATGAAAATTTCAATACTTGGGTTAGGCTTTGTTGGCTTGACCACTGGACTAGGATTTGCAAAAAAAGGATTTAAAACCTACGGGTTTGACGTCAATGAGGAACGTCTTAATAAATTGAAGAACTTTATCATACCTTTTCACGAACCTCATTTAAAGGAGGTTTTGGAGGAAACTCATGAGAAAACATTTTTCTTAAGCGAAACATTTGAAAATGCCATCAAAGAAAGTGATGCTATCTTTCTATGTGTAGGTACTCCTGAAAAATCAGATGGCAGTGCAGATTTAACCTATTTGCTTGGAGCAATTGACCAAGTTTTAGCTGTTGATACCGATAAGTTTCAAGTATTGATTACCAAATCGACTGTTCCCCCTTCTACCGTATCCGCAGAAGTAATTCCTCATGTCAATAATATCCTGAAAGCCAAGCCAAACAGAAAGATTGGCTTTGCTTCCAATCCTGAATTTTTAAGGGAAGGGTACTGCTGGGAGGATTTTATACAGCCTGATAGAGTAGTCATAGGCGTTGAAGACGAAACTTCCAAAACCATTTTGGATGCTATCTATCAGCCTTTCCATGCTCCCATTCATTATGTCAATTACAACACTGCAGAGTATATCAAATATTTATCTAACACTTTGCTTTCTACCATGATCAGTTATGCCAATGAAATGTCAATGATAGCAGGAGCTATTGGAGATATTCAGGTAAAAAAGGCATTTCAAATCTTACATGAAGATAAGCGATGGTACGGTAATCCAGCAGGTATGAAAAGTTATGTTTACCCAGGTTGCGGTTATGGCGGGTACTGTTTACCAAAAGACACCTCAGCACTGGTGAAAATTTCTGAAAAAAATGGTTTTTCACCAGAAATATTAAAGGCAAACCTCAAGACCAATCAGGACATTAAGCCATTTTTGGTAGATCAGGTTGAAAAGAAAGCTTCCAAAAATGAAGCTATCGGTATTTTAGGATTATCATTTAAGCCAGACTCAGATGATGTGCGTATTACACCACCAAAAGAGGTTATAGAGATTCTTCTTCAACGAGGTTATGAAAAGATTTATGCTTACGACCCCATTGCAATTGATGAATTTAAAACACACTACCCGAGCTTGAAAATCGATTACATTGATGACCTAGAAAAAATAGTAGAGCTTTCTGATCACCTTGTTTTACTCACAGGTTGGAAGGTGTTTAAGGATCAAAAATCCTTGCTGGAAAAGAAAAATGTCTTTGATTATAGATATGCATTGTAATGGAATTAAAAAGTACAAGTCTTGATGGCTGTTTTGAAGTTAAACTCAGGTCCTTTGAAGACCACAGGGGTTCATTAACAAAAGTCTTTCATCAGCCCACATTCGCTGACTTAAATTTGCCATTAAGTTTCCCAGAAGAATATTTTTCGATTTCTCAAAAAGGGGTGGTAAGAGGACTTCATTTCCAAGTACCACCCTCTAGTCATGCCAAAAGCGTCACCTGCATAAGTGGCAGTATTTTCGATGTTGCTGTAGATTTACGGAAAAACTCTCCTACATTCGGAAAGCACTACACTACTGTGATAGATTCGCGCCAACCCAAGTTGTTATTTATTCCTGAAGGATTTGCACATGGTTTTATGGCTTTGGAAGACCACACAATATTCTTAAACCGCTCCACTTCAGTTTATGACCCTGAATGCGATGCGGGCATTAAGTGGGACTCATGTGGTATTATTTGGCCTGACATCCCTCCTATTGTATCGGAAAAAGACCAAAATATGCCTCTACTATCTATGTTTAACTCTCCATTTTAAATCCCTATGATACTTACAGATAAAGCGTTGGAAAAACGAGCCAGAAACAACAATCCCATCAAGGTCGGAATGATTGGCGCGGGAGAAATGGCCAAGGGAATGATCAACCAAATATTTCATTACACACCAGGAATGGAAGTGACTGCAATTTATAACAGAACCCCTTCCAGGGTTGAAACTGTTCTGAATGCTTTAAATATTCCTGAATTTGAACATTCCAATAACTTAGAGGATGCTACAAGGATCATTCAAGAAGGTAAAATTTGGATAACCTCAGATATTGATTCCTTCCTGTCCTTTGATGGATTAGATGTTGTAGTTGAATCCACAGGTTCCATTGAGTTTGGGGCTGAGACTTTATTGAAGGCTTTTGAGAAAGGCAAGCATGTGTTGTCTTTTAATGCGGAATTAGACTCCACTCTAGGTCCTATTCTTTATAAAAAATCGAAGGAACTTGGAGTTAAATACTCTTTGGGAGATGGTGACCAGCCAGGAGTCACCATGAACCTTTACAGGTATGTGAAAGGTATGGGCTTTGAGCCAAGGGTCTGTGGTAACATCAAAGGCATGTTGGACTACTACAGAACACCTGCCACCCAAAAAGGATTTGCGGATTCTTGGGGTATGCAACCTGAGATGGCTACAAACTTTGCAGACGGCACAAAGGTTGCTTTCGAGCAGTCTTGCATTGCTAATGCTACCGGCATGAAAGTAGCGAAGAGAGGTATGTTGGGCTATCAGTACGACGGCCACGTGGATGAAATGACCGGTATGTTTGACTTGGAACAAATCAGATCTTTAGGTGGAATTGTAGATTTTGTCATTGGCTCCAAACCCTCCCCAGGAGTTTTTGTTTTCGCAGAGGCTAAAGACCCTTACTCTATAAAGTACTTGAAATATGGTAAATTAGGAGATGGCCCCTTGTACAGTTTTTATGTTCCTTTTCATTTACTGTTTTTCGATATAGCTAGCTCTATCTGTAGATTAATTGACTTTGATGATCCTGTAATTGTTCCCAAAAATGGCCCTGTTGTAGATGTAGTTACGGTGGCCAAAACAGATTTAAAACCAGGAGATCGATTGGATGGCATAGGGGGATTCAAAGCTTATGGTTTATGCGAAAACCACGATACTGCACTCCAAGAGAAATTACTACCTATGGGACTATCCCATGGCTGCATCGTAAAAAATAACATTCAAAAGGATCAGACTATCACATTTGCGGATGTTGAATTACCGCAAGGAAGATTAATTGATCATTTATGGTTGGAGCAAAATAAAATTTAATTATATTAAGAGTATTATAGTCCTAGTGATGAGGGCTTCCCATGATTCAAAATAGACGATTTTTTTCACCTTCTTTTAAATCAATACAAGTGAATTTTCACAAAATCACTTTGTCCATTTAGCATTTGTTTAACCACTCAATCTATAAAACGAATTATGAGAAAGCATGCTGTACTTTTGATAGCTCATCAAAATCCTGACCATCAACTGAAATTAATCAATTATTTGGGGGAATCATTTGACTTCTATATTCACTTCAACAAAAAATGCAATTTATCTGACAAAGAGATAAAAGCATTTACTGATTTGCCTAATGTAAAACTATTTAGTCAGAAATATAAAGTGAATTGGGGAGGTGTAAAGCTTACTCAAATTATTTTCGATCTTGGGCGTGAAGCAATAAAAAATGAGGATTATAAATACATCATTGTTTTAAGCGGTCAGGATTTTCCCATTAAAACAAGGAAAGATATTTTGGATTTTTACCAAGAAAATGATGGGCAACAATTCCTACTCCACTATCCCTTACCTTCACCTTGGTGGCACAATGGCGGCTTGGAACGCTTTAATCATTATCATTTTTACGATTGGATAAATGGCAGAAGCACCATAGGGCTACGGCTGATAAACCTGATGGTTAAAATCCAAAAATACATGAAACTTAATCGTAATATCGAAAAAAAACTACCTCCGATGTATGGAGGGTCATGTTGGTTTTCTCTTACGGCTGATTGTATGAAATATTGTACTTCCTACTTTGATAAACAAAAGGATTTATTCAATCAGATCAGCCATACTTTTGCGCCCGATGAGATGATCTTTCACACCATCATTATGAACTCCAGCTTTGCAAAGTCAGTCAAAAATGACAATTTGTTCTTTATTAGTTGGGAAGACGGTCCTAGTCCCGTTACTTTAGATGATTCCTTCTTCCCAATTTTAAAAAGCTCTGAAAAATTGTTTGCCAGAAAATTTATAAACCCTGTTTCCACTAACCTCCTTGAAAAGCTAACAGCCCTCAACTCAAAAGGCTTCGAGGTAGAACAGGGTTCATTCAACTCTGGTGTTGGCTAAAAACATAAATATTAAATGAAAAAACATGCAATTCTCTTATTGGCTCATAATCAGCTCAATCATTTAATTGATCTTGTCAACATGTTTGATGAAAATTTCCATTTTTTCATCCATTTAGATAAGGGAGCCCATTACGAGGAGGAAGATATTTTGAAAATTAAAAACATTGAAAATGTACAAATAATTAAACAACGACATAAAATAAAATGGGGAGGATACTCCATTATAAAGGCTTTCACCTGGTTAGGCAGACAAATTCCTTCAATCAAGGACTATGCTTACATTCACCTTATGAGCGGACATGACACACCCCTTCAATCTCCAGAAAAGATTATAGCCTATTTCGAAAAACACAATGGGAAACAATTCCTCCACCACTTCAGATTACCTAGTGCTAATTGGGCGGGCAATGGTGGTTTAGATAGACTGAAATACTATCATTTCTATGACCAATTCAATGCTAAAAACAAATTTGGTCTCAAAATAATCAGGGTATTAATACGCATTCAAAAATTTTTGGGCATTAAAAGGGATTTGTCCCACCTAAATTTAAAACTGTTTGGGGGATCTTGTTGGTGTTCATTGACTGGATCTTGCTTTCAATTTTGTATGGACTATTTGAAAACTCATCCAGAATATTTAAAATCCATGAAATATACCTTTGCACCAGATGAATTTTTCTTCCATACATTGGTCATGAATTCCCCATATAAAGAACATGTAGCTAATGATAATTTGTACTTTATTAATTGGGATGAACGCGCTAGTAACAGCCCAAGTATACTAACTTCTGATGACTTTGAAAAAATTCAAAAATCCAAAAAATTATTTGCAAGGAAAATAACATTACCGCACTCCAACTTACTAAAGAGAAAAATCAAAAAAAATATTATATCTTAAGCCCGCAAACAAGCGGCTACAGACTTTTTAAATGCTCTCCAAGATATTTCACAATAAGGTCTTTAAGAATTTCTCCTATTTAACAATAGGTTCTGCACTTTCGCAAGTTTTCAGCTTGCTGACCATTTTAAAAATAACCAAACTTCTTCACCCGGATGATTATGGCCTGTACTCCTTTATAATAGCACAAGGTACATTGATCATGACCATTGCCGACCTAGGCATCATGATGATCGTGGTTAGATCCATTGCAAGAGACCCACAAAGAACCAATGACTTGGTTTACAATGGAATGCTTCTAAGGATAATTTCTATCCTTGGGATGGCAGGTGTTTATATAGGGTATAATTATTTTTTAGGAAACCTTAGTGGCTTTGAAATGGCAATGGTGTTTTTATTTGCTCTCATTTCCTGTTTTGGTAAAATTTTTGAAACCGCATTTTTGGGACATCAAATCATGCTTCCCACTGCAATAATCAACTTCAGTTCAGGTTTTCTTTGGTTTGTCTATGTTTTTTTAGCCCCGGTAGAACTGATTCAGGTAAATTATCTGGTCGTTGCTTTTTTGATTTTAAATGTCATCAAAAACCTGGCATATTATTTCAGCTTAAAAAAATTCAATCTCTTACTTGGAAAAATTGGAGATTTTTGGACTTCCTCCAAACGTTTACTAAAAGAAAGCTGGCCGTATTTTGCCCTTACCTTGGTAGCCATGCCCTATACAAAATTTTCCAATAACTTTCTTGATATCAATTCCAGTATTGATGAGGTAGCCTTTTATAACCTTTCAGATAAATTTACCGGGCCCATATCTATGGTATTGGACATGGCACTTATTGCTATTTTCCCCAATTTTTCAGCCCTTTGGATTACCAACAAAGGAAAATTCAAAAAAACGATACAGGATAACTTCAAGTATTTTATGCTTCTAGGAATGGTCCTCTGTTTTTTATTTACAGTCTTTGCCATGGAGATCTTAGGCTTCTTGTTTCCTGCAAGCTATCTACCTGCTGTATTTGTTTGTCAGATCCAAATTTGGGTGCTTTTCTTAAACTCAGTCAACAGTTTGATGGGAACGATACTAGGGTCCACAGACAATGAGAAAAAAATATTAAAAATAGGGATAGTGAATATGTTATTCTCTACGCCCATCGTCTATTTCGGAAGTTATTATGGGGCACTGGGATTATCAATCGCATATTTATCAGCAACAGCACTATTCCAGTTTTATATATGGTATGTGTTTCAAAAAACCATTTCTATAAAAATAAAAGATAGTTTCTTAATGGGTGGCTTGGCAATTCTTCTATTCCTTTCATCTTATTTTTTATTAGGAGAGATAAATATCCTGTTCAAAATTCTAATTGCAGCTTTAGTATTACTCACATCGGGCTGGTTTTCAAAAAATCTAATGGTTAAGGGTTCATGAAAAAGTATTACTTATTAATCATTCTCGCAATCATTGTTCCGATTACCTTAAGATTTTTTGATGCAAATTTTTTGGATCAAAGGTTGGTCAATTATGTCTCCTTTCTGACGGTATGGGGACTTATCTCCTTAGCTGTAATATTAGGCCCTTACAAAGAAGGACCTTTTAATCTTCCAGTAAAACTGATATTTTTTTCAATATTATTCTCTATTGTGATGGCCAATTATTCTTGGGATCAAAAATACTGGGATAGCCTAATTGAATATACGCAATACTTGATTTGGCCACTTTTCTTTGTTTTGATTGGTGTGAATATGCCCATCAAAACCATTGAAAAAGTAGTTGTAGCCTATGGCTTGGTCTATGTAGGGCTGTACCTATTTCAATACATCAATTCAGGCACGGTCTTTTTCGGAAAACCATTATGGGGAGAAGAATTCCTAGAGTCTCGGGGTACTGTTAGAATAATCTTTCCTGCAAAAGGAGTCTTTCTTTTATCCATTTTTATCGCTATTACAAAAATCACCTCTGAAGAAAGTAAAAACAAATGGTTTTGGGTAATAATAGCGGCCCTTGGGTTAGTAATTCCAATCATGCAAGTTACCAGGCAATACATTGCTGGAGTATTGCTCATTTATGTTTTGCATTTCTCAAAAGCAACATCAAACATAAAAAAGGCACTTTTCCTTTTGATTTTTTCTTTAGGTTTTATGGTACTTATCCAATCTGAAATCCCCATGGTAAAAGGATTGATGGATACACAAAAAGAAAGCGACACAAGGGTAGATGAAAATTATATCAGGGTTCTGGCCGGCAAATATTTTATTACTGATCTCTCGCCTAACTTTTGGAGTCAGGTATTTGGAAACGGTTCTCCTTATTGGGGGATGTCTACTTATGGAAAATTTATCGAAAACCTAGCAGACAGAAAGGGTTATTTCCTTTCAGATCTAGGATTAATCGCTGTTTATGCCATGTTTGGAATTTTTGCTGTTGCTGGCTATATCTTGATTTGGATAAAAAGCTTAACTGTTCCCATACCGCCCAAATATCATTATGCCAAATATTATCTATGGTACCTTCTTATAACAAGTTTTACAGGTGCTTCGCTTTATTTTTACCACTACCTGATTGCAACAGTATTTGCTTTGTACATTTTCCAGAAAAGTTATTGGATGGAGTCTAAAAAACGGAAGATAATCAATTTGATAAAAATACTAGAAACTGATAAACCTAAAGAATTAAAATAAATATTAACACTAACTTTTAGATGACTTTTCTATCTGTCGTAATGCCAGTCTACAATGGTGAAAAACACCTTGTTGAAGCAATTGAAAGTGTTTTAAATCAATCATTTGGAAACTTTGAATTGATCATCATTGACGATGCGTCAACTGACCAATCGGTTGAAATAATCCGGTCTTTTGCTGATGCAAGAATTCGTTTACTACAAAACGAACAAAATTCGGGAGTAGCCGCTACAAGAAATCGAGGGCTCCAAGAAGCTAAAGGTGAATATTTGGTTTGGATGGATTGCGATGATATTATAGATACCAAGAAATTTGAAATTCAGGTTAATTTTTTAAATCAAAATCCAGAAATAGGAATTTGTGGGACTTGGCTGACCAGGTTTGGAGAAGGAAGACCTCGGTTATCCAAATCCCCTACTGACCCTGAAATTATCAAGGCATCCTTGATATTTAACCCCTCAGTTTGGAATGCCACCGCTATGTTTCGAATGGATAAGATCAAAAATGCAAATTTATCCTATGATACAAGGCTTAAAGTAGCAGAAGATTATAATTTTTATTTTGATGCAAGTCATCATTTCCCAATGAAGAATATTGCAAAATCTCTTTATCACTATAGGGCTTCTGATTCTAGTATCATGAAGAAATTTGGTGACCAAGAGGATAAGATGCTCAAATTCTATCAAATTATTTATACGAAAGTGTTTGATGCATTAGCGATAGAAAAAACTGAAGAAAATTTCTTAAAACACAGAAAGATTGCATCAACTCAACTTTATGATAACTGGAAAGAATTCAAAATCGCACATCATTGGTTGCTATCGCTTATTGGACAAAATGAAAAAATACAGCTTTATGACCAAAAAGCTTTTGAAATTGTAATAAACGATGCATTCTTTTTTTTATGTAAAAAAAGTTCACAGATGGGATTAAAAATATTCTTTTATTACATAAAGCATAGGAATAAGAGCCTGCCCAAAGATTACAATCTCTTCCTCAGGCTATTTATCCGTTGCCTCATCCTTTACAAAAAATTTTGATTTCCACACCTACAATTTTTTCTGAATAAATAAATAAATGAAAAAACTATTGATCGCTACAAAGGAACAATTTGGATATCACGTTGATTCCTACAAATATGCAGAATATCTTAAAGATGACTTTCAAATCACCTATGTATGTTTATATCAAAAAAGGAAAAAAATTCCAATGGAAGGAATAAAATTGATTTATGTTCCTAGAATTGGCAATAAAGTAAACAGGTATTTGAACTTATTAAAGACCATTCATCAGGAAATTAAAAATAATCATTACGATGTAGTTTTTGTAGTTTATTTCTTAGGGTGTTTTATTTTTCAACTATTACACCCCCGCCAAGTATTAAATTTAGATATCAGAACAGCTTCAGTAGGAAAAAATATCAGACTAAATTTTATAGAAGATGTAATACTTAAATTTGAATGTTTATTTTTTAAAAACATAAGTATCATTGGAGAAAATTTAAGAAGACTCTTGAATATTAAACGGGCACATATACTCCCTTTAGGTGGGGAATGCTTTACTGAAAAGCCAGCAAACATGGATATATTAAGCTTATTGTATGTTGGAACGCTTGAAAACAGGAATTTAATAAATTTTGTAAAAGGTTTTCATCATTTTTTTGAAGATCTGAATATGGAAACCAAAAATCAATCCTTGAAATTGATTATAGTTGGAGATAGCCCTCACGGAGAATTGATTGAAATTAAAGATTATATCAAAAGATACCGACTTGAAAAAGTCATAGAGACACCAGGATTTATTCCAAACAATCAATTAACTGGTTTTTTTGAACAATCAAATGTGGGGGTGTCATACATTCCATTAACTAAATACTACCAAAACCAACCACCAACCAAAACATTTGAATATCTGCTCTCAGGCCTACCAGTGATAGCTACAGCTACTATTGAAAACCAAAAAATTGTCAATGCATCCAACGGTGTACTGATAGGAGATGATTCTGATTCAGTAAGAAAAGGCCTTCATGAAATCTTAGAAAAAAAATATACTTATAATCCCGAGTCTATTAAAAAAGATTTGAATCAAAGTCTTTGGAAAAACATTGTTTTGAAAAACCTAAAACCTTATCTGGAGGGTTTATAACCTAAAAACATGGTATATAAGCCTACAAGCGTTTAAATAAAAATTATTTTTTATCCTGAATAGTTAAGAAATCATTCTATGTGTTAATCACAAGTATGAAAATTTAGTAATATGACTTCAATTATTTCTGAAATAAAAAATCTTTCAGGAAATACAAAAGGAATTTTTTTTCTTTTGTTTTTTAGAACAAGTGCCTATATCGCAAAAAGAAAGCTTTTGAGGATACTATTCTTTTGGTTTAGAGTCTTATATAAGTTCATAATTCAATGGAATCTAGGAATCGATATTCCTGATACGGTTAAAATAGGTAAAAATTTTCGAGTATATCATGGTATGGGGTTGGTTATTCATGAAAATACGGTTATTGGTGAGCATGTCACACTAAGGCATAACACCACAATTGGATTAAAAAAAGAAAATGGGAAAGCTCCTTTAATTGGGAACAATGTCGATATAGGGGCAAATGCTGTGATAATTGGAGAAATAAAAATTGGTGACAATTCAATAGTAGCAGCAGGTTCTGTAGTGATAAGTGATATTCCGTCCAATGTTATTGTTGCAGGAAACCCCGCTAGAATAGTAAAAGAATTATGCGTATAAATAATGTTTTGGTTGTCGCTCCAAGTAGAAAAACAAGAGGAGGAATAACTGCGGTAGTAAAATTATATGAGCGCAGTGCTTTGTGGGATTCTTGGAATTGTTTTTGGATTGAGACCCACATAGATAAAACCAAGTTTTTGAAATTAATGTATTTTATAAAAGCATTCATTGTATTTCTTGCAAAGTTGCCCTTTTATAACATTGTACACATCCACCTTAGTGAGCCTGCCTCAGCTGTTCGGAAAACTTTTTTTTTCATTCCAGCAAAAATTTTAAGAAAAAAAATCATCCTTCACTTCCATTCTTTTTCTCCTGATACCACAATCAACAGTCGATTTAAAAGATTATACAAATTCCTTTTCTCAAATTGTAATAAATTGATTGTATTGTCTTCCTATTGGAAGGAAAGCGTTCTTAATTCATTTCCTGCTATGAATAATGTTGAGATCATATACAATCCATGTGCTCCAATTGAATTTCATGCTCTAACAGCAAAAAAAGAGAAGTATATATTGTTTGCAGGGACATTAAATCAAAGAAAGGGTTATGAAGACTTAATTCATTCCTTCTCAAGGATCGAATCAATTAACAGTGAATGGTCAGTAGTTTTTGCTGGAAATGGAGAAATAGAAAAAGGTAAAGACTTGGTCAGAAAGCTGAATTTAGATAATCGCGTAATATTTAAAGGATGGGTGACCGGTGAAGAAAAGGCTAAACTATTCAGAGAGGCTTCAATTTTTTGTCTACCCAGTTACGCAGAAGGTTTTCCTATGGCTGTTTTGGATGCTTTTTCTTATGCGCTACCAGTTATTGTAACCCCTGTTGGAGGATTACCAGATGTTCTTAAAGATGGCATAAATTCATTTTTATTTGCCCCGGGTGATATTGAGGATTTATCAAAAAAACTCAATACATTGATGCAAAATGAGCATTTACAAAATAAGTTTTCGATTGCCTCAAGAAATTTTGCAACAACTGATTTTTCTTTAGAAAGTGTTATTGAAAAAATTTCACACCTTTATAAAAAATTGTAGCACGAACTTTCAATTCAAATTGGAAAAAGTTTTTTAAGAATAACTACTATGAAAATTCTAAAACTTCATGAAACTCTAAATAATACTGGAGGTATTGTAAGTTTTCAAAAGGATTTAGAGAAATTTTATTCCACTTCAGACAATGAATATGCACATTTCAGGACTGGGAAAGTGGAAAATCATCCTCTTCTAAGTAATGGTTTCATAAGACTTATTGACTTAGCTATTTCCTATTTTATCTTTCCTTTTATTCTACTCAAGAGGAAACCTGATGTAATTGAAATTAATTCTGGACTAGACTTTAAATCATTCTACCGCGACAGATTTTACTTGAAAATAACAAGAATGATAATACCAAAAGCTAAAATCATCTTACTGATGCATGGTTGGGACGAAGATTTCTGGGATAATATGGTTGAAAATAAACCAAATTCATTAAGATTCTTTTTTGATACAGCAGATTCAGTAATTGTATTGGCTGATCAGTTTAAAAATGAATTGATAAATTTAGGCTTAAATAAGCATAAGTTATATGTTATTAGAACAGGCTTGGATATCAAACTTTTTAAATCTGATACTGATCAAAATTTTGAACAAACTCGGATTTTGTTTTTGGCAAGAATTGAAAAAGGAAAGGGGATTTTTGAATTCATTAATGCTATACCCTTGCTATTAAAATTTAATCCAGACATCATTTTTGATATTGCAGGTTCAGGAAGCATTTTTTCAGAAATTCAAAATCATGATGTTGTCACAAAACATAAAGATAATATCAGGTTCTATGGGTACATCAACGGGGAAGAAAAAATCAATCTATATAAAACATCAACCATCTACGTTTTTCCATCCTATACAGAAGGTTGTCCTGTTTCTATTTTAGAGGCAATGGCTATTGGTTTACCTCTAATTTATACTAATGTTGGTGCACTTAGAGAAATTCTAAAAGACGGTGTCAACGGGATATTGGTTCCAATCGCTGACTCTCATTCTATTGTAGAGGCTGTAAAACAATTACTTTCTGATCCAATAAGAATGAAGGAAATGGGAAGGCTGAATAAACAACAAGCAGAAAATGATTTTCCCATTGAAAAAATATTCAATGAATTAGAACATATTTATTTGCAATAACTTTTTTAAAATGGAAGAATCTTTGAAATATTATTGTTTGAGAGAAGATTTAAGTACTTATGATCCCTATGACATATGGAAAACATCATTAGGGGTTAAAGTAAAAGACTGGTTCAACAGGAATAAATACATAGCTGGTGGACCTGCCCTTTTGATGACGCTTTATGACCAGTTTTTAAATAATAGTTTAAGGTTAGGTTACAAAAAGCAGGAATATCCGATAGTCAGGGCTTTGGCAGCTCAAACCTTACTTTACAGCTATCAACAAACAAAAAATCAAGAATATTTACATTTTGCCAAAACTCATCTTGATTGGTTGGCCGAAAATAGTAGCAAAGGTTATTCCGGACATTGTTGGGGCCTTGGTTTTAAATGGGCAGTTTATAATGGGGTAATCTATGACGCCAATACCCCCCACTCTACGCATACGCCCTATGCATTAGAAGCTTTTGACTTATATACACGAATCACAAATGATTCCCGATACGTAGAGGTAATTAAAAGCTGTTTCAATTTTTACGAAAATGATTTAGTTATTCTATCTGAGGATGAGGAAAGTATGGGAATATCCTATGGCCCTCTGAAAGATCGGGTTGTCAACAATGCTGTATCTTATACTATTTTAGCTTATAGTATTTTCCTAACATATTTCCCTGAAAAAGAAGATTATATAAAAAATAAAATCCAAAAGTTCTTTAACTTCCTGAAAAAACACCAGTTAGAAGACGGGGCTTGGTTTTATGCACCACTTGAGGCAAATTCCTTTATCGACTGTTTCCATTCTTGTATTATACTTAAAAACCTTTTCAAAGTAAGAAACATGTTAGATGAGAAAATGGATGATTGGAATGCCATCATCGAAAAAGGATATAATTACGTTTTATCCAATTTTTATAACGAAAATGTAGGATTATTTCGGAGATTTTCGAAGACGAATAAGCTTTCAATTGTTAATTTTGATTTATATGACAATGCTGAGGTGTTGGCATTAGCAAAACTCCTTAAGGACCGCGATACTATCAAAAAACTGGAACCAAAAATCAAGGAAGTTTTTAGCAAGAACAACCAAGAAATTTACTCGTCCAAAAACATATTTGGTAAGTTGATCAATAAAAACACTTTAAGATGGGCCGTAATGCCATATTTATATGCTCAATCTTTAAATGGTTAAACTAAATACCGTAAAAATAGACCATTAAAAAATTCACTTTGTTTAAAATCTTTTAAGTATGTGTGGCATTTTAGGCTCCATTAATCTTCCCATAAATGGTTCAATTCTTGATCTGATCAAACATCGGGGACCTGATGACAGTGGTTTAGAAGTTTTTCAATTTGCAGACAATCATGTCTATTTCGGACATAGGAGACTTTCGATCCTAGACCTTTCAGCTGCTGGGCATCAACCCATGATTTCAAATGATGGTAGATACGCATTGATTTTCAATGGTGAAATCTACAACCATGAAGATTTAAGGCAAAAAATCAAAAGCCCTATTAATTATAAAGGCCATTCTGATACAGAGACCATTCTCTATTATTTGATAGAGTTTGGTTTTGACGCTATTGCAGACTTAAATGGGATTTTTGCACTCGCGTTTTATGCTATCAATAATGGGCAGCTTTATTTAGCAAGAGATCATTTTGGCGTAAAACCATTATATTATGCTTTAGATGCAGCAAACAACACGCTGCTTTTCAGTTCAGAAATCAGACCAATAAAACAAAGCAATAAAGAGAATGATTTAAATATGCCCGCTCTCGGTTCATTGTTAAGACTAAGGTACAATGCAGCGCCTTATACCTTATATGAAGATATTGAGAAAGTTAGGCCTGGACATTATTTAAAATTCAATCTTTCGGAAAAACTTTCAGAGTGCAAACAAGTTGCTTTTTTAAAACCCATACCTTTAAAGAAAAAATTTACCGATAAGGATCAAGCCATTGAAAAATATGGGGAATTTTTTGAGCGGGCAGTCCAAAGACAACTACAATCAGACGTCCCCATTGGTGTTTTGTTAAGTGGTGGAATTGACTCAGCTATGGTAGCATCAGTCGCTCAAAAATATTCAAATTATAAACTAAAGGCATTTACAGTTGGTTTTGAAGGAGTATTTGATGAAGATGAAATAGAACAAGCTGCACAAACAGCTGAGTTTTTAGGGTTGGAACACCATTATAAAAAAATCGATTTTTCCGATTTCCTCTCTGTTATGAAAAAGTGCAGCAAAATTGTGGAAGAACCTTTGGCTACCACTTCCATGATTCCCATGTATTTTCTTTCTGATTTGGCATCTAAACATGTAAAGGTGGTAATGACAGGCCAAGGGGCAGACGAACCACTTGGAGGTTATACCAAATACAAAGCCGAGATCATTCAGCAGAAGATTCCAAACATTGCTCAAAATTTCATAGGCGGTTTTTTAAAAAACATCCCTACAAAAAACGAGAAATTACAAAGAGGCTTACAGAGTTTGGGGATTAAAGATGAACTAGATAGATTTATAAGTACTTATGAAATATTCAGTAATCAAGAAATCTATGAATTGATCGCATGTGAAGACAGGCTAAGCAGAGACTTATTGGCCTATTTTTACAAAATATTGCAGTGCGAAAAAATCGAGCATCCTGTTGAAAGGATGATGGCTATAGATGCCAGAATGAATCTGGCAGATGATCTTCTCAATTATACAGATAAAATAACCATGAATTTCGCCTTGGAATGCAGGGTTCCAATTTTAGACCATGAGCTGATCCAATTCATTGAAAGTCTTCCTATGGAATATAGATTAAATTTAAAAGAGGGAAAACTTATCCATAAAGCATATGCGAAATCATTGTTGCCTACTGAAATCATTACAAGAAAAAAGAAGGCCTTTAAATCACCCACCAATTATTGGTTTAAAAACGAATCTACAATCCTTAAGTCAATATTATTGGATAATGGATCAGTCTTTTCAAGGATTTTCAACCTAAATAAAGTCAATCAACTTATTTCACTTCAAGAAAAAGGCCATAACAAAGAAAAACAGATTTTCCTTTTATTAGGTATTTATTACTTTTTGGAAAATTTTGAAATTAAAAAATCATGAATCTGATACTAACTTTTGATTATGAGTTATTTGGTAATGGCTCAGGCGATATTTTTAAGCACGTTATATTACCAACTGATAAAATTTTGTCGATATGTGATACTTATGGGATAAAAACAACCATATTTTTTGAAGTGGTAGAATATTGGTCCCTTAAAGAAGAATGGGATAAAGGCAATGATATGGGGTATTCCAAAAATCCCATTGAAGCGATGGAATCCCAACTTCAAACTGCTTTCAGAAACGGACATGATATTCAATTACATTTCCATCCCCAGTGGCTTGGCGCAAAATTTATCAACGATAAATGGGATTTGAATCTAAAGAACTGGAGATTAAGTGATTTTTCTGAGACTGATGGATTAGACCAATTTGGCTTGATCAAAAAAGGAGTAGAGACCTTGCAGGATATTATCAAACCTCTTAATCCTGATTACAAACCCAGTATAATTAGAGCTGGAGGATACAACATTATGCCTTCATTTAAGATAGCCCAAGCTATGCTTGAAAATGGTATTATTGTAGATAGTTCAGTGTATCCCGGAGGAGTAGAAAATGGTGAATATTCGAAATATGATTATTCAGAAGTACCCAATGATTTAGATTATTGGTTTACCAATGAAGAAAATGTTACACAGCGAACTACTTCGGGCACAATATTAGAAATTCCGATTTTTGCATTACCCATTACCCGATGGAAAAAGTACAACAAAGTAAGAATTAAATCTATATTGGTCAACAAAAAATCTGCATTAGAAAGCATTCAAGCAAAAACTTCAAAAACCAGCTTGGTAGAAAAAGTAAAATATTGGTTTCAAAAAGAATCCATTACCTGGGATTTCTGTCTTTTTGATATCAAAGCCCATAAACATTTCATTAAATACATAGATCACCATCTCAAAGGGAAGAGAAAAACTTTTGTATTGGTTGGACACCCCAAAAACTTTACCGATGAAGTAGAATTTGAGAAATTCATTAAATTAAGCTTAAAAAATTTTGGATTTCTTACTTTAGATGGTTATTCCAAATCATTGATTGAAAAAAAAATCCATTGAATTAAAAATAAATTTAAACCCATTTCGGCTTTTCACTATATTCATTGCTCTTTTGTGGCTTTATTCCTAAAATATTAAATTATTAAAAAAATGAAATTTACGATTGGTCTCCCTATAACCAAAACCAAATATTTGAAAGTAGCCTTAGACAGCATAGTAAATCAAAGCTTTCCAGATTATGAAATCATTATTAAAAACAATGGTGCAACTGAAGAAAAGAAAAAGGAGATAAAAGGTATATGTGACCCTTATCTTAATAAGAAAAATGTTACTTATTTTGAAAGTGAGCAACAGCTACCTATGGGCCCAAACTTTAATACAATATTGGATAAAGCAAAAGGTGACTTTTTTATGATAATGAGTGATGACGATATGCTAGAGCCCAATTATCTTGAGGAATTTAATAATCTCATTCTAGAGCATCCAGACCTTGAGGTTTTTCACTGCAGAATAAAATTGATTGATGAAAATGATAATTTGATCAGATATTCTGAAAACTGTCCTGAGCAAGAATCAAGAATCGATTTGCTATATAATAAGCTGGCTTATAAAAGGACCATTATCTTATCTGATTATTTAGCTTCCACAACTGTTCTAAGAAGCATTGGAGGTTTTCCTTCAGGGACAACAGCATACGGACTGGATGAAATCACCTGGTTTAAGTGTTGTGAGAAAGGAGTGGCATACACGCCCAAAGTTCTATTAAACTATAGGATATTCCTCGGAAACATAAGTTTTGACCCACAAAATATGAAAAACCGCTACAAAGAATTAGAGTTTCTAAATAAAGAACTAGAGACCATTATCAGGTCTGAGCTGCAAAACAATCATGGAATTTATCCTTTAGATTTTTTTCTTTCACTCAATGACAAGCGTACATTAATAGAAAAGGAAATTCTTTTTATTGACTATGCAAGCTCCACCAATTTACCCAAGGCACTAAAGTTCTATCTGCAAAATAGAGAAAATATACAATTCAAATCTTTACTTAAAGGATTGAGAGCAACAAAATCAACATTTTAACCAATTATTAATTACCATTACTTTTGATCCTAACTTTTCCACCTTCAGCAGGTGATGCTCCTGTTGTGACTTGGAAAGAACTAGGTTGAGTCTCACCATTTTTTGGTTTATCTAAATCGTAATCCCAATCAGGGTTCAATTCATATACCCCATAATCATCGATAAATATGTCCATGAAATTTTGACCATCCCAAGTCCCATCTAAATTCATCGCTCGGGTATAGCGACCATAATTATTAATTGTTGCATCTAACCTAGTCATTCCTCCATCATTTCTCCAAGTTCTTTGATTTCTTAAATCAAATATCCTTACCCCATCCTGCCAAACTTGGAAAATACCATTACCATCTCCAACTTTTGTCCTAATTATAATTTCAACCCATTGTCTGTTAGGAAGGTCTTTTTGAACTAATGGCTCAAAAGAAGTGTTGGGCGGACTTCCCCACTGGGCCCCGAAGTAAGACATGGAAAGAAAATTATTTCCACCAGAGTTGGCGCCTCCTCTTACATTGATATTTATAGAATGCAATGGGCTATTTCTGCTAGGTCCCACTCCCTTATATTGTGCAAGATTTAGAAAACCCCAATCTCCGTTTGGGATGTTGAATCCAACCTTTTTTTCCAGTCTTAAATAAAATCTAATAACGAAATCACTATTATTAGTAGGTGTTCCAATATTATAACGGTTATTATTTGTTTGTGCATGCCAATCAGAAGAAGATCCTCCCCCACTGTTGGTTGTTCTCATCCTCATTATCCTACTTCCTGATCTTGCCGGAAAAGGTGCATTTACAATTTCAGTTGTACCATGCCCATAATAACTGGTATTAAATTCCCCCCCATTATTCCATACACCTGGCCCATTTTCAAAATCATCGAAAAATCTTGAACGACCAATTCTATCTGCAGAATTAACCCTCATTTCTGAGTCCATGATCACATATCTCTCTGAAGAATTCGTGCCTTTTTTATCTTTACTATTATCAGGATTATTTACAACCATTACCCCTCCAAGAAAAAATGATAATAAGATATATTGAAAATTTAATAGCAACTTATACATAGGATTATAATTTTTTATTCTTAGACTTTACCAAAATGTCTTTTTTAATTTTTGATGAACTTTCTTCTTGCTGTTGTTCCTGACTCGTCTTCTAGATATAGCAAATAAACACCACGCCCTAATTTATTAACATCTATAGTCAGTATTCTATCAAAAGATTTATAAATGTCTTTTTCATTAACAAGGCCATTCATGGATACAATGGTTACTGTAAATTCATCTCCATCAGGTAAATCCTCTTCAAAAAACACGTTAAGCACATCAGAAGTAGGATTAGGACCAATCCGTAAATCAAATTCTTTAACAATACCTAACCCTTCATTCAATTGATTATCTTTAATTATCAAAACAAACTCGTCCGAGATAAATTCATTACCATAAATATCTCTTACAGAAGCTTTAAACCTATATGACCCAGGTCTATCTTCTTGCCAATCATAAGTCAAGGAACCTGAACTGAGATCTACTAAAAACTTACCATCCAAAAATAAATCTACTTCTTCTATATCGAATTTAAAATTTTCAAGCTCTAAAAATAACCTATAAAAGGAGGATTCATTTTCTTCATTCATGAGATAATTATAATCCAAATTGATAACAGGCAATTCTCCTTCTTCGACAAATACCTTAACAATGTTACTGAAAACTGTTTCCCCATCTTCAAAAAATAATCTTGCAACTAAATCATGAACTCCCACGGGAATATTTTCCCAAATAAAATTAAATGGAGCAGCTGTTCTTCTCCCTATTCTTTGATTTCCTCTAAAAAATTCAACTTTAGCTATCTTTCGTGTGGTAGTGGGTAGTTCAACCTTGATTTCTAAATCCATTCCCTCATAGGTCCTGGTATTTCTTGTTGGAGAAATGATTGAAAATTTACCAACAGTTGCTTCTTTTACAACTATATTGACTATATCCGATTGTTTTTCCGTAGCCGGATTGCCTCCGTAAGCAACAGCTCTTATCTTATGATTACCAAGAGGAACCGATTTCCATTCAAAAGAAAAGGGACTTGCGTTTGAAACACCAATTAACACTTGTCCATTATAATAGCTCACTTTTTCAACAGCCTCATCATTTCCATTAAACATCACCATAAGTTCCACGTCAGTTCCTTCGGTGAAAACCTCGTTTTCTATGGGACTTAAAATTGAAACATTTGGAATTTCTACTACTCCTTGTACTTCGACTACTACCACTCCAGACGTGGTGTTGGCATTTTTATCATCAAATGCTTTAGCAACTAACTCATATTTACCTGGTTGCGCCGGGGAGAATACTGCATTAAAAGGTGCCGCAGTTGAGGTACCTATCAATGTAGCGTTACTGAAAAACTCAACCCTAGAAATCTCCCCATCCGGATCCATAGCTTCAGCCTCCACTTTAATGGCTGTATTAAGAAGAAATTGTTCTCCATTATTTGGTGAAATTATTTGTACTACGGGTGGAATGTTTGCCTTAACAACCTCAATTCTCACTTCTGGTGAAGTTGCGGTGGCACCTCTTTCATCTATTACCCTTGCTTTGAGTGTGTGATTTCCAATTGCTAAATTTGTTAAGGTAAAATTGTTATCCGGATTGGCCACCGAACCAATTAAAACATCATTTCTAAATAATTCTACCCGTGTAATTCTTCCATTTTCACTGCTTGCATCAAATTTTACAGGTATATCATTGCCCGCATCAAATGAACCATTATTGCCAGGTGAAACTATTCTAATAGTAGGCTCGGTAAGTTTTTTGAAAAACCCTACCACATTGATATCAGAAGCTGGCATTACATATTCCAGTTCATTTTTTTCACTTATCCTTTCACCATTAATTTCCCAATGAGAAAAATAAAAGCCATTACTTGGTTCAGCTGTTATTGTAAGTTTTTCACCAGATTTAAATTCAAAAAATTCTTCGTCATTCTCCTGCTGAGCCACTCCTTCAAATTCATTCGCAATGTAAATTCTAAATTTTGTTTCTTTTTCTGAATTCGAGAAAACATGGCTTTCTGTTCCTTTGAACTCAGATTCCAAAGCATACAATTGCCCATGACCATAAAAAATGATCATGAAAAACCACATCAAAATATTTTTCAAATCAATACGCATCCAATCAACTGATTAAAAATTTGGTAGTTTGATGCTAAAAACATCAGAGGTGATTATTATCGAATGATTAAATTTAAGATTAGGAAAAAAACATCCCTCTATATTTTTAAGACTATTATTTATAGCTCGTGGGTGACGGAATTCTCTCATATCTAGGGCTTTAGTAAGTATAATTCGACTTCAATTTGCTATTTGCCCTTACACAATTACCATACCAAAAAGATTATTTTTTTAAGAAAAGTAAGTCGTTGATTTTCAAGAAAAACATAATATTGATTCAATAAGCAAAATAACTGATTCAAACTACAAAAATTTGTAGCTTAAGAGAAGTGTTAATAAAAAAACAAATTTAAGCTACTGAAATGATATCATTAAGTAACATCCCTTTCAGTAGCTATCTAAACTAATTCACCACCCGTTACTCTTCCTGTACCAAAATTTTATGACCAGCCTTCAACAATTCAAAATCCCTTTTAAACAAGGCTATATCAGACTCCATCATATCATCTACCAATGCTGCTAAGTCATATTTTGGCACCCACCCTAATTTTTCCTTAGCCTTTGTAGCATCTCCTATCAATAAATCCACTTCGGTTGGTCTAAAATAACGGGGATCTATCTCAACTAAGACATCTCCCTTTTTATTTTTTAATTGATCGACTTCTAAGATATTTTTGGCAAATTTTTCATCAATTTCATCCAGGACCCCTTTTTCATTAACCCCTTCTCCTTCAAATCGAAGGGTATATCCAATTTTTGAGAAAGCCATTCGGATAAAATCCCTCACTTTTGTTGTCACTCCGGTGGCAATGACGAAATCTTCGGGTTGATCTTGCTGCAAAATCAAATACATGGCCTCAACATAATCTTTAGCATGTCCCCAATCCCTTTTTGCGTCTAGGTTGCCGATGTACAGCTTTTTTTGAAAGCCTAAACCAATTTTTGCTACTGCACGGGTAATCTTTCTGGTCACGAATGTTTCCCCGCGCAGAGGAGACTCGTGGTTGAACAAAATCCCGTTACAGGCAAACATGTTGTAGGCTTCCCTATAATTTACCGTTATCCAGTAAGCATAGAGTTTTGCAACTGCATAAGGAGACCTTGGATAAAATGGTGTGGTTTCAGATTGGGGAACAGCCTGTACCAAACCATATAATTCAGAGGTGGAAGCCTGATAAATCCTCGTTTTCTTTTCTAAACCTAAAAGCCTTACCGCCTCCAAGATTCTTAATGTTCCAATACCGTCGGCATTAGCGGTATATTCTGGGGTATCAAAACTAACCTTCACATGACTCATTGCCGCCAAATTATAAATCTCATCTGGCTGCGTCTCCTGAATAATCCTAGTAAGATTCATGGAATCAGTCAAGTCGCCGTAATGCAATACCAATCTCGGGTCTTCTACATGAGGATCCTGATATAAATGATCAATCCTTTCCGTATTAAATAATGAGGCCCTACGCTTGACCCCATGAACCAAGTAACCTTTACTTAAAAGTAATTCTGCTAAGTAAGCCCCATCCTGTCCAGTGACTCCAGTGACAAGAGCAACTTTTCTGTTATTCTTCATTTTTACAAAATTTATCAAACTATTTTAACCTCTTTTATTTCATCAAGATTCTCCAAAAACCATTGGTAAGTTTTGGAAATTCCATCCTCCAAATCAATTTTTGACTGCCACCCTTCGTCTTTCATCTTAGAAACATCCATCAATTTCCTCGGCGTTCCATCAGGTTTGCTGGAATCCCAACTTATCTTCCCTTTATGACCTACTATTCTTTGAATGAGTAACGCCAACTCAAAAATCGATAAATCCTTTCCTGATCCAACATTATACAAATTGTCTTTTAAAACATGCTCTAAAGAAAAAATTACTGCCTCTGCCAAATCATCGACATGTAAAAACTCACGTTTCGGCGACCCACTGCCCCATAAGACTACTTCTGTGTGCCCTTCTAATTTTGCCTCATGGAACTTCCTTATCATCGCTGGCAATACGTGCGAAGTTTTTAAATCAAAATTATCATGAGAGCCATATAAATTGGTAGGCATGAGACTGACAAAATCTTTACCATATTGCTTACGAATGGCCTCACAGGCTTTTACCCCAGCAATTTTTGCAATGGCATACCATTGATTGGTCGGTTCCAATTCAGATGTCAATAAGCAATCCTCATTTAGGGGCTGAGGTGCTAATTTTGGATAAATACATGAACTCCCAAGAAATATGAATTTCTTGCATTCAAACTGATGGGCAAAATCTATCAAATTATTTTGAATCAGTAAATTCTCCATCAAAAATTGATATGGATATTCATTATTTGCCAAAATCCCTCCTACCCTAGCAGCAGCATCAATAACTACCTCAGGCTGATGTTCAGAGAAAAATCTTTTTACTGATGATTGATCCTTTAAATCAAGTTCATTCCTGGGTTTAGTTAAGATATTGGTGTAACCTTTTGAAACCAAAGCCCTGTAGATGGCTGAACCCACCATGCCTCTATGACCAGCCAGAAAAATTTTTATATGCTTATTTATCATTTATAAACTTTTAAATCAACAATCATAATATTTAACAAAGTAAAATTCAATACATAATACCAATACCCGAAGAAAAATGTATTTGCAAATAAACAAATATAGAATTAAATATCATTTCCTTCTAGGGTAAAAAAGATTGTACATTTCACCTCTTCACGAATCTTTTCACTGGAAATTGTTTTTGAGATCCCTTCAAATAAATGAGATAACTTCCTGGTCTTAAATGACCCAAGTCTAAGGTCACTTCATTGCCTATCATAATTGTTCTATAACTTTCCGCCTGATCCCCACTCATTCCTATGATATCCACTTCAATATCCCAACCCGATTCCAATGAATCAAAAAGAAGATTCAGATAATCCAAAGTAGGATTAGGACCTATTGAATAATTTATCAGCAAAGGACCTTGCTCTTCTTGGGTTGCATTAGGCTGGTCTATTTCAACCATAATATAATCAGATACCAGTTCCCCGCCAAAATCATCGGTAGCAATAGCCTTTACCCGGTATGATCCAGGTAATACATAGTCCCAAATGTATGTGAAAGGAAATGAATTACTACTGCCCAGAAATACATCATTGACATAAAAGGCAACTTGCTGAACAGGCGTCTTTAAGTGTTTAAAGTTAACGTCCAATTGGACAGAATTTAAATGAGAATTTTGATTTTCTTTTAACACATATCCTAAGGTGATTATTGGTTCAGGTCTTTCCAAAACTTTTATCGCTACAATTGAAGAAAGTAGATTGCTCCCATCTTGATAAACCAACCTGGCTACCAAATTAAAAATTCCAGCAGGAACCTTATCCCATGTAAATGAATAAGGAGACTGGGAAATCGATCCAAGCAGGGAATTTCCCCTGTAGAACTCAACTTTAGATATTTTTTATTGGATTCAGGAATAGCCACATGAATGATAACATCATCTCCTTCCTGGAAAGTCGCCCGGTGTAAGGGAGCTGTAATGGCAAATCGGGTATGAGACTTTGGCTCTACAATAATTTGAATAGGTGAAGATGCCCTTTCTATTTGAGGATTACCCCCAATTGCCACTGCCCTTACCTGATAAGTGCCCGCTCTGGCATTTTCCAACTCAAAATCAAAGGGGCCTTCTAAAGATGTCCCAAGTATTTCATTGCCATTATAATAGGTCACCTTCGAAACTGATCCCGCATCACCTGAAAACATGACGGTAAAATAGACACTTTCCCCTTCTTGAAAAACCTGATTATCAGAGGGACTTACGATTTGAATATCAGGTAATTCTTGCCTCTCATTCACAATCACTTGCACTGCTTTTGATTCACTAAAAGCGCCTTTATCATCAAAAGCAATTGCTTTCAAATTGAATTTTCCTGGAGGAATATCCCTCCAGGTTACTCTAAAGGGACTCTCCATAGAGATTCCTATTAATGTTTCTCCACTATAAAATTCTACTTTAGTTATCGAACCGTCTGAATCCTTAGCATCAGCCTGAATATTAATTTCCTGTCCTGCAAAAAAAACTTTTCCGTCTTCTGGAGAAGTAATGCGCACTACAGGAGGCACATTTTCTTTCTCCACTTTGATTTGCACAGCTGGGGAAAGGGTAGAAATTCCTAGGTTATCAGAGGCTTTTGCAGCAATATTGTATTCTCCTGGCTTTAAATCATTTACGATAATTTGATATGGTAAAGTTGTCACTGTAGCAAAAAGGTTGTCCCCAATGAAAAACTCAACCTTTTGAACTTCACCATCATGGTCTTCTGCTTCAGCCTCTACCTTAATTGGGGTACCTTCCGCAAATACCTCTCCATTGTATGGAGAAATAATTTCTACCAATGGTGGTTCATTTGCTTTCTCGACCACAATACTTACCGGATTTGAAATGGATCGACCTCCTTTAACATCAAAAACGCGAGCAGTTAACTCATAAGAAGCAGCAGGCATATTGGAAAGTGTAAATGAAATAGATTGGGGGTTCCCAGAAACCGAACCAACCAAATTGTTATTTCTAAACAATTCTATCCTTTCTATTGCTCCATTGGGGCTTTTGGCCTCTACCGTCACCAAAATATTTTCTCCTTCCATAAAACTGGCATTGGCAGTAGGTGAGGCTATCCTTATTTCTGGTTCCTTGATTTCATTAAAATGCCCAATAATGACAACATCCTTTTCCGGCATAATAAATTTATAAACAAGATCTTCACTAATTATTTCCCCATCAAAGGTCCAATGACTAAAGAAAAAGCCAGAGTTGGCCTCAGCCTCAAGTATTACATTTGCTCCTGGTTCAAACTCATAGGCTGTTGCTGATCCCCAAGCTTGACCAACTCCATGAAACAAATTTGAGAAATCAAGCTTATACTTTTTTGTAGTTGGCAACATTGATTTGTCTAGCATTCCATAACTGTACCTATCCAAGTTTTCAGAAAAAAAAGCAACATTTATCCCAAAACCAATTTGGACCTTAAGTAAAAATAAAATACAATAAAATATAACAAATTTTGTACTAGGAACTCTCATTTGAAGTCATGAAAATGTAGGTTTCAGGCAAAAAACATCGCGTCATGATTTGAAACATTATTTTTTGCAGAAAACAACTGATAAAATGTAATTTTGTTAAGTGGTGATTAATTGATAAAAAATTAATTTTAAATTAATAAAACAAACTTTTATACTTTTAATTTTAAATAAATGTTCAAACTTTTAAATATTTTCCCTAGAAAATATACCCTTTAGGTACTACACTATTTTCAACAAACAAATTGTCCTTAAAAAAATATACCCTATCTTTGCAGCCTTATTGAGGAAAAAGATCAGTGTTTTGGTTGGCTGCCTCTCTATTTAAAAAACTTAACAAAAAAAATTATGAAATCACTAGAGATTATAGGGTTTAAAAGAGCAAATCTCGATGGTGCAGAACTAAAGCAAATCCGTGAGGAAGGAAATGTTCCTTGCGTGGTTTACGGACCAGCCATTGAAGAACAAATCCACTTCTATTCTCCAGCAATCCTTTTCAGGGATTTGATCTACACTCCGGATGTGCACATGGTAGACCTTAATGTAGAAGGCAAAAAAATGAAAGCAGTATTGAAAGATGCTCAGTTCCACCCGGTTTCTGAGGTTCTGATGCATGCTGATTTCTTGGCTTTCTCTGAAGATAGACCTATCAAATTCGAAATTCCCGTAGAAATCGTAGGTACTTCTCCAGGTATCCAAAAAGGGGGTAAATTGGAAATGAAAACCAGAAAACTGGCGGTTAAAGGATTGGCTTCCAGTCTTCCTGATAAAATTCAAGTGGATATATCCGGTTTGGATTTGGGTAAATCATTCAAAGTCGCTGAATTGAAAGCGGAAGGATTTGAAATCCTTACTTCCCCTAACGTTTCTATCGTTACCATTGGTATACCAAGAGCGCTTAGAGGTAAGAAAGCTGAATAATCAGTCGTTCAATCACAATAAGTTTAAATCCTGCTTAATCCTTAAGCAGGATTTTTTATTTTTGCCATCCTAAAATTGACTTCTCCATGAAATATCTGATCGTAGGTCTTGGAAACATAGGCCCCGAATATGAATTGACACGGCATAATGTAGGCTTTTTGACACTGGACCGATTAGCTGATAAATTAGGCGCAGAATGGAAAAGTGACCGCTTGGCCTTCGTAGCGCATGGTAAATACAGAGGCCGCCAAATCCATATGATCAAACCCACCACTTTCATGAACCTCAGTGGAAAAGCAGTGAATTATTGGATGAAGGAACTGAACATTCCAAAGGAAAATATCATGGTAATTGTAGATGATGTGGCCCTGCCTTTTGGAAAATTGAGAATGCGGGGTAAAGGCTCCTCAGCAGGGCATAACGGTCTAAAGAACATTGAAGCCATGTGTGGCGGACAGGATTATCCAAGACTCCGATTTGGAATTGGCGACAATTTCCCTAAAGGAAAACAAGTAGAATATGTCCTAGGCCGTTGGACGCAACAAGAAATAGATGAGCTACCTGTTTTTATGGATAAAGCTATTGATATGTGCCTGAGCTTCTGCACCATCGGCATCAACATGACCATGACGCAGTTTAATGACTGATTTTTTTGTACCAAGCACAAAGTACCAAGAGATAAGTACCAAGTGCTTCTTAAAATCAATACTTTTTGACCGAAGATTAATGTATAAGGGACATGAAAAGATAGAAGAAAACGAAAAAACACGATTGAATAATTCGGGAAATTTGCTTTTAAACTTACACTGACTTTTATTTGTATTCACTTCAGGAAACTGATTTATAAAGAAGAGGCGAGAGAACAGGCTCCAAGACCCTCTGGCAACCATCCAACCATATGGAAAGGTGCCAAAACCTGCCCAAAACGGGAACTATAAATTAGAAAATATGACGACAAGGAAAATATTTTTGCACCAAGTACCAGGTACCAAGTACCAGGTAAATAAATGCCATCACTCCAAATTCTTTAAGCTTCATCATTACATACATTCCCTTAATACTGCATTAGTTTTATGTTTTAAGGAAATCTCCCTGATAAATGACAATCCCAGATCATATTACAATACCCTTTTGCCATTTTCTCAACCACCTATTCTCTAAAAACAAACATCCGATATGCCTCATTTCGAAACAGAAGCCATACGACTCAGCAGTACCAAATCCAACCAAAGGGAGCACTCCTCCCCTATTTACCTGACCTCTTCTTTTACTTTTGAAAGTGCAGAAGAAGCCAGACAGATGTTTGCTGATGAAATTGAGGGGAATATTTATTCCCGCTACGCCAACCCCAATACCGCTGAACTTATCCAAAAAGTCTGTGCAGCAGAAGGTACTGATGACGGGGTTGCCACGGCATCCGGCATGGCGGCCATGTTTGGGAGTATGGCCGCATTACTCCAACAAGGGGACCATATTCTAGCCTCCCGATCCCTTTTTGGATCTACCCATCAATTACTCACCAAAGTTTTTCCGAAATGGGGAATTACTTCCACTTATGGGGATATTGCTGATTTTCAAAATTGGGACAAATTGGTTCAGCCCAATACCAAAATGCTTTTTCTGGAGACCCCATCCAATCCTGGGCTGGAGATCATTGACCTAGAGTGGGCAGGGAAATTTGCTGCTGCTCATGATTTGATTTTGGTGGTTGACAATTGCTTCGCTACGCCCTATTTGCAACAACCTGCCAAATGGGGCGCTCATATCGTTACACATTCTGCCACCAAATTTATTGATGGCCAAGGCCGTGTTTTGGGTGGACTGATTTTGGGTCAACAATCACTTATCGATGAGGTAACCTATTTTGCAAGGCACACCGGACCTTCCATGTCCCCTTTCAATGCATGGGTCTTGTCCAAAAGCCTGGAAACATTGGCAGTAAGGATGGATAGGCACTGTGCCAACGCATTAAAACTGGCTGAATATTTCCAAGACAATAAAGCATTGGAATTTGTCAAATACCCCTTTTTGCCTGGTCATCCTCAATACGATCTGGCCATCAAGCAAATGAAAGCGGGAGGTGGAATAGTCACCCTCACACTAAAAGGCGGTTTGTCGAGGGTAAAAAATTTTATTGATAACCTGCAAATGCTGTCCATTACGCCTAACCTCGGGGACAGTAGGAGCATTGTTACGCACCCTGCATCCACTACCCATAGCAAACTCAGTGAGGAAGAACGTAAAAAAGTAGGCATCACAGACGGACTCATCCGTATTTCTGTAGGACTGGAACACCACGAGGATATCATACAGGACATAGAAAGGGCGCTGGAAAAATCTAAGTAGAGGTCTTTTAAAAAATATCTCTCATTTCTTTGTAGCATAATTAGCTTTTTTTTCGTCTTAAAAGAAAAGAATTGTTCAAATCCAGAAGCTATGAAAAATTTTATATTATCACTGGGAAGTCTTTTTCTTTTGGCTGCCTCCTGTAATCCTATCCAAAATAACGATATTGGACCTGTGGAAGCCAATGTAAGACAAATGACAGCTACTGAGACCGAGCTGGTGCAAAGCAATGTGGAATTTGCTGTCCGCTTATTTCAGGAGATAGAAAAAGAAGGTCCTGAGAATCATTTTACCGGACCATTCAGTATCCATCAGGCCCTGTCCATGGCCATGAATGGGAATGAAGGAGATATTCTAAAAGAATTTTTAGATGTACTCGCCTTCCATGGATTGTCCAAAGATGAAGCCAATGCAGCAGTAAAAAGTTTGACAAACTATTTACAAAGTGTTGACCCAAAAGTAAAAGTCAATATCGCCAATGGTATTTGGTACCGGGAAGGATTTACAGTAAGGCCCCCTTTCAAATCGGCAATGAACACCTATTATAATGCCAATGTGAGTGCACTTAACTTTGATGAACCGAATGCCCATCAGCTGATCAATAATTGGATTGCTTCACAAACCAATGACCTTATCAAAGATATCCTTGATGCAATTCCTTCTGATGCGGTCATGTACTTGGTGAATGCCATCTACTTCAAAGGGGATTGGAAATACCAATTTGATCCACAAAAGACAAAAAAAGAACCGTTCTTTCCTAAAAAAGGGGGGAGCGTTCAAGTGGATATGATGGAATCCAAAGAAAAAGTGGCATTAAGAGCAGGAGGTAACAACAAAGTGAATTACTTGGAAATTCCCTACAGCACTGGCCAATACCAAATGGCCATTATTCAAGCAAATTCTGGTGAATTAAGCAGTGTCTTACCGGAAATTACGACTGAAAACCTGACATTTTGGTCTGAGAATGCAAGGGAAACTACCGCCATTCTCAAAATGCCCAAATTTAAAATGAGGTATAAAGAGGATGATTTAAAGTCAAAATTAAAGAAATTAGGCTTAGTTACTCCTTTTAGTCCGCATCCAGAGAACTTTTCTAATATGTTTGAAGGCAACTTACCTCCCATGCTGATTTCAAGAGTCATCCATGAAGCAGTCATTGAAGTAGATGAAAAAGGAACAGAAGCCGCAGCAGCCACTGTGGTGGAAATAGGCCTTACTTCTGTATCCCCGGGCCCAATGGTGATCACTTTAGATAAGCCTTTTTATTTCCTAATCAAAGAAAAAAGTTCAGGAGCAATTCTATTTATGGGGAAACTAGGAAATCCTTCCCTACTTTAGGGCATACTGAAAAACAAATTCACTTCTCGAAATAAAAATGGGTTCAAAAAGACATAGGTCAAAAATTATCCTTGTTTGTTTATTACCATTGTTTTTTGGACAATGCATAAATGATTCCCCTTTTGACGCTGAGCAGGAATTTTGCTCGGCTGTCCAAAAAGAAGAGTACCAAAGCTTACTGCCCCTCACTGATAGGTTTCTAGCACAACTATCGGGAAATTTATCTGATTTAGAAAAAATAGAAAAGTTAAATGACTGGCTATCACAAAAGACCTGTATAACGCATACTGAGGTCTTTTGTGTTTCCTGCATGTTCTCTTTACCCCCTCAGAGCAGGGTTTTTGTTACATTCTCCAATAATGGACAATCAGCCCATAAAGTCTTGGACATCCTCATGAGTGATCCTCCGAGAGTGGCGAGAATTTTTGAAAATAATTTTCAAGACAACTAAAATTATATTGCCATAGACTTACTTGACATTATTACTTCTTATTTCTAAAACTCTCCTATTTTTTAGGGGATAAGTTGCCCCATAAGGTCAATCACCTCGTTTTCTAGATTTCTCCTCCTTCGTCGTCGAAATGACAAGGTGAAGCCTTTGACAATATTTGACCATCTGAACTTTTAAAAGTTTTACCGCTTAATGAACCCCTTAAATCCCTAAACTCTAAATGGTTCAAAGTCTCCAACACCCGACTTCCGACCTCCGAAATATCTTGAGTCTTATGTCTTGTTTCTTGTTTCTTGTTTCTTGTTTCTTATATCTAATCTCTAAGTTTTCTAAACTCCTTATAAGCATTGATCAAACCATTGGTAGAAGCATCATGGCTGTTCACAGGTTGCTCATTCTGTAATTCCGGCAAAATGGCATTGGCCAAAACTTTACCCAGTTCCACCCCCCACTGATCAAAACTAAAGATATTCCAAATCACACCTTGGACGAAGATTTTATGCTCATACATGGCAATTAACTGCCCCAGGGTATAAGGTGTAAGCTGCTTGACTAAAATGGAGTTGGTAGGTCGGTTGCCTTCAAAAACCCTATGCGGAGCAATTTTTTCAATCTCATCAGCTGATTTTCCTGCCTTGCCCATTTCTGCCATTACTTCCACCAAAGACTTACCGTTCATCAGGGCTTCTGTCTGGGCAAAGAAATTGGAAAGCAATTTGACATGATGATCGCCAATAGGATTATGTGAAATGGCCGATGCAATAAAATCGCATGGAATCAAATGGGTTCCCTGATGTATCAACTGGTAAAAGGCATGTTGTCCATTGGTACCCGGCTCTCCCCAGATGATAGGGCCTGTATTATAACTAACTTTTTCTCCCTCTCTGGAAATATATTTCCCACTGGACTCCATATTTCCCTGTTGGAAATACGCAGCAAAACGGTGTAAATACTGGTCATAGGGTAAAATGGCTTCAGAACTTGCTCCCAGGAAATTGGTATTCCAAATACCAATCAGGGCCAAAATCACCGGAATATTTTCACTAAACGTTGCTTGTTTGAAATGCTGATCCATAGCATGCGCCCCAGACAACAACTTTTCAAAATTTTCAAACCCGATAGCGCAGGCAATAGGAAGGCCTATGGCGGACCAAAGGGAGTACCTACCCCCAACCCAGTCCCAAAATTCAAACATGTTTTGGGTATCAATGCCAAACTCAGCTACTGCCTTTCCATTGGTTGACAAAGCAACAAAATGCTTAGCTACTGCCCCCTCCTCTTTTGCATGATCCAAAAACCACTTTCTGGCAGTATGTGCATTGGTCATGGTTTCCTGTGTGGTAAAAGTCTTAGAAGCAATAAAGAAAAGCGTAGTCTCTGGATTTACCTTTTTCAAAGTTTCCGCCATATGCGTCCCATCGACATTGGAGACAAAAAATACCTCCAAATCAGGATTTTGATAAGGCTTGAGCGCTTCTGTCACCATTACTGGACCAAGGTCTGAGCCGCCAATACCAATATTGACCAAATATTGAATGGGCTTTCCCGTATATCCCAACCAAGTCCCTTTGCTAATCTTGTCAGCAAATGCCTTCATTTGAGCTAAAACAGCATTCACATCGGGCATTACATCTTTTCCATCCACCTGAATCGGTGAATTGGACCGGTTTCTTAATGCCGTATGCAAAACCGCCCTGCCCTCTGTTCCATTGATTTTTTCCCCGGAAAACATGGAATCAATGGCTGATTGGAGTTCTCCTTCTTCCGCTAAGGCAATAAGCGCTTCAAAAATCTCCTGATTGATTCTGTTTTTTGAAAAATCAACCAATAACTCTTCTAATTGAAGGGAATATTTCTCAAACCTGGCGTTATCTTGAAATAAATCTTTTATATGAAGCCCTTTGTACTGTTCATTTAAAGCAGATAATTTCTGCCATGCTTGGGTACAGGTAGGATTTATATTTTTCATCTGATAAAGTTTAATAGGATTAACCCTGCAAAATTAGAATATTAATCGAGGGGGAAAAAAATATCAATGAAATTGAATGGTTAAGAATAGTAGCATATTGGTTAACATACATTTATGACATTTGGGATTTTTTCAGCTATTTTAATACTTACAATCCCAAAAGACCATGTGTGACACCTTAATAGCTTTACCTTCTTTTACAGCACAAAACAATCTGATATTTGCCAAAAATTCAGACCGTGAACCCAATGAGGCCCAAGCATTAGTTCATATCCCCAGAAAGCAGCATACGGCTTCCACACTGCAATGCACTTATATTGAAGTCCCACAAGTTCAGGAAAGCTATGAGGTAATACTTTCCAAACCATTTCAGATGTGGGGAGCCGAAATGGGGATCAATGAATATGGTGTGGTCATCGGCAATGAGGCGGTATTTACCCGGGCCAAAATCAAAAAAAATAATTCGGGATTAACGGGAATGGATTTACTAAGGCTTGCGCTGGAACGCTCAAAAACTGCCAGAGAAGCAATTTCCCAAATCACTGCACTCTTAGAAAAATTTGGACAAAATGCCTCTGGGGGCTATGAAAACAAAGCCTTTTTTTACCATAACAGCTTTATCATTTCGGATACTGACCAAGCTTACATTTTGGAAACTGCCGGAAAATCCTGGGCACTTAAAAAAATCAAAGCAGCAGGTTCTATTTCCAATGGGCTTCAAATTGGATCAGATTACGATGAAATCCATCTCGCAGAAGAAAAGTTGGATTTCCCCTTCAATTTATTCCCCAAACCCCAGCCCTTTTCTTTCAGGGAACATTTTTCAGACTTTCTATACACCAAAGTGGGTAATGCTAAAAAACGACAAAGCTGTAGCTATGGGCTATTGCAAAAAGACAAAGGTGGACTTACCGTGGAAAAGGCAATGGCAATTTTGAAAACACATGAAGCCCCTGATCCTGATTTCAATCCCAACAAAGCCAGCACGGCATCTTTGTGTATGCATGCGACTGGATTGACCAACCCAAGTACTACAACAGGAAGTATGGTAGCAGAAGTTAGAAAAAATAAGCCTTCTACAGTTTGGCTGACCGGCACTTCCATGCCTTGTATTTCCGTATTTATACCTTTCTTTATGGGGACTAAAACCTTAACCGAATTTACACAACCAGGAGCATCGCCAGATTCCTCTCTGTGGTGGCAAGCAGAACTCCTCCACCGTTGGATATGTGAAGATTATCAAGTCAGAAAAAGGGATATCCAAAACGACCTACTGACCTTGCAGCAATCATTTTTAAAGCAGGAGGCATCCCTAATGTCTGCGGGGGCTAACTTATCCGAGTTGGATATTTTTAGCAATGAATGCCTTTTGAAGGTGATGCAATTTTATGAGAAATGGTCTGAAAACATCAATCTATATCAACCCTAAACGGCACTGCAGGCAGCTTTTCTGAATTATACAAATTGACCTCTGGATTATCCGCCCAAGCATATCGGATTTCTTTGATCGTATTCACTTGGGGATGACTGACTATCAAAACATCTTTATCAATTATGTGGGCTTTTGCTGAGTGGTAATTGCCATTATCGTCCTGAATAACAAAACCTTTTACTTCATCACCTGAAGATAAGGTCAAGCCCTCTCCAACGTGTGTAAACCTTAGTTTAACCCCTTCTTCACTTTCTTCAAAACTGTGGAAGGTGGGACCTGCATACAACACATCCCAGTCATAAGCTACTTTTTTAGCTATCCTCCAAAGCCTCAAGCCTACGTCCCTTTTGTTGCGGGGGTGAATGTCATTGGCATCTCCAATATCTATAGTGACAGCCATGCCTGTATTTGGTAAGGACAAAGCCTGGAATTGCGCCTCTCTCAAATAAGCCCAATTGGATTCAGGCTGAACTTCCTTCCTTTCCATAAAATTGGCCAATTGTACAAAAAGAAAAGGAAAATCACCCAAATTCCAACGCGATCTCCAGTTAGTGATCATCGCTGAAAACAAATCCCTGTAGTGTTCATGCGCATCTGTATTGCTTTCCCCTTGATACCAAATCACACCTTTTATCGGAAAGTTAAGTATCGGGGCAATCATGGCATTGAACATCATTCCCGGCAGATTGTGGTGTCTTTCCACCACAGGAAGTGCTTCTTCTACTTTATTATTGTATTTCCATTCTCCTTCCAATGAAATCTTTTTATTTCCGCTAAGGAGGAACATCTCGTCTATTTTGCCTAATCGCACTTGATTATCCCAAGTATTCACGACCCTTATTGCCAAAGTATTCTCCCCCACATTCAACATACTGGATGGGATAGGTATTTGCCTAACTGCATCACCGAAATCTTTAAAAAATAACCTTCCCCCATTTACATAGACATAAGCCATCTGTTGAATATCCCCAAGATTGAGCCGGATATTTTGTTTGTCTGTAACCGTGAAAGTTTTTCTAAACCAGGCAATATCACTAAAAGGATTAGCCTCAGGTAATTGGACAACTTCCCAATCACTGTCATCAAAATTAGGATTAGCTACACCCTGGATCTCCCCATTTTGAGGGGCTGCCACCAGGTCATTTCTTTGTAACTCCCTGATTTTATTATCTATTACTTCCTGGAGCCAGAAATCTTGTCTTTGGAGTACATCATTTGCCTTGTCCTTATAGAAATCCAGCTTTAATAAGGCCTCAGCTTCGGCCCAGCCTTCAGCTGGAGTTCCTCCCCAATTACTCTCTATAATTCCAACAGGCACTCCTTCTTCCAGATGTAGCTGCTTGGCAAAAAACCAACCAACGGCAGAAAAATTCAAAATATGATCTGGATCGGCTTTTCTCCATTCTCCTCCCCTGACATCAAACTTTTCTTGAGCATCATAATCATGTGGAATTTTAAAGAAGCGGATCAATGGATAATCTGAATCCGCTAATTCCTTCTGCAATCCCTGAACCTGTGCACTCATCACCCATTCCATATTGGACTGCCCTCCTGCTACCCACACATCCCCAACTTGAATGTCATAATACTTATTTCCATTCACTTCCAACTCATAGGGACCAGAGGCAGGCAAAGGGTTAAATTCAATTTGCCAAGTTCCATCTTTTGCTACTTTAACCGACTTTTCTTCTCCATTGAATGTCACCACCACTTTTTGGCCTGAGGCTCCTTTGCCCCAAATCCGGATAGGTTGATGGCGTTGAAACACCATTTTGTCTGCAAAAAACTTGGGCAACGCTATTTCCCCTACCTCAGCTTCCGGTGAACAGGAAAAGTTAATAAATAGAGAAATCGCTATAAGTACTAAAGCCAATGAATTTTTCATAGGTTTTCTTTCAAAGGTGATATTGGGTTTTTGTAACAGGAAATCTTCAAATACAAATTTACAGCGTATGACCACTTAAAATCAACCCCTCCTTCATGTCTTTCAAATACGTTATAACTTTGCCATCCTCTCCAACTTCACATACCCTATAGCCCGGCAAAGGAGATCCCCAATTTCCACCGAAGTGTCCTGTCCATAAATAAAGTTTTTTCCTGTTTCTCATAATACCATTGACATCGTGGTCGTGGCCATGGAAGATGGCCCTTACATTGGGGTATGCCGCTAAAGTCTCTAAGACCTCATGACATGAAATTCCATGTAAGGTCCAATCATTTTGAGAAATGTGGATAAAAACAAATACAAAAGGTAACTCCTTAAAAGACTCCAAACTTGACCTTAAAAAGTCCACATTAACACACAAATAATCTCCTGCTTCATTGGAGCTATTCGCTATGATCATTCCATATTGCTCTTTTACTATAAAACTATGGTCCGCAGGAACTCCCCAGATTTCCTCCCAGGATGTTTCTGAAATCCGGTCATGATTCCCCTTTACAGGATAATAGGGTAATCCGATGGTATCATATACTTTCTTCACCTCAGGCATCCATTTAGGCTCATCATGGATCAAATCTCCATTGAACACCACAAAATCTACTCCCTCTTCTTCTTGGATGGCTTTAATCAAGGTTTGGTGAATGGCCTCAAAGGGTGTGTTAGGCTGTCCATAATGCCCATCAGAGGCAATGATAAACTTCAGTTTGGTCTTTTCGGGAAAGTCCATTTTCCCATAATTCAAAAAAGGCATAAGGCTGGTCATTGAAGTAAGCAATGATATTTTTTTTAGAAATGGCCGTCTTTTCATCATTTATTTTATTTGAATAAGAAAATCGCAGATTATTCCTGTTACAATGGCAAATCCAAAACTGAGAAATGTACCAATCAAAATATACTCAGTAAGTTTCCTGTCTTGTGATTCTTTAAGATCCCCAAATCTAAATACCGATTTGGTAGCAATCAGAAAACCTACCCCTTCCCACTGCCCCACTAAAATAAAAATCAAAACGAGTAACCTTTCTAAAATCCCAATATATCTGCCAGCATTTGTTAGGGAATGATCATCTCCTTTTTCCAGACTTTTTGACCATGGATGCATCAATTGTGCCATGATGATGCTTACACCAAAACTCAAAAAAACTATACCAGTAGTGACAATCCAAAAATTAGAACCTTGAAATAAGCCTACCCAAGAAGTGTCCGGGTAAACCCACAATGCTGCCAAAAACCCTAAAGAAAACAGATGTAATCCCTGGTCAATTATAAACCACCTGATTGGGTGATTTACTCCTCTATATATTTTCAAAAGATCTATGAGATAATGAAGTATTAAAACAGCTAGTGCTAAGCCAATGGCTCCCAAATTCCAGAATAAAACTAAAACCAATACCCCATGAATCAATATATGGAGGTATAGTTTACCTGATTTAATTTTCTTAGCCTTTTTTTCCTCCACCCATGAAGAGGGCTGTAATACAAAGTCTCCTATCAAGTGAGCCAGAAAAAGTTTGATCATGATCAACATAGGCTATTCAGTTTCCATTTGTAATATTCCAATATAGCCTTTAACTCCTCTGAATTCGCCCTTTTTAATCTAACGCTTACGGAGTTCTGGGCAATCCCCAGTATTTCTCCCAATTCTTGCTGGTTTACTCCAGGCTTTTCTAGGACTAATTCAATTATCTCCGCAGAACTCAAACTCCATTCATCCATAAACAATAGTCCCAGTCTAATTGGTAAGTTCAGTTCCCTATCAAAATTTTCCAAAAAGCTCTTTATCAAGATATTCTGAGGACTTTTTTTCAACATTTCAAATGCTTCACCTGAATAAAAATAAGCCTTTCCTGTTCTTTCTCCTATTTTTTTTGAATTTTCCCCCTTCTCTCCAATCCCAATAGATAACCGGACATCAATGGGAGATTTCCTTTGATTAAACTTTCCACTCTTGATTGCTTTTATTTTGGATTTTATCCTGATCGCTTTTAGAAGTGCCTCTTCCGGACTAGACTCTATTTGAAAACTATCCCCTCGGAATATCTCCCATGATTCTCCTTCTTTTCCCCAAGAATCCAATAATTGCCTCAATGGCCTTTGCCAATCTTCTTGATTAAGAAGCTTTCGAGATCCTATGATATCTCCTGTGATTACAGCTGTAAAATCTTTACTCATACTTAGATTTAAACCTTTTGATAAACTTTCACTAATTTATAGATATTTTGATTTATCTACTAATTTATAGATATTTTGATTTATCTACTAATTTATAGATATTAGTGTATATCTATCAAATAAGTAAAGCATTTCACAGGAGATGATTACTTCAACCTATCCCAATTGATCAGGGCATTCCATACCATGGGCGCATCATGGTGATTCAAATAGCGGTGTAAAGGATCAAAAGTAAAGGCCAATACACTTCCTCTACCTACAGGAAGATTGAAAACAGAGCCATGCCCAACGATTTCCTGCTCGTTCCTTACCATTCCAGCTACCACATAAGGAGGCGTCTTCTCCTCAGACTTTTCCGCTTTTTCGGTTTTCATGTCTTCAGGCAAACCCAGGATCTGGCCCTCAAAAGGCACTTCATCTTTTAGAGGTTGATGGCCATACTGCACGAGCATCAAGTCCCTATTGTACTTATCTGTTTGCAGTAAAGGTCCATTTCCTCTGAAAATCGGAAATGTTTCTGGATAGCCATAAAGCACTGGGTGATCTGTTTTTCTCACTTTAGCCCTCACAATAGATCCAGGATGAAACAAGCCTGAGGTATTGACAGGACTCAATTCAGAGGCTATTCCCAATTCCGCCAAAATTGCAGAGGTATTGTCAAAGCTGATCAGCAAGCCTCCTTCTTCTACAAATTTTCTCAAGTTCTCAATGCCGCCAAAACCAGGACCTCCTGTCATATCTGAAGTAGATGCAGGGAAACCGTGAGAAGGAAACTCAGCAGTCTTGGTATAAGGCATGGGGCCAAACTTTTTGTCTACTCCATTGACAAAATTCTTGGCATTGCCCCTAACCCTAGGCAAAATAATCACATCAAATTTCGATTTCAATGCTCCTGCTTTAAGGAAATCTTTGTCTATGGATGTGTAGGGAATTCCCCTTTGATCAAAGGTGTAACGCGACCAACCTTCATCTTGGGTATTGTACCAAGTGTGGTAGATGGCTACCCTTGGCAAATTGACAGCTTTTTGTTGATCAGCAGGAATGCTGGTACTGATGGCCCTAAAATCCAAACCGAAGTCCTGAGCCATTTGACTGGCCTGATTGGCATTGATCCTACGGAAAACGATACTTCCTGCGGGTAATGTATCTCCAGAAACAACAGTAGATCCGGTAAGCACTGAGATTTCAGCATTTCGGTTTTGCCCTTTGATCCAATACAAGGCAGGAAGCACCGTATTCTGCGCATGGTACGGCAATACATAAGTATTTCCTTCTCCAGCTAATTTACCTTTATATACTGCATCACTAACCATCAAACGCAAAGCACTTACATCAAAATCTATATCTTCCTTAGCCTCCACTTCGACGCCGTATAAATAGGGCAAGGTCCAGGCAATGGCATCATAAGGAGGATATTTAGCCTCTTTTGGATAAGCCTGTGGGGTCAATAAAGAAACCGCTAAGTTCCTATAAGGTTGCTCGGAAAGTATTACAAAAGCTTCTTCATTTTCATGCACTTCAATTCCCTGGACCCTCAATTGATTAGCCAGGTAGGCCACCATTGCTGGGTCTCTTTGTTCCTTGGCTATAATGAATGCTTTAGGACCTTCATTTTTACCTTTTTCCAAGCTATTGAATCCTTTCTTATAAAAGTTCCTCAAAAGCAATTGGGAATTCGTGGCAGCATAATACAAAGAAGCAATCACCCCTACTTGAGTGTAGTTGATGTTATTTCTAAATGACCAATATACCAATGGTGAAGCTGGATAAGGCCTGTACCATTCTTTGGAAGAGGCCAGGTCACCTGCAAATCTTGACGTAGAATAATCTCTCAAATAGGTATCAGCCCCGGCATTCCCATAGGTCTCATAAAACCTGCCATTGGAATTGTGGTTATTGGCCACCCAAATGCCATAACCAGGCCACCATCCATCATAAAACGCCCAGGTAAAAGCACCAGGCATGCCCTGAGCTGAAACTTCAGCCACATCATGATTGGCCATGACCTGCCACTCACTCTGGGTTATAGGATCCACAAAATCATTGTATGGACCTGTACCCGTTGAGATGTACAACAAAGGCACTGATTCATGAAGGTCTAACATGACGGTTGGATGGAATTCAAAGAATCCCTTGAAAATAGATTTGGTAATCTCTTGGGATACTTGTAAACCATCCCTGTTATTGTCATGAAATACGTACTTACCCCAATAAGGTGCAGAGCGTGGAAATCCATCATCAAACTTCTCTCTTCCTTTGGTATGTCGGAAATACCAATCCACCTGTTTGTCCCAACCATCAGGTTCAGATACCGGGTTGATCACAGTAATTACATTTTCCCTGATGGCTTTGATATCTCCTGCTTCAGAAGTGGCCAATCTGTAGGCCAGTTCCATTAACATTTCCGGAGCGCCCATTTCGGTCGCGTGCATCCCTGCACTTACATAATAGACGGGTTTGCTGTCCAAAATAATGGCCTCGGCCTGCTCAGGGCTCGTTTTCCTTGCATCTGCTAATTTTGCCAATTGTCCTTTATAATGTTCCAAACGGTCCATAGATTCTTGGTTGCCTATGACAATCAGATAAAATTTTCTCCCTTCCTCGGTCAAACCCATTTCTTGCATATGCACCAATGGAGACGTCTCGGCAAGTTTTTGGTAATACCCATAAATTTCAGAAGTCCTATGGACGATGCCTTCTGTGCCGATAATATGTCCAAAATGCTTCAAAGGAGAAGGAACCGTTGGATGGTCTACTATGTCCAACAAGGAAGCTGGAAGAAACTTATCATCCGTAGTAAATTCCTTGATTTTTTGTACATAGTCCTGATCGATTTGCTGGGCTTTAAGATCAGCAATGGAGATCACTAAGAAAATCCAAATGAAGGATAAAATTTTATTCATGATGGTGTAGCTTGATTGAAGGTTCAAGCTACAAAAAAACTGTCTTATGAAAATCAAAAAATTATTTGGATGGTGAATAGCAACGAGTATTGCCTGTCATTTCAGAAAAAACCAAAAATAAATTCTATTAGAGACAATTTTTACTTACAACTTAGGTGATGAATTTTTCTCATTTCAACCAATTATCAAACCATTCAAATGCCTCCTGCTGCATTGCGAGGTCAAATTTATGAGGACCAGGGTGAAAGGTACAACGGTACTTATCTGAGGCTCTTGACTTTTTAAAAATACTGCTTATGATTTCATCTGCCCTTTTCATCTCTTCCAGCGTGAATAAATTGTCTTCAATATCATTGAGCACCATGGTCGGCTTAGGTGCCCTAAGCGCAAAAATCTCAGGGAAATCCAACTCTCTGGGCAGCATGGGAATATAGGTCATCCAAGTGTGCGTATGGGACTTGTGCAGTAAAAAGTCTGCCCAAGTGGTCATAAAACCCACACTGATGGCACAGGCTATCCTATCATCCAAGCCCCCCAACATAACAGTCCTCAATCCTCCACCTGACAGCCCGGCACAACCTAATCGCTCAGGGTCTACATCAGCCCTTGCAGCCAAAATATCCAATGCAACCTGATCTTCTGCTAAATACACAGCAGGCCAAGAAATGCCTGCACTGAAAAGGGATTTGGCCATAATATGCTCGTGATCAGATGCCCAGGAATTGTAAGCATTGATATTTTCCCGCTTGCCCATATCAAAATCTATGATCCCCCTCCTCCTATCTTCAGTAACATCCTCCAACATCACCCTCCTACTTCCAAAAGCAAAAGCATCATGAACCATCACCACATAGCCCCTCTTGGCCAATTCATTGGCCCAGGCCTTTCCTTCATAGTATTGCTGATGGTGTTCCTCCACATAATCCGGTAGCCGATGGCTAACTTTACAGATTTTTTCCAAACCCAAAAATTTATTGCCACCATGACAGTGTAAGCCTAAGACCGCGGGTAATTTTCCACTCGAATTTTCAGGCTTAAGCACTACTGCCTTAGTAGGATTTCCATAGGGCAACTGGTAGCTGATTTCCTCACAGACCAAGCCATCAAAATGATGCACTTGATGAACTTTTACCTTAGGCTTTTCTTCCAGGCCCAAATAACCCATCCTTTCTTTGACTTTGCCAGAAGCCATAATCCTCCAGGACTCGATGTCATTAAACTCATTCTTCCTAAAAGATGAATCCGGTATTCCATCTAAAAATAGACTTTTAGCCCATGGACCGTATTTGCCGAGCTGGTTTTTCTCAAAATCATTTTTCATAAAAGGAAGTGTTTTTCTTGGTGATGGAGCAAATAGACCATCTGTCCAATCAGCAGTAAACATACCCATTCCTGCCAAGGTGGATTGCTTGATGAAATCTCTTCTTTTGTTCCCCATAATGGGAATAATTTAGGCTTTTTCAGCCAAAATTTTATCAAGGACCTGAATTAAAGCCTTTATATCCTCCTCCGTATTGTACAAATGCAAAGACAAGCGGATGGCTTTACCCCTGATGGATACAAAAATCTTATTTTCCTTTAAGCGCTGAATGACCTCCCCGCTTTCCATTCCTTCCGGTAAACCCACCCCAATCAAGTGTTTGGCCCGGAAGTCATCCTCCTCCAACCAAAACCCATTTTCCCTGAAAAATTGAACCATTGGCTTAGACAAGGTTTCACAATAGCTTTGAATATTTGGTACTCCCCACGCCAGTAATTGCTCCAAAGCAGCATTGAACATAGGCAGTAGGATGAAATTGCCATATTCGCCGACATTGTACCTTCCTGCACCAGGGGTATAGTCTTCCACATATTCAGTGAGATTGGAAAATTGCTGGGCATTGCTTCGGTTGACCCAAGTCTCTTCCAATGGCACTCCATGATTGAAGTATTCTGAATAATAAGCAGCCCCGATGGCATAAGGCCCCATCAGCCACTTGTAACCTGCACAGACCAAGGCATCCACTTGGCATTCCTGCACATCTATAGGTAGCGCTCCTACTGATTGGGTGCCATCCAAAATGAAGAAAGCTTTATTCTCTTTACATTTTTGACCGATAGCCTTCAGGTCAAATTGGGTACCATCTGCCCAATGAATGGTGGACATGACCACAACCGCCGTATCCTCATTGATGGCATCCAATATCCTTTGGTTCCAGACCTCTCCTCTTCCTTGATTGAATTCCGGTGCGGGAATGGTTTTTAACCGCTTATTATGATCCCTGCACCACTTTTCTATGGCATAATAACCACTCGGAAATTCATCAGATACAACTAGCGCAGTATTCCCATTATCCAAAGGCAAATTATTGATGGCGGTGCTCAAACCATAGGAAGCTGCAGGGATGATGGCCACCTGTTGGGCTGGACAATTGACCAATTTCCCAAAATTGGCTTTTACTTTTTCCCCAGTCTCAAAAAAGTCCTTGGGTTGAATAGAAGTTGGGTTTCTCTTCTGTATAAGGGCCTGAATACCGATTTCTTCCACGGAGCGAAGCAAAGGAGACATATATGCCCCGTTAAGGTAATGAATATCTTCTGGAAGTTGGAAAAGGTGTTTTTGGTTTTTCAAGATGTTTGACATTTTAATTTTTTATTGCCACAAAGGCGGTAAGACACTGAGTTTTTCACTTTCCATACCCGCGAATTTAGGAAGTTGGGACAGCTACTCTCTCACATCAATATGTGAATTGACTTTTTCAACCCGCAAAAAAGGTAATTATTTGCTGTCATGTCTTATTGGTTTTCCAAATTGAAGGTCGGCAAAATCCAGAAATCTTTTCCAATCCTCAGAAATAAGATTATGCTGACCTGCTCTGAGGTGATAACCCAAGGATCCTGAATGGTGAAAATGAGGGGCAAAAACATAATCTTCGGGCAAATCGATCTTTTCATCGTAAAGTTGTTGGTAAACTTGGGAAGCCAGTTTCAGGGAAAGGTATTCCCCTCTGGGATCAGCCCAAAGGTCCTCCATGGCACTGGCAATATATACTCCTCTTGGAGCGATAGAAGCAATCAATTGATGTTGGTCAAAGGGTAATTTTTCTTCTTTGCCATTGTAGGCATCAAAATTATCAGTGAACCAGTACGGAAAAACAGTATTGATCCTTTCCACCGTCTCTCCAAACTTTCGTCTGGAAAGAGCAGCCCCTCCACATCCGGATTCATTGGAATAAGTAAGGGACCATCGGGTATCATTGGCCCCACACCATAAAGCAGCCTTACCTCCTCGGGAATGTCCCACTACAGCAGACTTAGAATGGTCAATCAATGGATCCTGCTCAAAATAATCCATGGCACGCATTGCCCCCCATGCCCAAGCACCAAGGCCACGCATGCCATTGGGTAGTTGCATCTGTTCAGGATACAGTGTAGTTAGAATGCCTTCTGCAAACCTATCTTTATCATCCGGAGAAACATACGCCACATCAAAAATTGCCGCCACATATCCGCTCTGTGTAATTTGCTGAATATCAAAAAACTGATCCTCTTTATTGTTGATCAGGTCTTCCACTTTCCTATGACTGATCAATAATACTACTGGAAATGGACCATGTCCAACTTTTGGAGAAAACAGGTGTACTGGAATGGTCTGCTTATTGCCATTTCGGGAAACACCGATTTGGACTAGCTTATAAATGGAGAAGTCAGCATAAGGATGTGTAGTAATCACTTCTTCCTGAAAAGCAATTTCATCAAAGTCATTCGGCAATTGCCCATACATCTCATCCGCAAAAGCTTGAACCAGCTCAGGTCTTCGGATGGATTCCCAATCCTCTGTATTTTGAATCCGATTTCCCTCATAAGTCACAAACAGATCTGGAAGCACCAATTTTGGAACCAGGTTTTCATCATAATTAGCCGTCTGTTGGGAGTGAGCTTGAAGGCAATAGAGCAGGAAAAAAGATAAAATTAGGTTCTTCATAACTTATGGGATTGGACTTTTAGAAAACTACAAAAGAATGGATGGAAATTCAAACTGAAAGGACAATTGTTGGATTCCTTCCCATTTTTCGATACATTCACTAGGCATCCCCAAAGTGGTCATTGGAGAAAATAAAACTTTTCTAGGTGCAGAGGCACTCCTAAAGCAGCATGGCGTGGAAGTCATTGTCCTCAATAATCAGGAATGTATGGAATTGATGCATGCATTCATTCAAAAAAATCCCAATGAATGGAATGAAGATATTGGGGAGGAAGGCGCTATATAGATTGAAATTACTTTGCTTCAGTTATTTCAGAAGTCTTATACCCTATCCTCACTGCCCTGGCTACAATTTTTCCTCCAACAGGTATGGGCTGATGATAAAACGACCAATGTTTTCCACCAATCTTGTCCCCAACTTGATATGCGATGCTAGCTCCCTCAGTTGAAGATGACAAATGCCAAAAGCCATCTTTCTGCACAAATTGAACCACCTCAGTTTCTGGTTGTACCATACCTGGCCACATCATATTCACCAGGTCATACTCAGGTACAAATCCCAGATCCTTCACTTCCAATTGCCATGTTGAAAGCGCTGCACGCATCTCTTTTAACCTCCCTTCAAACTCAGGCAAATGGGCCAGATTATTAATCTCATCGGGGTCTTTTTGCAAATCATACAACTCCTCCAAAGGTTTGGTCTTCATAAAAATGTAAGCAGCACCACCTTCCAACTCACCCCTAAGATCCATCTCAATCAGTGTTTTGGTCATGTCAATCTGTTCCCTATAGGCATTCCGGTATATCAGAGGCAATTCCGGCCTAAAGTTGCGGATATACACATATCTTCCATCTATCACCGACCTGCTCATATCTACCGCTTCGTCAAATCTGTCAGCCGAACCAAAGGCATATTGATGAGGTTTCTCTACTTTAAATTCTCCCAAGAAGGCTTTTCCATGCATGTAGCTTGGAGGCTCCAGCCCTGCCAAAGACATAACTGTAGGACCAAGGTCCATCAAGGAAACAATATCTTCCACCACGGTTCCAGCTCCATAACCATTGGGAAACCTCACCAAAAGCGGTACCCTTAAACCCGAATTCCCGACAGCTCTTTTTTGCCTCAGCAAAGGACCTCCATGGTCTGACCAAAAGAAAATGATGGTATTGTCCAACAAGCCCTCCTTTTCCAAAGTACTTAGCATTTCACCCACTTGTTGGTCAAGTTCTAGGATATTGGAATATACCCTCCCTACATCCTGCCTGACTACTGGAATGTCCGGAAAATAATCAGGTAAGGCTACCCTACCCTTATCCGCCAACATGGGATCTTCTTTCTTCATAAAAACCCTGGATTCATGGGTGACCTCATGGTTGAAAACCGCGAAGAAAGGTTGGCCAGGGTTTCTATTTTTGTAAGTGGCATCCCGCCCGATTTCATCCCAAGCCGTGATAGGAGAGTTGAATTGGTAATCCGTCTTGGCATTATTGGAGGTGTAATACCCAGCAGCACGCAGGTACTCTGTAAAAACTTTCACGTAAGGCGGGGGTACCGCCGCATATTCGGGTACATTTCTACCTTTGATGTCTATAAGTCCATAATAATCCTGATAGGTTTCTTTTTCAGGCTCCCTAAAGGCATAATGCGGCCCCGTCCGCATATTATGGGTCCCAATGCTCACGGGATACATCCCTGTGATGATGCTGCTTCTGCTTGGTGCGCAAACTCCAACCGTGGCAAAGGCGTTATAATACGTAATTCCTTCCTTTGCCAAACGATCTATATTGGGAGTATGAATACTCGAATCACCATAAACTGCTAAGGTGGTACTAATATCTTCTACTGATATCCATAGTATATTAGGATGATCTGTCTGAGCTTGAACCGAAAAAAAGAAAAATAAAGAGAAGGGTATTACCAGGAATGATTGAATGTTTTTCATGTGGATATGATGCGTGCTGAGATGAAATATGCAAAAATTTGGATCAAAACACAATCATAACCTTTCATTCAACACCATCACCTATCCTTTACATATCTTCATATACAAAACTTTCATTCAGCGATTTTCTCCAAATTTTCAAGGACTCTTCAGCTGATAAATCATCTTTAGGGTAGTTGGGGCTATACAATAAGCTTTTGTCCCTGATCACCAATTGCTTGTTTTTAACAAATCCTTCTCCTCTAACTTCTAAATGCCTGATCATCCTATTTCTCCATTTTTCCAAGCTACCTTTATGGTTCATACTGTTGGACAAATCTTTTAACTCTTGTGGATCATGCTCAAGGTTAAATAACTGTTCTTTACCATTAAAGAACCAGATGTATTTTTCTTTACCATCTGTCAAAGCACACCAATAGTTATCATCCTGATAGGCTTCTGCATGTTCGAGATCAATGTATGCCCTCCAGTTGTTATCCGTTCCATTAATCAAACCCAAAATGGATTTTCCATCGATTATTTCAGGGATTTGACCTTTGGCAGCGTCCAAAAAAGTGGGGAGAATATCTCTTATTTCTACAGGATTATCTAAAATTGATCCTGCATCAGTAATGCTAACTTCATTAACAGGAAGTTTGATGACCATAGGTACTTTTGCTGACCCTTCATAGGCATAGGTTTTTCTCCAATGATGGTGATCTCCCAACATATCTCCATGGTCAGATACAAAAAGGATGAGACTGTTGTCATACATCCCTTTATCTTTCAATTTCTGAATTATTTTGCCGACCTGTTCGTCCAGAAAAGAAATCAGGGCATAATAATGTTTTTTACTTTTGAGAACATGCTCTTCTCCAAAATCCCCAAAAGCTGCCTCTCTGGTATTGGGATAATCAGCAAAACGTCCAGCCCAATCTCCAATAGCGGGCGGAGGAATTGTCATATTTTCATATTGATCCAAGAACCTTTGCGGTGGGTCATAAGGGCTATGGGGCCGGGCAAAAGAAATTTTGAGAAATAAGGGCGCTGCTAAATTATAATTATCAATAAAACTCATTGCCTGTTCGGCCTTCCAATGATCAGGGTGCAAATATTCTTCCAATTGATAGGTTCTCGCATTATGCTCATTCCATAGAATTCCGGTAGCATCAGGATCCTGACCAGGTGCTTGGTGCTTGAACCATACCCTGTAATCACTGATAAACCCTTCTGTTTCTACTCTCCCACTTTCGTCTACCAAAGTGCCATGAAATCCATGTAGTGATTTTTGGGGAAACCAGTGCATTTTGCCGATGCCGTAGGTATAATAACCCAAATCCCTTAGCATTTGTGGCATTTCAACTTTATACTTTCTGGCTACCTTTCCGTATCCAAGAAGTCCATGGTTCCAAGGTGCCATTCCTGTTAAAAGTGCAGCTCTTGCAGGTGTACAGCTGGGGGTAGAGGAATAGGCGTTGGAAAATGCAAAACCCTCTGAAGCCAGTTGATCAATATTTGGTGTTTTGATGGATTTGTTGCCAATATACCCCACTGCATCACCCCGCTGTTGGTCTGTCATGATAAGGATAATATGGGGTTTGCTTTCCTGGCCTTTGACAAAAATGGAATTGAATAAAAAAATAAGTTGAAAAGCAGAGTACTTGAGGATCAATTTTAACAAACCGGTTTTTTTCATCTTTAAGGGATTTTCATTTAAATGCTGTGGGTTATTCAGAACGAAATATCACGGAGCAATCCCAGCAAAGCATGACGGGCTATTTTTTTAACCCGAATTATGCATTAGGGTTCGTAGTAGCCTGTCCCGATGAATATCGGGAAGAGGTTAAAACACAAAAGAATCAAGCATTTAGCGAATGAAGCATAGTCATCTCTTTGGTGAACGAGCTAAATGCAGTGAAACGATTGATTATGTCCGCCGCGGCGGATGACCTCGTAATAACTTGTGCGCCGTGGCGTAGAAGTTCTAATGCATATTTCGGGTTCAAAATAAATTTTGACTTCTCCTGACTTAGAACCAATATAAAGAACAATTGGGGCATTTTCAAAGATCTGACATATTCCTGATCATTTACATTTGTCTTCGATTCATTGTAAAAGATGGGAATTTCAAATTCGCTTACAAATTCATTATAGAATTCTCAAAAAAACCGGAATCTAAAACAGAGGTAAATACAAAAAAAGCATGAAAAAACCCAGACCGAAAACCAGTCTGGGAATCAATCAGTTATTACCCATTTATTTAAATTTCACAACCTTTCCTTCAACACCATCACCTGTCCATCCGCTTTTAGTCTTTGCTGAATTTTTTCATAAGGCAAATCCTGGACAGCAATATTATCTTCTATGGCCAATGCTGCTGCAGTAGCTGCTGATTGTCCCAAAATCATAAACACCGGCTCCATTCTAATGGAACCAAAGGCCGTATGGGAACTGGATACACAGACAGGGACCAATAAATTTTCGCATTCTTCTTCCTTAGGTATAATCGTTCCATAAGAAATGCTGTAAGGTTCTTTGGGTTTGACACCAATATCCCCCTCATTTTGAACATACCCATTAGGACCGACAATGCGCTGCACATTATGGGAATCCAAATGGTAGGAACCCATTCCAATTGGGCTGATAACTTCTCTGTCACCAAGGACTTCGTGTTCTGTCATTACATCAGTACCTATCATTCTGCGGGACTCCCTTACATAAATCTGATGTGGCCAATGTCCATTATCTGTAAACTCATCTTTAGCTAAACCATATTCTGCGATTCTATTTCTCACTTTTTCAGGGACCTGAGGATCATTAGCCAGAAAATACATCAGACCCATTTGATAATCCTTATGTTCCTTAATGATTTCCCTTCTTTCTTCATAACTTGCCTCAGGATAGGCGTAGTTTTTCCCTATATAGTCTGTACTGAATGGGCCGTGATTGTTGGTGTCTGTTTTCAGATTGGGAATGGGATCAAATTTATCAAAAGTCTCGTCCCATCCTGCTGCATAAACTCTGGCCAATAGTTCATATCTGAAAGGGTCATAATTATCTGGTTTTGGAAAGGGCAACCTGTTATCAGGATGCCTGCTTAGACACATTCGGAAATTGTAAGCCTGCAATTTGGAATCCCCAGATCCATTGGGAGCTATAATTTCATCAGAAATTTCCGGTAACAAACCACTTGAAGGATCCCCTGGTACCACATACGGGGATATGGAGTCCCTGAAATAATGTCCATGTTGGTATACACCAAACTGTACCCCGTTCCAGGTTTCCCCATAAGTATCATTCGATTCCCTTCCAACATGGTAGCTGACTCCGGCAGCAGCCATCAAATCCCCTTCGTAAGTGGCATCAATAAACATCTTTCCCTCAAAAGTTTTTCCTGAAAGGGTCTTGATGGAAACAATCTTTCCATTGGATTTGGACACCCCTTTTTCCCTGTCCAACCACTCATCTCTATATACCTGAATGTCATACTCTCTTACAAAATCCTCAAAGACCTGCTCGGCAGCATGAGGTTCAAAAATCCACATGGTCCTGGCATCCCCATCGATGGCTGGCGTGCCCTGCCCTACATTGCCATAATCCTCCTTTTTCTGCCATTTCCAGGAGTCATCCTTTTGATAATGCATGTATATCCTATGATAAAATTCCCTGGCCAGACCTCCTATCACAGATTTGTCCCCTGTATCGGTAAACCCAAGACCACCAGAAGACAGCCCTCCCAAATGAATGTCCGGAGATACAACAATGACTGTTTTACCCATTTTCTTGGCCTGAACTGCTGCGGTGATGGCTGCCGAAGTGCCGCCATAGATGATGAGGTCCGATTCAAAAGCGTTAGGGTCTTTTGGTTGGCAGCTGATGCAGATTAGCAAGATTGCTAAAAAAAGGAGGTGTCGGGATTTGGGCATGGAGGTTTTTAGATTGAGTTACTAAACAATTTAAATTAAATATAATTCGATTCCAACTAAGGATCAACTTGATGCATAATCCCTAAGATTAATAAAGGCTTTCTTTAAGAAGTATACCAAATAATTATGCCTTATTAATCCAAATCGGGACTATAAAAAAATTATACCCTTTGTATCTAACCTTAGAAAAACTAACAATTTAAAAAAAACTAAAGCGGTAGGAAATTCAGAAAAGGGGTTTTATTTTTAACTAATTGTAATCAGCGGATTTAGTGAATTGCCTGGGTTTATAACTATTTAAAAGATAAAAAAAACGATATGAAGAAGCTTCTGTTTACTTTGATGTTTGTTGGAATTCTAGGCCAAACCATAGCACAGCAAACTGTCCACGTTTATGGGCAAATTGACCAACATGCTGCTTCAGATATCATTTTCCTTATTGTAGGAGAAAATGGTTTGCCAATAGAAATCGCAGCAGATGGAAGTTTTTCCGCTAATAGGGGCATCCATCAATTCCCATCCTATTTTTATCTTTCCAAGCTAAAAGGGAAAAAGCTTGAAAGACAAACTCCAAATATCTGGTTTGAAAGTAACAGTGTAAAGATCAGTCTTAACTTGGCAGATAAATCATTCGAAACGGCTCATTTAATGCCTTATCAACAAACCTCTGAAAAACTTGAGTCATTGGGTAAAAAAGAACTGATCAAGTATATAATGGAAAACCCCAATCAAATTCCAAGTTTGTATTTTGCTGAAAGGTATAAGGAAAGTATTCCATTGGCTGACTTGGAAATGTTTTACCAAAATATCCAAGAGGGTTATAAAAGTCACACTTATGGCAAAAGAATAGAAAACTACCTCAGTGCCAAACAAAGGGCTCCCTTAAAAAAAGGCCAAAAAATTGAAGACTTTCATTTGCCTGACAAAGAAGGAAATCAGGTTGCAATTATCGGGATGAGTGATAAACCCAAGTTAATTTCATTATTCTCTTCTGGCTGTGCTTATTCTGTATTGAGTATCGACCTGCTCGAAAAATTCAGTGAAATGAATGATAACAACATGGATATTATCACCATTTGGGAAGACGGTTCGGAAGATATTTGGCTCAATTCCAATACAAGTAGAAAAGAGAAAATCACTTGGTACAACCTTTGGGATGCATACGGATTTACCTCTGCTTATTTTAACAGGAACCTGTGGCCAACTTTTTATGTGGTCAATGAAAATGGAGAAATGATAGACACCTTCAGGGGCTACAGTAAAAAAACCTTAAAGCGGCTGGAAAAATTAGCAGAATAAGGTGTCGGGGAAGCATCTGAAATTATAAACATACCATTTCATTTGTATTCGAGCCAAGCTGTAGCATGGCAATTTTCATTTGACTTAAACCGTATCCATCTGGCCTGAAATCCAACAGGAAATTCATATTTGAACACCTCTCCTTGACCAACTTTAACTTTTTTATAGCTCATCCACGGTCCATGACCAATTGGTTCAACTTCAATTGTAAATTCAACTTCTTTATCAAGGTCATGGCTTATTTCGAGTGTTTTTTTGTCATAGTATCCGATCAGATATGGGTCGGAAGCTACCCCTTTTTGCACTTTGGAATTTTTCCAAGGCCCACCATATCCTTTTGGTTTTCCCAATTTCCAAAGATCGTCGATAACACCTGCCCAAATTGCTGCTTGTCCATCTTCTGATCTGAAGATATGTTCATTTTCAACCTGATTTCCAACTCCTGTCATAATCAAGAGTCCTCTGTAAGATGCATAATCATGAATCTGTAAATTATGTGAGGATACAGGCCTGATTTTGGCATATCCATCCGCATTTTCTGCGGGCAATTCATAAAAAGTTCCATGAGCATTGAATAGATCTCTTTCCGTCGCGACCTCTCTGCAAACCCTCAATAATCCATCATTTGTTTTTTGGGTATACGCCGGATCCCCCAAAGGCAGTCTCCACCTTCTGTTTTTATCATCGATAATCAAAACTGAGGCTTCGTCTACAATGATGGCATCTTTAGGAATAGCAAATTTGGTTTGGATAAAATTGCTTGTTTCAATATCGGTTTTAGGAATAAGTTGCATTTTTTCATCCAGTTCGTAATACCCTGCTTCAGTGAATACATTCTTATCAATTTTTCCAGCAACTATTCCCAACGCTCTTCTGTTGTCACCTAGTCCATACAACAATCCACCGACTGAACTTTCCTGATTAACTTTGGCAACACCATTGAATAAATCAGCTTCTCCAAAAGATTTGGATTTCACTCCATTGTTGTAAGAAAAATGAACTGTCGCCTTGGTATCTTTATCGGTTCTCACCCTAATCCACTCCCCTTTTTCGTTGCTTGGGAAATTAATTAAGTGGGTTTCTCCAGGGCGAACTTTTTGTGAAGTCAGAGATTTCCAGGTATTGTTTCCTTCTATTTCCACTTCAAAAACAAATTCAGTTTCAGAACTTCCTTCATTGAGAATCCATACCGACCTGTTGGTCCATCCCGCAAACAGAAAAGATTCTGAAAGCTCGCCAGCCTTCACATTTTCTGACAACCAAACAGCTCCGTTTGCTTCAGAGGGCCCAAGTTCGTCAGGAAGGTCTGTGGAGGTAAACCAAAGGTTCGAATTGGATTGCCCGGGTCCTTCAATCCCTCCTTTAGCCTTTCTGAGATTCAAGAATTCTTTCTGAGCAGAGTCATCAGTTCCAAAAACAAGTTGATCCTTCCATCTGGTAAAATCCCCAATGATTTTCAAATAGGCTGACCTAGGCCTGATTCCGATAGCGCTCTTTGAGGAAAAACCACTAGGGAATCTCCAAAACATCCCATGCATGGTCATCAAATAATCAGGATTATCAGGAGTGCCTATATCCCTGATTCTGGGCCATTCGGTATTCCAACCATGGGCGCCGTCATAACTGTGACTGGCTTTAGGTAATCTATAGAATGACCATTGGCTCCTATCTCTCACCCCTACCAAAATGGATTTATGGTCCCAACCTGTAGCCCAGATCGGATCTGTTTCGGGATTGGCATTACCATAAATCCCCCCAGGACCTGTAACCTCCACAAATTGAGCCCTTCGAACAGTTTTCCAATCCTTTCCATCCCATTCTGCTAAAACGCCTGATTCAATATCAAACTGTTCCAAAGCTTTTTGACCAGATTCACCATTATTGCTATAGACCAAGACCCCTTGACCGGAATAAACCCCTTTACCATGTTCTCCCAAAAGAAGAGAGCCTGGAGGATTAGCATCTGTATCTTTTCCCTTTTGCCTTCCTACATTGGCATCTTCATAGAGCATGGTAGGCTTGAGAGTTTTTACATCCACTTCATAAAAACCCTCTTCCATGGTGGCATAATAGATTTTGTTTTCAGGATCGAACAGGTGCCTTGCGTTCCCGGTATGTCTACCTGGCATGATATCATAAGGAATTGTCCTGACCTCACCTTGGTGGCTGATCGCATAGGGTCCTATAAAGAGCTGATTTGATTCTTGATGGATCATCCTATTGGCAGGAGTACCACCGATGCTTTCTTCTCGGACAATCATATTTAAATCATTATCGATTTCATAAAGTTTGTCAGAGGAACCAAAAGGCAAATGAGGTCCATACGTGATCACCCAAAGCTTATCGGCCCAAGGTACTACAGCACCTGTGCCACATTCCCCCTCCTCATTATAATAAGCTAAATGGGGATAAACTCCACTGATCTGGATCCAATCATTTTTATCATGCGCATCTTGCTCAGAGTTACATGCTAACAATGCCGATAGTATGAATAATATGTACTTAAATGCTTTCATCATTATAGTTGTATAGATTCCAGAAAGATTTCTAGTAAACTGGACTCTGAATTAAACTTAAATTTAAAAATCTCATCTATCGAGGCTATATAGCCCACAGATACATCCTTTGTACATCAAAGCTGTAGGTTTGTGTTCGACTTTTTTGGAGTCGCGATTCCCGAATATCAAAATTGCTTTTTAACCACGGGTCCACCCTTACCCTAAAGGAATTAAACCCCTATCTGGGTTGCTTCATAACCATTTCAAGCTTTTGT
>NZ_AMGM01000002.1 GCF_000298295.1 Cecembia lonarensis LW9
ATAATTTTTTTAAAAAAAACCAATTAAAAACTGTTACAAAAATGTCACAAGTTTTTAAAAATATTATGTTTTTAAAATTTGACACTTTGTTTTGTTGAAAAAGGGCTCAAACTCAATTTTTACTTTTGATTTACAAAAATCCTCTAAATGGGTTTTTGTTAACTAAATAATCTCTTCTCAGGGTATTTTTTTATTAAATTCCGTAAATGATTGCTCCAACTACTAGAAAATTTAAATTATATCACAGTCGGGTTTTTCTTTGCATCTTCGCGTTAACGTTTGTTATTGTAATCCCTGGAAACGGACAAACAAAAGTGGAGGATATTGAAACGAATGATCCCAGGATTTTAATTCAAATTTTAAGTTCATGGGAAGGAGATGCAGACGAAATTTTTTGGGAATTGCTTGATAAGCTGAAGACTAAATCACACGCCGAAAATTACCTTCCTGGTATTTTATCTTACCATAGCGTTCTTTTTCAAAGGAGCAAGGATATATTGCCATTTGCAGGAGCCCTTGATTCATTACAATCAAATTTAGTCAGCAACCTTGAAATTATTCCTCTTGAAAATGAAATTAAATTCCGCATATCTATTGGTCAATTGGCAGTGAAGTTTAGGAATTCTTTCATAGCTAAAGAACAAATTTACAGGTTACAATCACTCCCTTTAGACGTCTATCAAACCGGAATATATCACCTTATGAAAGCGGATCTACATGGTCATTTAGGTGAACTTGATGAAGCTGTTTCGGAATATTTTATTGCGGAATTGATTTTCATAGAATCTGATGATGACTATTTACTCTATCATACTTATAACGGCTTAGCCATAGCGTTCAATGGTTTGGATGAATTCGATTCGACATTAAAATTTTATAAAATGGCTCTAGATGTCGCGGAAAGGTCTGGAAACCCTGAAAATAAAATGAAAGCATATTCCAACATTGGTATTGCATATGTAAATCTTGGAGAATATGAACTTGCATTAAAATATTACGAAAAAGGGTTTGAATTTGCTAAAATTCAAAATATGCCTTTAAATCAGGCTCAAAATTTATTGAACATTGGAAACCTTTATAAAAAGAAGCGTGCTTTCTCCAAAGCACTTGATTATTACAACGCCTCAATAAAACTATGTAAGCAGCATTTCATAGATTATGGCCTGGTGTTGAATTACATGAATCTCTCAGAAATTTACCAAGAACAAAATGCCTATGAACAATCATTAGGTCTTTTAGATTCTGCATTTTACTATGTTGAAAAAATGGGATTCAAAAAAGAAAAAAGTTTTGTTCTTAAGTCTTATGCTACACTTTTTGAAAAGTCTGGCGATTATAAAAATGCTTTGGCCTACTTTAAATCTTTTTCTGACTTGGAAAAAGAAGTTTTAAATCAGGAAAGTAAATCAAAAATTGATGAATACCTTGTCAGATATGAGCTATTAGAAAATGAAAGGAAGCTAATGGAAGCCCAGCTTGAAGCAGAATTCAGTGACAAGATTATTAAGGTTCTTGGTATATCTTTATGCTCTTTTGTTTTGGTCTTTGCTGTTGTTACGGTTTACCATTACCGAAATAAAAAGCATGTTCAAATAATACAGGTTAAGAATAGAGAACTTGATATATGTAGAAGTAGTAAAATATCCGAAGTTTTACAAAATTCTAAGGAATTGACTAATCCTAATCATGAGCTTTTTAAAAATATTGTTAGACTATTAGAACAAGAAGAAATCTACAAAGACCCAAATTTATCTGTCAAATCCCTTGCAGAAAGGTTAAACTCCAATGAGAAATACATATCGAAAGCAATTAATGAATATTGGGGAAGTAATTTTAATCAGATGATCAATGATTATAGGGTGAAAGCCTGCAAGAATTTGATGTTAAAAAACCCGGACCATACCATTAATGAGATAATGTATGAAGTTGGCTTTAATAGTCGTACTGCTTTTTATAATGCTTTTTTGAAAAACACGGGGGTCAGCCCTTCCAAGTTTAAAAATCAATTAGGTAGAAGAAGATCCAAGATTACAGATGTTTAAAGTTGAATTCAATTTTTAAATCATTGGATATTTAATAACTGAAAGTGGTTTTCAGAAAAAAAGACCAATTTTCCAGAAATGTGAAAATACTTTTCGGGAATCAGAATATTGAGTGGTGAATTTTAAAGTATTTTTGATTTAAATCTTTGATTATTCAAGTTTGGTTTGTTTAAATTTTCCATTTAATGTTTATGCGTAAGTACCTTTTTTTTGCCTTATTGATGTTAATTTCAGTTCATCTTTTTTCTGGAACTTCATTACATCTTAATGAGAGGGTATATGGTGGTTTTTATAAATCTATTCCTTCAGGAGAGAAGAATTTGTTGTATTCAAAAACAAGTGATTTTAGTTCTTGCAGAGATCTAAAGGAGGATGATATTGATCTGTCACAAAGCTTCTTTGCTATCTGTCAAGGTGAAGGGGTTCAGGTAGAAGTTTCTTCCTCAAGCTTACCTGATGCTGAAATTGTATGGTATGCAGATGAGACTTTGGAAACTGAATTATTTAGGGGGTCGGTATTGGAACTTGGCCCGGAGAATTTGACATCAAGCAGATCTGTTTATGTGACCTTGACACATGAAGAGATCTGTAAGGATGGTATAGCCTTTTCAAAAGAAGTCCAGATAGAAGTTAAAACCCCTCCATCAAAACCTGAATTTCCTTTTCCTTTTTCCAGCGAGCAAGGTGCATTTTTGGCTCCGGATGCTTTGGAATTGAGTCCTTATAGTTTAACGGCTATTAATGGGAATTCAGAAAATTCAGAAGTAGTATGGGTGGACCGTAATTCAAGAGAAATTGGTAGAGGCGAGACGCTCAACCTACCTGAGAATTTACCCTTGGGTACGTTCCAAATAGAGGTGTATGTGGAAGAAAATGGTTGTATCAGTGAATCTGTCCTGGTTTTGGTCGAAGTTTTGCCTGAACAGCCTTCTGCACCAAACTGTACCCTAGGTGCTATAACTATTGTATCCGAAAGAATTTTCCCTTGCAGTAGTAATCTGAATTGTGATGTCATCGAAAAGGACAGAGCAGTGGATAATAACCTGGAAACCTTTTCAGAAATCAGAGTGAAAGGTGGCCTTAATTCAGGTTCAAACGGTAGGTTGTCACAGGATATTTTATTTACAAATATTGATGGTGTAAAAAATGATGTAGTTTTTTTTACACTTTCTTTCGGTAATAAGGAGGAGGTTACAGCTTGGGAAGACTACAGGTTTGTCTCTTTACAACTTTTGAATGGATCAGCACGTGTAGGGGAAGCTATATTTTTGAATAACGCAGATGAGATCAGAGAAATTTTAGATGATGGTAGTGGAAGATATGTCTTTAGGATCCAATCCATGGGTAATTTTGACAGAGTAAGTGTGACGGTCCGGGCAGGCAGTGCTCAAGAAATTATTGTAAACGTACATCAAGCAGAAATGGTGATCGGGTCTCCGGGAATTCCGACGCAAGCGGTAGAAGTATGTCAAGGTGATGAACTAGCAATTTTGGAAGTAAGTCCCTTTGAAGGTACCTTGATCAGGTGGTTTGATCAAGAAACTGACGGGAATCAGTTGCTTTCAGGAAATGTATTTAAATTAGACAATATCAGCGATTTGGAGCCAGGGTTATATACCTACTGGGTTAATCCTGTTAGAGATGGATGTGTTTCCAGATTCAGGTATCCGGTAGAACTGCTTATCCATCCGGCACCTGATTCAAATTGGGCCGATGTAAGTACGGAAGGATTGTTTTGTGAAGGTGAAGACATCATTTTGTCTCCGACCTTGATAGGTGATGGCTTATCATTGAATCCCGATAGCGTTGAGTTTATATGGTTTACCGATCAAACTGCTACAGTCCCGGTCTTGGGAAATCTCCCTGGTTATGAGCTTGACGGAGAGGGAAGACTAAGGCTTATTGCTCCTGACTCTGGCCTATATGAGTTGTTTCTATCTTTAAGGAATTTGGAAACAGGCTGTGCATCTTTACCTGGACTTTTGCAGCGTGTTGAACTGCAGGTGTTGGAAAGGCCTAAAGCCCCAAGCTTTGGACAGGATCTTTTCGAGTTTTGTTCGGATATTTTACCAACGCTAGCAGACATTAGCGCCCTTGACCAGGAAGTTCAGCTTGTCTGGTACGATGCTGAAGAAGCAACGGAAGCACTGAGTCCGGACTTGCTTCTGGAGGATGCCCGTACTTATTATGCAGGCATACGCAATGAATCTGGTTGTGAGTCAGTTGATCGGGTATCCGTAGAAGTTCGGCTTTTGGATTGTTCTCCCCGACTCCATTTGACCAAACAGCCTGAAAAGTTGGAAGCTGTTGCAGGAGAAGAGCTTTCTTATGAAATTACTTTGCGCAATGAAGGAATCAATACGGCTACGGAAATTGTATTGGTAGACAGCCTTCCACCCGGGACTTCCTTGGTCAGTGCAGTTCCTGAACCGGCAGCGGTTATTGGCAACAAGATTAGCTGGAAAATAGAGGAGTTGGCTAATGCTGAATCTTTTTCTATTGGGTTGACATTACAAATATCCCCTGCAATTCCAAATGGAAGCCAACTTGAAAATATTGCTTATGTTGTTGAGTTTGATGGAAAGGAAACTTTGCTATCAACTGAAACGGATTTGATCCCGGTGGTGATTGTGGCTGAAGCCGTCATTGATCTTGAAAAATCGGCTCTCATTGATACGTTAATAGTCGGAGGGCAGCTCATTTATCGTTTTTCAGTAACCAATCAAGGTCCAAGTGATGCGTTAGGTGTAGAAATTACAGATTTTTTTGATGAAAGGCTGATTTTTTCTTCCGATAATCAATTTGATTCAAGGTTGAATTTTGAATTTCTGGAAGGTAACCTGCTTCGCTGGGAAATAGATACGCTGTTAGTTGGCGAAAAGGTCGATTTTGATTTAATCTTTGAAAGTAAGGAAGATGCCATTCCGGGCCTGATTGAGAATGAGGCTTTACTTAAATCAGCTACGACCTTGAGAAATTCGGTCAGTGCTCAATCCAATCCAGTGCTCCTGATTCCTATGCCTGAAACTGAATTGGCATTCGATAAGGTTTCGGAGTTTGACCGCTACAACGAAGGAGATATAGTGAATTATGTTCTTCGTGTGAAAAATATGGGAGATTTTCCGGCCCTGAATCTTTCCATTAGGGACATTTTTCCTTCGGGGCTTGATTTTTTGGTTTCCGATCCGAGTCCTTTAAGGGAAGAGGAGGGGCTTTTGGTGTTTGGTGTTGAGCGGCTTGAAGCGGGTGAGGAGCTGTTGATCCGTGTGAGTTTTCTATTGGCAGCATCTCCGGAGGGCTTGGTCAACCGAATGGAGGTAGAGGGGGACAATGTTCCCTTGCAGGAAATTGCATCAATGGCGCTTTCCAGGAAGGAAGTTCTCCTTGTGCTGGACAAGGAGGTTTCTGAAAATATGGTTTTTCAGGGTGATAGATTTGAGTACAGGATTACTGTGGAGAATCCGGAGGATGAGCATGCCACGGGTCTGAGGGTAGTGGATGTCCTTCCTGAGGAAGTGGTTTTTGTAGGTGGGGATTCGGGCAGGGGTAGTGTAGGCTTTGATGCAGTATCACGTACTTTGGTATGGGAGCTGGATACACTGGCCGGAGGGTCAACGGAAGAGCTGTTGGTTTCTGTGGAAGCCCTTTTGTTGGGTGAGTCTGTAGTCAACCGTGCGGACCTGTCTTACAGGGAGCAGCCCTCAGGACGTTCTGTAGTTGCGGAAGCCAGTCATTCCCAGGTGGAGGTTCCGGTGTCCGAGTTGTCCCTGGAAAAGCAGGTGCTAGTGGATGGTATTTCGATAGGTGATACGGTGGTATATGAGCTATTGCTGCGTAATACGGGGAATGTTATACTGGAGGAATTACTGGTCTTTGACAGTCTTCCGGCATCTATGGTATTTCTGGATGCTGATATTGAATTGGAGGGTAGTAGCGGAGGGGTTTTGGAATGGAGCATTCTCTCCCTATCACCAGGGGAGGAGTTGCGCTGGCAGTACCGTGTTTTGGTTGAATGGGACACTTCGCTGATAGGTGAAATGCTTGGGAATACGGCTTTCTACAGTTATTCGGGTGGTAGCGGAGCGAGCAATACGGTGGTCTTATTGGTAGAGGCCCCAGCAGCTGCCCAGCTTGAGTTGGAGAAGTTTGCGGAGTTTGACCGTTATAATAAGGGTGATCTTGTTAATTACACCCTCCGTTTGAAGAATGTGGGAGATGTTGCGGCCCGGAATATTGAGATCAGGGACATTTTTCCTTCGGGTCTTGATTTTTTGGTTTCCGATCCGAGTCCTTTAAGGGAAGAGGAGGGGCTTTTGGTGTTTGGTGATGAGGGGCTTGAAGCGGGTGAGGAGCTGTTGATCCGTGTGAGTTTTCTATTGGCAGCATCCCCGGAGGGCTTGGTCAACCGAATGGAGGTAGAGGGGGACAATGTTCCCTTGCAGGAAATTGCATCAATGGCGCTTTTGCAAAAAACAGCTGCTTTGTTGTTGAATAAGACCGTTTCAGAACCCATAGTAGAGCAAGGTGCTGTAATTGAATATCAAATTTTGCTGGAAAATCAAGGCAATGGTACTGCTACCGGAATCACCGTCTTGGATGCACTCCCTTCAGAACTTGAGTTTTTAAGTGTCAGTTCCAGCCTTGGAAGATGGGAGTATGACCCCAGCAATCGCTTGGTTAAATGGGAATTGGATGTATTAGAGGCGGGTCAGGATGCTTTGCTCAGGATTCGTGTGCGGGCAATAGCCGTGAATAAGGGGATCAGGAATGAGGCTGAAATGACACTTAATGAGCGCCTGGAGGAAGGTTATGCGACAAGATCTGCTGTGGAGATGGATATTTTACGTTTTCACATTCCAAACATGATCTCACCCAATTCAGACAGGATCAATGATTTCTGGGTAATTGAAGGTTTGGACTTGTTTGTTGAAAATTCGGTCATTGTTGTTAATACTTCGGGTGTAGAAGTATTTCGGGCCACGAATTACAAAAATGACTGGAATGCTCCTGGCTTGAATGAGGGTACGTATTTCTACCGACTGGTTTTGAAGGATATAAACAACAGGGTTACTCAGCATCAAGGGTTTGTGACAGTATTAAGGTGATGGTTATGTTTAAAAGGTCAATATTATTTATTTTCCTCTTGGCCCTTTGCTTTCAGGCTATTGGGCAGCAATTAGTTAATTTCAGTCAGTTTGTCTTTAATCCGGTCTTTATCAATCCGGCTTATACGGGTTATAAAGGGGAATTATACCTACAGACCTTTAATCGCTATCAATGGGCAGGACTGGAAGGTGCTCCAAGGTCTTTAGGCTTCGCTTTGGATTCATTTCATGAGCGCTATGGTCTGGGCTACGGCCTTATTGTTAGGAATGATCAGGTTGGGCCACACAGGACCTTTTCACTTTATGGAAACCTGGCCTACCATTTACAATTATCAAATGAGAAATTTCTGAGTTTTGGTGCTTCCTTAGGATTTTCTCAATGGAGATTGGATGAAAGTGTCCTGGATCCCGGTTTTTCTGATGATCCTATCTTGGGTGTTGGTAAAAATAGAATGAGCTATCCGGACCTAAAAATAGGGATGTTTTATTATTCCAATTGGGGTTTTATGGGATTTTCCTTTGACAACGCACTGGCGGGGATAATTAGGTTTGATGAAGGTGATGTAGTATTTACACCTGGGGTTCATTTGAATTTTTCAGCAGGGATGGCTTTTGAACTGGCAGAAAATCATCTGATCAGACCATCTTTTTTGTTTAGGGATGATTTTAAAAGCCCTGCAAGTTTGGAATTGTCTTCCTCATGGCTTTATAATCAGCGCATCGGTTTTGGAGTTGGTTACAGGACAAGATTAGATTATGCAGGAAGGTCTATAGTTTCTCCTATAAGCAATCAAGTCGCGGTTATTGGCTATTTAGAATTATTTATAAAGGAAAATCTACGGCTTGCTTATTCCTATGATTATGGCTTAAGGCAGCTAATAGGTAATTTCGATACACATGAACTAAATGTAAGCTTCCGGTTTGGGTCAACCAAAAAAAAGATTTTATCACCTAGGTTTTTTTAATGATGGCTATGCGTAATTTTAACTTTCTATATATCATTTTCTTCATGGCTTCAAGCTGTATTTCATTTGAATCCAAAATGAAATTGGCCAAATCCCACGAAGACCTTTTGCAATTTGAAGATGCATTGGATTATTATTTGGCTGCGTGGGAAAAACAAAAAGTTCCCCTTATTGCAAGGAGGATTGCAGGCATTCATTTGAAAAAGAGGGATTTTGTACTGGCAGATAATTGGTTTTACGTGTATTCCAGCTTGCAGAAACTCTCAATAGAGGATCATTATGACTATGCTAAGGTTTTGATAGGGCTTTCAAGATTTGAGGAGGCCAATTATCATTTGGAAGCCATTGAAAGATTGGATCGAATCGAGGCCAAAAGTCCAAAGTGGAGCTCTTTTCGGCAATCTGCGATGACCGCTAAATCCATCTTAAATGGCCCAACGGATTACGAGTTGATACCTTTAGATGATATCAATACCCAGTTTTCTGAATTTGGCTATACCTCTTTTGAGAATCAGAAGTTCTTTATTTCAGATAGGTTTGAGGGAGAGGATTTGATAATCCAAGATCGAGATCAAGTAACAGGAAACGCTTTCTTGAATATTTTTTCCGGATTTACCGATAATGTGACTGAAAAGTTTTCTTTTAAAGGATGGAATGAATTTAAAAACCAACTTCATCAAGGTCCTTTACATGTAAGTGAATCTTTTACTTTTATTGTTCAATCCCTAAATTCAAATAGGAGACAGAGAAGGCTTGGGGAAAATATGATGAGTATTGTTCCTAAAATTTATTACAAGAAAAATCAGGGATCTGATTCAAATTTTTACCTATTAGAATTCAACGATGCCTTAAACGTTACATATTTGGATCCTTTCTGGGATGAAGAGAAGAGGCGTTTGTATTTTGTTTCTGACCAACCCGGAGGCTTTGGAAAGTTGGATATTTATTACAGTATTTTGCATAGCAATGGTGTATGGTCCAGGCCCATTAATTTGGGAGAACACATCAATACTTTTGGAAATGAGAGAAGTCCATTTGTTTATCAGGATACCTTGTATTTTTCTTCTGAAGGGAGAGGCGGACTCGGAGGTCTGGATATTTACAAAGTGAGTATAGCCAATGATAATTTTCAAGGCGTCCCTGAAAATTTAGGTGTTCCTTTTAATTCTAATAAGGATGATTTTTTCTTTATGATTGATAAGTGGGAAGATGATCTTCAGGTCCTTTCATCGGATAGAGATGGAGGAAAAGGAAAAGATGACTTATATTTTCTTAGAAAAAAAGAGCAATACCGACCTATAGTTTTTGAGTTTGTAGATGAACAAACAAGGGAACCGCTGAATAATGTTGTTTTGGAATTGGTGAATCCTTTGACCGATGTAATGAGCACATATATTTCCGATAAAGGTGGTAGGGTCATTACAACCCTACCTAAAGGGATTGATGCATTAGGTGTCAATTTAAGTAGATCTGGGTATGTTTTCGAATCTTTTTCCAATTATAAATTAGGGGAGAGCGATACGCTGTCCTTTAGTCTAAAAAGAATGATGTTTAATAAAGCTTTTTCAATTAACGATATTCTCTACGAATTTGGTAAGGATGAAATTACAGCTCAATCTATGAGAGAGTTGGAAAAATTAGCCAAAATATTGTTAGATTATCCTAGACTTAGGGTCAAACTTACCGCCCATACCGATGCAAGAGGTTCGGAAGCCTTCAACCTTAGGCTTTCGCAAAGAAGGGCTAAAGCCGCTCATGATATTTTAGTTAATCTCGGTATAGCCACTTCTAGAATATCATATGAAGGAAAAGGCGGGAATTTTCCAATCATTGACTGCGGAAATGATTGTTCTGATGAAGAGTATGCCAGGAATAGGAGAACTGAAATTGTTTTAATCGATGATTATTTTTACGAACAGGATAATCCTGCTCTAGAAGGTAATACTGAGCAAGAAAAAATTGGAGGAGGGGCCTACATAAAAAGTTCTGAAAGAGATAATTTAACAATTTTTGTTGATGGGGAAGTATCCTCTTTCCCTGAGATTATTCAGGTCAATGAAGGGGAAAGGGGGAAATTTTTTCATATTATTTCCAGTTTCAGTTCGTATCAGCGGGCATTATTAGCTTCACAGATGTATATGGACCAAGGGATAAGTATATATATCATCCCTCCTTATGGGGAAAGTGATTTATACAGATTGGCTGTTGAAAAGTTCGATTATTATTGGCAGGCTTCAGCGCGTTTGGATCAAAACAGGTTAAATTTTAAAAGCCCTGATATTTGGATTTTGGAGTTTGAGCCTTAAGGAAAAATCCAAAACATTTCATTAACAATTTTAGGCCAAAAAAAGTAGAAACAGAACAAAGGCTTTAACTTACCGGCTAAATGATTATTAATGGTTTCGCTTTCTATTTCAAAACGCTTTGATTTAAACTCTACGGTGTTGCTTAAGTCCAGACCCTCCTACCAATTATCCGATATTTATACTCCGGTCGAAATTTTAGGGCCGGATTTTGTGATAGGGGTTGGAGGTTTGGAGGATAGTGAATCTAATGAAGTACCTAACAAACCCCATTATTTGCTTCTGGCTGGTTTATTGGGCCTATCTTTACCTTTTAATAATTACCGGTTGTCCTTTGGCTTAAGTTTAAAAGACTATTACGAGAAGAACTTTTCCTTTATGCATCTGAAGCGACAAAGGTTAATCCGTTCCAAAGTAGAGGATCAATATATCGAAAAGTTTATTGGCGTTGAATCCGTTACGCTTTATCCTGGAATTTACCTTCAATCTCTCCACTTATGCAGGATTTATGGAAATGAACGTTTCCTATTGGTAGATTTGGGAAAAAATGGGCTAGAGGCCATTTCCTTTGACCTCAACCGTAGCAGCGAAAATCAAGAATACCTCAAGGCAAAAGGATTTGATGATTGGCTGGCAATGGAATTAATGGGTGAAAAAAATAATATTGGAACTGTTTCTAAAAGCAAAACCAAGTTTTTGAAAGACCCATCCAGTCAAATGAAGGAATATATCCTGTATCTTTTGAAGAAGCTTCAGGTTTTGGTGAACAAGGATAAGCAAGAGACATGTTATTTACATATTTGTTCTGATTTGGTTCTCGCTTCATCGGAATTGGATACGTTCTTCTCGCATTTGGACAAATTGTTTAAAGAGTCGATAGCTGTTAAACTAGAACATGAAAGCATCTTACAGGTATTGACAAATAGACTAAGTCTTTCGAATGATTCCATGATGGATATTGTATCAGTTGGCGTGGTAGTAACCCAAAAACGATGGAATTTTATTGTACTTTAAAATTCCTTGATATTGCTTTTTTTCTAATCTATCTAGAATTCATTGAATTGTAGCATTATAGCTACCGTACCTAAATCCAGCTTAGTATTATTATAAGTCTATGAAAGTCTTGAAATTATCAATTCTCTAAGCTTTTTGTAGAATCCTCTCCTGACAGGTAGGGAAGTTTGATTGACAATTGCCTCTTTGGAATTAAAAGAAGCAATATGACTAACGTTAACAATATAGGATTTATGTATGCGGATAAATTTTTTATCAGAAAGTTTACCACTTACATCCTTAAGAATGTCCCTTATCATGTATGTTTTGTCTTTAGTGACCACTTTGGTGTACATGCCATCAGCTTGAAGATAGAGTATTTTGTCTTCCGAAACAGGGCTTAAAAAACCTTTATCCCTGATTTTCAAATATTTTTGGCGTCGATCGGTTTTTTCTTTAAACTGAATTCTGTTTATTGCTAAAAAAACAGCAGACTTAAGTCTTTGAAAATCAAAAGGTTTTAATAAAAACCCATCATAAGTTACGTTACTGATTTTTTCCAAAATGGGATTGTCTGAATAAGCTGTTAAGAATAATACAGGGATATCATATTTCTCTTTGATGACCTGTGTCAATTGTACGCCATCAAGCGTACCTTCCAGTAGTACGTCCATGATAATTAAATCCGGCCTTCTCTTTTTTAGGTATTCCAGTGTATCTTTCGCATTGGAAAAAATATCCAAAACATTGAAATCAAGCGTTTGCAGTAATTCTTGTAAATTTTCTGCCAACTCTTTTTCGTCCTCGACAATAAGAATTTCTTTCACATTTTTGTAATTATGGAGGTTCGGATGGATTAATCTCCTCTCAGTTTCATAGGTTTTAACCTTGTTAAAAACAAGAGAAATCAAAATATTCACTTTAATTACTTTAAATTTTTGAACTTTAAGCGGTTTTACCAATTAACTGTAATAAAATGTAAATGGAGTGGTGTTGAAAACGAATTAAAAAGGTTAAATTAAAATAATGTTAAGTAGTAAAATTCTTTTAGGTTTAGGGGAGTCCTATAAATTATTATACACTAAAAACTTACTGAAGAAGTCCATTCAAGAGGTATTGGGGATATTGGGAAGGGCTTCCGATGTGGATAGGGTGTATATCTTTAAAAATCATATGTTGCCCGATGAATCATTGGGTATGTCCCAGGTTTTCGAATGGACCAAAGAAGGTATTTCGGCGCAATTGGAATTTGAACCTTTACAAAATCTATCCTGGAGCTTGTTTCCTGAACTTTTGGAAAAGCTTGAATCCAATGTTCCCATCAATGATTATGTGAAGAATTCAACCAATCAGTTTTTTTATGAGACTATGCATGAACAGGGAATTATTTCGTACTTATTTGTGCCGATTTTTACCGGAGAAAAGTTTTGGGGATACATAGGTTTCGATAATTGTACCAGAATAGAAAAGTTTAAAGAAGAGCAAGTTGCGGCACTTCATGCCTTTGCGGGTAATTTTGGTTCAGAAATCATGATCCGCAAGCAAAGGAAACTTTTGAAGCGTAAGCGTATGAAATTCTGGGAATTCATACAATCCTTGGATAACATTTTATTTAAGCTGAATGCCAAAGGAGAGTTTGTTTTTTTGAATCAGGCTTGGGAAAACTATACCGGATACAAAATTGGCAACTGTATGGGGAAAAGCCTTTTAAGTTTTATAGAACCTCAAGACTTTTCCAATTTGGAGTCCGCCTTTACCCGTACAAAAATGGAAGGCTATACCTCTGTACAAAAAGAGTTAAGGATGCGATTGGCCAATGGTAAGTACAGGTGGTTTTTGATTAGATTTAAAGCTGATTTTTCAAATCATGGAGATTTTAGAGGTTTTAAGGGCTTTTTAATGGATATCCATGAAAAAGTAGGATCAAAACAAAAAATCCAGAAGTTGACTGAGTTTTTTCAACTTATAAATGAAATACAGCTAGGTTATTTTGAATCTGATGATATGGCATTGCCATTGGAAAATCTTTTAAAGTCTCTTTTGAGAATTACAGATAGTAAATTTGGATTTATTGCCGAGATATTATATGATGAACAAGGTCAGCCCTACCTAAAGACCCATGCGATTTCAAATATCTCTTGGTCAAAAGAAACTGAAGCTTTTTACCAAGATCATTATTATTCAGGAATGGAGTTCCGCAATTTGGATACCTTGTTTGGAGAGGTTGTAAAAACGGAAGAAGTATTGATTGCAAATGACGTGGGTAATGACAAAAGGGCCAAGGGTACGCCTGCCGGTCATCCTCCATTGAAAAGATTTTTAGGTATTCCCGTCAAAAAAAACAATGAATTGATTGGTATGATGGGCTTGGCCAACAAAGTAAAGCCTTACGTGGAAGAAGATGTGGATTTTTTAACTCCGATTATTTCAGGTTATGCCAACTTTATCAAATCTACCCAATATTTTAGGGAGCGAATAAAAACAGAGCAGAAAAATAAAGAAATACAGCAGCTTTATGATCTTATTGCCCAAAATTCTAAGGATATCATAGCAGTGCATGATTTGGACCTTACCTTCCGCTATGTCTCACCCTCCATTTTTGATGTTTTGGGATATAAACCTGAAGAAGTGATAGGGAAAAAGCCAAGTGAAGTGTTTAGTTCAACTGTGGTTCCGGCAAGTTTACCTGAAACGGGGAAAAGGTTAGTGCTTGACCATATGCATAAAAATGGCCAAAAACTTGTTAGATTGGAAATTTTAAGTGAAATTTTATATGATGATAAGGGTATTCCCACGGGAACTATAGCGGTATCAAGAGATGTTACCGAGCGAGAGGAAATCTTACAGGAATTGCAGGAATCTCTAAGTAGGGAAAAGGAATTGAGTCAGTTGAAGTCAAGATTTATTTCCATGATTTCGCATGAATTCAGGACGCCACTTTCCACCATATTAAGTAGCACAGAACTCTTGACTATTTTTAGCAATAAGGTCAATGATTTAGAGCTTAAGGAAAAGTTGCAGCTGCATCTTTCCAGAATCAATGGCCAAATTTACCGGCTTTCCGGTATCATATCGGATGTGTTGGTTTTAGACAAGAGCTCACATGGAAAAAAGGCTGTACAAAAGGAAAAAATAGCTCTTTGCAAGTTTTTTGAATCTCTGGTTTTTAATAATTTCATGGATCATAATGGAGAGGGTCTAATTCAATTGGAATTACCTTTAGAGGACAAAGAGGTTGTGACTGAACCTACATGGCTGACACATATTTTCAGAAATATTTTGGAGAACTCTTTGAAATATTCCGGTGTTTCTGACTTGAAGCCTGTACTAAAACTTACCTATGGACCATCAAGCTACTGCGTTACCATCAGGGATTATGGAATAGGGATACCTGATGAGGAACAGAAATATATATTTGAATCTTTTTTCCGGGCAAAAAATGTTGCCAATATCAAAGGTACCGGATTAGGATTGAATATTGTAAAGGAGTTTCTCGCTAATCTTGGGGGAGAAATTTCATTTGAGAGTACTTTTGGAAAAGGGACAGCGTTTAAAGTGGAATTGCCTTATGCCTATTAAAATCTTATTAATTGAAGACGAGCAGGACCTGAGACAGAATATTTCTGAAATGCTCGAAATTGAAGGTTTTCAGGTCTTTCAGGCAATAAATGGGATCGAAGGGCTGGAACTTATCAATAAGCAGAGCATTGACCTGGTGATTTCTGATATCATGATGCCTTTATTGGATGGCTATCAATTGTTGGAAATTGTTAGAGGCAATCCTAGTTTTTCTAACCTTCCCTTTATCTTTCTCTCAGCTAAATCTTCTCTAAAGGACCAAAGGCTGGGTATGGAAAAGGGGGCGGAAGATTACCTTATCAAGCCCATTGCATTCAATAGTCTCTTAAATGCGATACATGCCGCATTAGACAAGAAACAACAAAGGGAGGCGCTGATAAAGGAGGCCATTAACAAGGCCATTACAAGCGAACGAAAGGTGAAGTACCATGAACTTAGAACGCCACTGTTCGGATTGATGGGCATCTTGGATTTTTTATCAGAAAACTTAGATGCACTAGATAAAAACGAAATACAACTTTTGGTTGAAAAGGCCCTTGATGCCTCCAATCGCTTGGATGGGACCCTATCTAAATTATATATATACCAAAAGATTGCTGACAACGAAATCAACTTGCAGTACTTCCCCTCTTTGTATTTCTTTGTGAAGGAAATTGTTGCCGGGCTTGGTTTAGATACGGTTGAAATAGTCAATGAAGGAAATGATTTTTCAGTATCTTTTGACCCAAAACAGTTGACCTTTATATTGACTGAATTGTTACAGAATGCCATCAAGTTTAAAGCCACTGATGATGCCAAGGTAAGCATTTCATTTAATGAGGGAAGAAAAATAACGGTAACAAATACCCAAAATTACCTTCCTCCAGACATGGCCTTATCCATCAGCCCTTTTTGTCAGTACGATCGGACGCAACAGGAACAGCAAGGTTTGGGCTTAGGTTTATTTATAGCCTCAAAGTATTGCGAAAAGCACCACTGGCAATTTAAAGCAGAAACCTTAAAAAACGGAGACTTTCAGGTTCAAATTGAATTTGCCTGATTGCTTGTTTGGTCTCCTTTCATTACATCAATTATAAGTTGATGTATATCAGAGATTTTGAAAGGCTTTCTTAATAGTTTGTTAAAATAGACCTGCTCCTTATCAAACATTCCTTCTTCAGCTGCTGTCATGCCTATGAGTGTGATAGATTTTCCTTTTTCAGTTGCCCTGATGCGTTCAGCCATTTCAATTCCATTTAAGTATGGCATCATAAAATCTGTCAAAATAAAATCAATCTTTTTCTCTGTTTTTTCGAACAGCTCAAAACCTTCCAACCCATTGCAGGCTTCCTGTATTTCAAAACCCTTACTCTCCAATACCTTTTTAAGCATCAAACGGATCAATTTATCATCTTCAACAATTATTCCATGTAACATTTGCATTATGTTAGTAAATTAATATTCTACTGATTCATTGAGCTATTTTAAAAAGAATGGACATTTTTCTACATGAAAGACTCTCAATTCTTAAATTTAAATAAATCGTTCTTCAATTTTGCTTGATAGCGGCATTTTTGCAGCTAATTGTAAATGATTGGAATTTTTTTTAGAAAAAATACTTTTTGTGTGTAAACATCTTTAAAGTGAAATAATATTTTCGATAGGGACAATTCGTGTATTTTATATCCAAAAAATAGAATTTTATTTATATCTTTTTTATGACATATATTGACTGAAAAGGATAATATGTTATTTGAAATGCAATTTTTTTATTTTGTGACATTTTTGTGACATGAAAAAATGCAAATTTAAAGAAATAGCGATGTATTTTTGTGTTGGTTATTGAAAATGGTTTCACCTATTGTTATGGATTATTTGGATTTTAATCAAAGAAGGATTGCGCATATTCACAGATTACTGTTTTTAGAAAAAAAATATTTAGATCCTGATTTTGATTTAGCCTCATTAAGTGCTGAGCTGGGGGTAAAAGTAGAACAATTGGAAGGTTTGATTTTCTCTATTTATCGTAAAAGTTTTGTAGGGTTAATCCGTCAATTGAGGGTTGAGGCGCTTTTTAATGCTATTCCCCTTCAGCAGCCTATTGCCGACAAAGAAACTTTTGCAAAGCAGTTTGGCTTTGAAAGCTTTGAAGAAATGGAAGAAAATTACTATATCGAAATGAACCAAGCGTTTCCAAAATTTTGATTTTGTATTTTCTGTCTATTCGGAATGTTACACGTATCAATTGGAGGGCCTCGGCAAGCTCGGCCACCGGGACTTAAATAAATATGGGGGGGAGGGAAGAAATGCGGCAAAGCCGCATTTCTTCCCTCCCCCGATTTTCCAAACCTAAATTCCGTTCCCCGAGCTTGCCGAGGGGCTCTTCAACCAAATATAATTCTACTACGTGTAAGATTAAGGATACTCAGATTGTATTTTTACAAGACCTTCAGTTCATTAACAATCTTTGGTTTTTTTGTATCCAACCATCATTATTTTTATTTTAAAATCAAATAAACCTAGTAAGTGTAAGCTAATCAATGATTAGTTTGATTTTATGGTTTTACTTCGGTTTAATTATTAATATTTTCGTGCGCATTCCTGATAGGTACTCGTGATTTATTATAAAAAAGTTTTACTAGCTGTTTTTTTTCTTTTTTACTTGCAAGCATTTGCTAATCAGTCATATATGGCTGAAATTTATAGGTCCTTTGAGCCACTGGAAAAGCAGGCATCTGAGGAAATGTTGATCAGGGCTCTTTTGGATAGCGTGGATAACTCATTATACATAGACTTCATCCAGGCATTGAAGTATGCAGAAAAGGCATATTCGCTGAGTCAGGGTTTAGAAAATATTGAGCTCAAAATGTTTTCAACATTAAAGTTTGCCACCACCTATTTTTATAAAGGGTTTTATGTTCAATCCATCAATTTATCTTATGAATTGCTTGATTTATCCAACCGCGCCAAAGAACCGGTATGGAAGGCGCAAGCCTATATCCTTTTGGGTAACCATAAATTGGTTAATGAAAATTTTTTGGAAGCAGAAAGTTATTACCAGCGGGCCAGGACCATCTTAAATGCTTTTTCGGGTAGTGATAATCCACAAGTCAGACATCTTGAAATTAAATTATACAACAATTTTGGAGTGATTAATTCCAAATATGGAGCGTATAACAAAGCGAATGAAGCATTTATCTCGGGAATCTCCCTGGCCAAAACCGATAGAAAATATGTTGTTGATCATGCCCGTATATTGAGCAATATGGGCGATAACCTGAGTAGCCAAGGCTTGTTCTTAGAAGCGCTGGCGTTTTATGAAAAAGGAATTGCTGTATTGGGTGAAGGCCCTGATACCGTTATGAAATCCATGCTTTACAATGCTTTGGGGAAATTATATATGGACCTGAACCGATATCCGGAGGCAATAGAAAACTTTAAGCTTGGATTTGAAATGGCCAAATCTGCCCATGCTTATTCGCATCTAAGACACTTATCAGAAGGTCTTTCCATAGTGTATGGAAATTTGAAAATGGCAGACTCTGCCTTTTTTTATTCAAACCTTAGTAGGAGCTATTTTGATAGCTTGCGGATCAATCAAGCATCTGATAAGATGCTTATAGAAGAACTTGCCGGTGTTTTTGAGCAGGAAAAGTCGGAGCTCAGGTTTTTTTATGAGAAAAAACAAAGTTTTCTGCTTGCAATGTCCATCATATTCCTTCTCGTAATAGTCTTATTGATTGTTAAAGTTATTGGGAATAACCAACAGCAGAAAGGGCTAGAAAAACTTATCGTCCCCCACCTATCTATGAGGGAATCTGATAAAGATAAAGGAGAAGAGATAAGTGATGATCATTTGGCTAATTCCAAAACAGTAAGCAAAGATCAAACTGTAGATATTATTTCACCTTTGTCGGACAAGGCCGGAGTTATGGATGATGAAAATTTACAGGGATATTTAAAGAAGATGCTGCTTGAAGTGAATGATGCACGAAGGAATACTTTTTTGCGTGAGTTTGAATTTAATTTTGCACGGGCATATCCCGGGTTTATTGAAAAGCTCAATCGAACGTATCCGGATTTGACCCCCAACGATAGAAGGTTATGTGCTTTTATGAAACTTCAGCTTGCTACAAAAGAGATCGCACAAATCACGGCTCAAAATAACCGGGCGGTAGAAATGGGGAGGATCAGGTTAAGGAAAAAACTTGGCCTTACCAATTCCGGAGAAAACCTTTACAGTTTTTTTTCTAATTTTTGATTGTTTTTTGCAGCATAGGTGGCCCCTTTGTTTTCCTACAGTTCATTTACCTTCCGGTACAATTGTTCGCCTCAGGCTTGAATGATGCGCAAATTTAGACTTTGTCAATAAGTCTAATAATGCGTGATTGTGTAATTCTTCTGGATCTCGTAACGTATCATCGTACTAAGTCATTTTCTTTTGATGCCAATCCTTGCAGGATCTTTTTTTGTTTATTCTGCTAATGGTTTATTTTCTTTCAGGTACTTTCACCTATGGGCAAAAGGTCAATGGACTGGTCACTACTAAGGAAGGCATCCTTCATGAAGGCATTGTAAAATTAAAACTTAAGCATTTAAAAGTTAAGACTGCGGATTCAGGAGGTTTTATCAAGATACCGGCAGAAGCGGTAGAGGATGTTTTCATATTTTATGAAGATGAAATCATTCGCTACCAATATGTTCCTGTAAGTTTTTATGGAGGACAATGGTTGATGTATTTTGCAGACCTGAACGGTAAAAAAATCTACAGGCATGTCAAGTTGTACAAAACAGGTAAAAACAAGCTTCATGAAAAGTGGTATTACTTTGGCTTGGAGGAAGGTGCAAAAATGGCTACTTGGTTGCATGTAAGTAATAATCAGGATATTTTCTTTAAAAATAACTTACTGCACTTCTTTGGAGATAAGCCTGAGGTTAAATCTTTGATTTTGGAGGGTTATTTAAGTGCTGAAAATATTTTGGAAATTATTCGTTTGTATCAATCTGAAGTCAGTAGCATGGCGGTCATGGAGGGGGTGAACAGGGAGGAGTGAGGAATTAAAAGTGGGATTGCGGAAGGCGGATTTCGGAACGGAACCTTGAACAATGAACCCTGAACAATTGAACCTCATGTCTCTCCGCCCTCCGAATGCTGGTATGGTTTCATATCGGGATGTTAACAGTTAACAGTTAACCCTTAACCCTTAACCAAAAAAAAGCTTGGTAACCTTTAACTACGCTACCTTGAACTCTGAACAATGAACCCTGAACAAAGTAGGATTTCGGAAGGCGGATTTCGGAATGGAACACAGAATATTGAACAATGAACCTCCGCTTCTCCGCCTCTTTGCTCCTTCGCCTCTCCGCCCTTCAAAAAAAGCTTGGTAACCTTCATGAGCTTACCTTAAACATTTGAACATTGAACCCTGAACAATTTTCTCTTCTCATCCAATAAATGAGGAAGCTTTCAAGTAAGGATCTTAACAGTTAAAATTTAAAGGATAGGCCTAAAATGAGTTGTTGGAATCGGAATTCTGTATTTTGGTTCAATGCTTGATTGAGGCCCCAAATTTGGGCAGTAAGCTCTTTTTCGTAGCGTAGGTCTATTCCAACAGGACCCAGATTGAGACCTACACCTATTTGGTAGCCTGTAGTGAAATCTGTTGACAAAGCATCTACTTTGAAGTCCTTTAAATCATCCGAAATACGGTAATGCAGAGTTGGACCTGCAAAAACAGATATAAATGAACCTAATAGATCTACCCCTATCAAAATTGGAACATCAAGTCTTTGGGTGGTAAAGGTTTGGTTCTGAACTACTGTACTCAAATTACTGTAAACCAATTCCGGCCTTAAGTAAACCAAAGGAAGCTTAATTTTACCAAAAAAACCGACATTGTAACCCAAACTAGAGAATGGGTCTTCCATGATCAGCTGTGCATCCTTAAAGAAGTTTTCGTTGTAATTGTAATTTAAACCTCCTTTGATACCGAAGCCACTTTTTGTCTGTGCCTGTAACTGCATACTGAAAATGACAAAAATTAGCCCTATTGCGCCTATGCAGATTTTAAATTTTCTCTCCATGTTAAATTATTATTATGTATAGTAATTATTATTAATCATGCGCTTAGACTTGTATTCCGGCTAAGCCAACTAGAAAACTTCATCATTAAAATAAGATAAATTGATGGTGAACAATTGGTTTAAATTGTTAATAATTAATATTTTGTCACTTTTTGTAAATAAAAACACATGGCTTTCTGAGCGTAGGGGATTTTAAGGTTCGTGAGACCGATTTTTTAAATTATTGGATTTTTTAGGTGCACTTCCCCAGAGACTAAGGACTAGGTTAAGAGTTAAGGGTTAAAAGTTAAAAGTTAACTGTTAACCTATAAAAATAGCTTAGTAACTTTCATGAGCCTACCTTGAACCCTGAACATTGAACCCTGAACAAAGTGGGATTTCGGAAGGCGGATTTCGGAGTGGAACCTTGAACAATGAACCCTGAACAATTGAACCTCATGTCTCTCCGCACTTCTAAGGCTGGTATGGTTTCATATCGGGATGTTAACAGTTAAGGGTTAACCATTTAAAAAAAAAGCTGTCAGCCCTACAACTGACAGCCTTAAAAAAGTCAAATAGACCAGACTGATTCTGCGGAGATTTAGGAGATTTGGTTAGCTACAAACATATCAACAATTCCGCATAAAAAATCAATACTACAATGATACAATTAAAATGCACAAGCATATTTACTTTGTATCTAATTGTAAATGAAGTGAATATTTAACTTTTGGGGAGTGATATTCTCTATTTATTCAAAGGTCATTTCGTTTTAATAAAAAAGAGGTTGCGACTTTAAGAGCAACCTCTTTAGTATTTTAAAATAGACCGATTAGTTATTGTAATGATGGTTTTTGAAATCAATTCCTAATGGGATTGACCTAACAATAACATTCAAATTTATTGCCTTAAATTGATACAAGAACCGTTATGCTTTGATCTGTAAATAAAATGTCATAAGAGTAGCACTGTTAAAAGAAAATCCGAATAATTGAAGAAATTGGATTCATTTCATCCATATTGTTTACAAAAAGCAGCATTTGTGATGAATACTTATTTATTGAAGATTAACTTGATAGACATAATTAATTAATGGTTCAACGCATTTGCATTCTGCTCTCGTAAAGGAGGTGTTTTTGGCACCTCTTTTTTTATTCGAATAAAAGCTGATAAGGCCTTTCAATTTTACTTTCCAGTTCATTAATGGTCACTAAACCATTGAAACGTAGAAATTCTATAGCTATTGAATATATGATGCCAGCCGGAATCCAACGGTACCGTAACCGTCATTAGGGAAGTTGAAGCTTCAAAAATAAACTGATGTTCGAACTGGATCATAGGGCCAATTGCAACCTCTTAATATTTTCCATGTTCCAGAAAAAGGCCCCTTTGAATGAGTCTGCGGACTATTGGAATAATAATCCTCGTGGTACCAACCACTATAGCATTCCAATACATTTCGGCCCATATCGTAAAGACCAAGCTCATTTGGTTTTTTAATGTATTTTGATAACTAATCTTTAAGACATCGGACATAAAACCCGGCAGTTTTAGTAGACTGGAACCGACTGAGGTATTCATCGTTGGCGCTTAACTGTCTGTGTGTGACATTATCTTTGTTGTTTTTAGAAGCTGACCACCAATAGCCACCAAGTCCAAGGTCAGAGAAGTGCCCCATCGAATTGACATAACCTCCCGGTAGTCCTGAGAAACCGCTTCTATTATTTCCATTCCCATTATTTTCCCATCCTTTTCTGTTTTTCATTTTTCATTTGTTTTCAAAAATTTTAAATAGTCCAACAATAATGAAGCAACTTTATAATCATGGGGCGAGGCAGAAATACCCTCTTTTGTTTCAATCACAGTAAAAAAGAAAGGATAGTATTGCTTTTCATAGTACTCCATGAGGTGCTTATTTTTTAAATATTCGTTACTGTATTTGTCGTTTTTTTCTTTTAGCGCTGACACTTTGGGCCCAACGGCTTTTAGAAATGCCCCCTCATCAGCAAAAGACATTCTGGTACCACAAGTGCAGGTTGTATTTGAATCAGCATCCATATCCTCACTTATCAAAGAAACATGGTTCAGTTGGATATTACTTTCTCTAAACAAATCCCTTAATTGAAGCTCAAGCTGGCTTATGTCCTGCTTGTCAATGATAATTGCCTGTTCCTTGATTGACTCGATGATGCTTTCCTGAAGTGCTGCTTTGGATTGCTCATTGTGGCAAAGGGTGTCTTTATTTGAGCAGGAAGAGAATAGGCTAAATATTAAAACAATGATTATGTTTTTAATATTAATATTATTCAATTTAGAAGTTATTGTTTTTTCAAGTGTTTGCTCAAAATCAAGATTTGTCATATTTGAAAAGTCATTTTTTTCAAGAAAGGTATCTTTTTTCTTAAGTATTTGAACCGGGAATTGAATGTTTATTTGATTAATTTTGAATACATCGCACATAAAAGCCGTTGTTTTTTGATCCCAACCATATAGGTCCGCGCGATCTTTTGGATACTAAATCAGCCCAAGCAAGGAAGGCTGCTTGGCCATTAGCTTCTGAAGCACTCCAATAACGATCGATTTCCGTGAATCCACCATTATAATAATAACGGGATCCACTAGGAACGGCAGAGAAACCCCTTTCATTGAGGTAAGAGTGCCATATTTTCATTATCACCAAATTTCCCTTCAATAAACCGGAGAATACATTCCAGTCGTTATTGTTTGGGATCCTCCATCCTTCTGGAGCTAGTCCTCTGGTATCATTTACTGCATACCAATTATATAGTTTGCCTAAACTATAATTTGCTGGGTTGTTTTCAAAATAACACCAAGCAGGAATTTTTTCTTGTCCAGCTTTTAACCAATCCGCAGCAGTCTTGGCATGAAAAATCGTGTCCCCATTATTAAATGTATCCACATTTAAATTTTCTGCCATCCAAACCTGTTCACCCACTTCTACAGTTTTAAAGTTAGAATTGTCCTTTTTCCCTAGGTCTAAACGTATATTTATACTTTTAATACTATCTTGAACTTCTGCATCCGCAATCAAAGCATAAGCATCTTCGTATTTCTCCAAAGCCTGATCCCAGTATTGTTTTTCAGCCAATAGATTGGCCTGACTTTTTACCTTAATAAATTCTTCCTTAACCTCCTGAGAGATTTCATCTTGTTTTTCTCCTTTAGGTAGGAAGAACCAAATTCCCACTGCCAAAAGCAAAAGGACCGAGATAGCCCAGAGCAAAAGGGATGCTTTTTTCTTTTCGGGCTGGGGTTTGGAGGGTTCTGGTCTGGGAGGGGCAGGACTTTCGGCTAAGGGTTCTAATAGGCGAAAGGCAATCTCGAGCTCCTTGAGAAGTTGCTGAAAACTATCTTTGATGGCTTTATTAGGAGCACTCTTAAACCCCCTTTCAAAATCCTCCTTCTTCTCTTTATAAACATCCATTAATTCCCCTCTGGAAAAAGGCTTATTGAGTCCCAGTAACTCCAAAGCAGCTGACTCAGACATAGGTTGGGGCTTGGAAGCTTGGGCTTTTTCTTCGGGAGCATTTTCCTCAGGCCCCATGCTGGGCAGTTCGCTGAGGTCTTCTTCGCTTTCCCCGCCCAGAAAGAGATAGGCCTCCTCCACGGCGGCAAGGCGCTTGCGATAGAGTTCCTTTTGGTGCTCCGTAGGGGCATTGGTCAGGCGTATCTGCAGTTCGTTGTAGATTTCCTGATAGGCCCTGCGGATCTCGGAGGCAGAGGCGCCGGGTTCAAGGTCCAGGAGTTCTAAAGCTTTTTGTTCGGTCATGGTGTTCTAATTTTTGGATTAGAAATTCTTGGTGTTGAACTTCGGGTTTACAAATCCCGAAGAGCGGGAGATTTCAAATCTTTAATGAAAATTTAGATTCATTTTCTTCTCTTCTAAATTCAATTTATTTTCCAGACTTGCCCATAATCAACTAAGCTTGAACCTAATCGGCAGGTTCATTCTTACTTTTACAGGCCTTCCTTTAACCATTCCGGGATTCCATTTGGGTGAATTTTGAACTACTCTTATAGCTTCTTCATCACAGCCTGCACCTATACCTTTTAGCAATTCAACATCCTGAATAGACCCATCAGTGTCAATAATTAACTTTACATAAACTATCCCTTCGACACCAATATTCCTTGCAAGTGTAGGATATACCAGGTTATTTGATAAATAGTGTGAAAATGATGCTAGTCCTCCTGGAAAAGTAGGAAGTACCTCGGGTTTGTCATAAATTTCATTTGTGACTTCCTCAATTGGCTTACTAGAAACCACTTCGGCCTCTCTGCGTAAAAGCTCTGCTTCTTCGGTTATTCTTCTGTCACTTTCTGCCTGTTTTTTACGCGTTTGTTCTTCTACTTCAGCTTGGTCTCTTCTCCTTTGTTCTTCGGCTTCCCGCCACCTCTGTTGCTGTTCTGCTGCTTTCCGTTCGCTATTGGCCTCCAAATCCCTGATCTTCTGCTCAGCTTGTGCAGTATAGGTGCCGGAAGGATATTTGTTGATAAAGTCTTCATAAGCAGAAGTGCTGTTGGCCCTTTGGGCAATAGCCCAGGCTAAGGCCTGTTCTTCGGCCTTGGCGTCCAATGCCATAGCTTCCAAGCGCTGCCCAATACTCCGCATACTATCACCGACCTCCGTATCTGCCAACAATCCATAGGCTTCCTCGTATTTCTCCAAGGCCTGATCCCAGTACTGTTTTTCAGCCAAAAGATCTGCCTGACTTTTAACCTTAATAAATTCTTCCTTAACCTCCTGAGAGATTTCATCTCGTTTCTCTCCTTTAGTCAGGTAAAACCAGATCCCTGCTGCCAAAAACAAAAGGGCAGGAATTGCCCAAAGCAAAGGGGATGCTTTTTTCTTTTCAGGTTTGGATTTGGAAGGCTCTGGTTTGGGAGGGACTGGAGTAGGCCTTTCGGCTAGGGGTTCCAATAAGCTAAAAGCATTTTCAAGATCAACCAATGATTTTTGAAAGGCATTCTTTATTTCATTATTAGGGGCTACTTTGATTCCCTTTTCAAAACCTTCTTTCTTATCCTTGTACGCATCTATTAATTTCCCTCTTGAAAATGGCTTGCTAATTCCGAGTAATTCCAAAGCAGCTGCCTCACTAAGGTGCTGGGGCTTGAAAGCTTGGGCTTTTTCTTCCGAAGTATTTTCCACAGGCCCCATGCTGGGCAGTTCGCTGAGGTCTTCTTCGCTCTCCCCGCCCAGAAAGAGATAGGCTTCTTCCACCGCGGCAAGGCGCTTGCGGTAGAGTTCCTTTTGGTGCTCCGTAGGGGCATTGGTCAGGCGTATCTGCAGTTCGTTGTAGATCTCTTGATAAGCCCTGCGGATCTCCGAGGCAGAGGCGCCGGGTTCAAGGTCCAGGAGTTCTAAGGCTTTTTGTTCGGTCATGGTGTTCTGGTTTAGGATTTAAAATCCTTGGTATCGCGCTTCAGGATTTGTAATCTCGAAAGGAAGGTCAATTAATATATACTAGACGAAAACCTAATTGGAAATTAAAAGTATTTGAAGATGCAGCACCAGAACTTGATACTCGAAGGCCCTCAGATTCGCTCATCCAACCGCCTCCTCTTATAACGCGTTTTGATCCATTTGATGGTCCTACAGGATTTGTTTTGGGAGTGGATGTATAATTCCCGTACCAATCTCCACACCACTCGGCAACATTACCGCTCATATCAAATATACCTAGTTCATTTGCATTTTTTTGTCCAACTGGTGATGTATTCCCACTATTGGAAAAATAGTACCAAGCATAATCTTTAATATTTCGACTTGTTCCAGAATATGTAAAGCCTTTTGATTTATTTCCACCTCGCGCTGCGAATTCCCATTCTGCTTCTGTAGGTAATCTATAGTTCTTACCAGTTATTCTGCTTAACCATTTCGCGAAAGCAGTTGCATCATTCCAACTGATATGGACTACAGGATGGTTGTAATCACTAATAGAACGGATTTTGCCTCTAGAGTCATGACGCCAATTTACACCATTAATCACTTCAAAATTCCCATTCCATACTGTGCCAATGCCTTCCTTTTCAGCATCAGTCTGATAATTAGTAGCATCTATAAATGCTTTAAACTGAGCAACTGTAATCTCATACTTTCCTATGTAATAATCAGAAAGGCTTACATTGAATATGGTTTTCTCTCGATCAGAACAACCAAATGGTCCAGTGTTACAACCCATAGTAAAGGTACCACCTTGTACTAATACCATATTCCGCTGTAATTCTTGAATAGCTTGTGGTAAAGATCCCATACTTGAAGTAGAAGGGATGCTTGTCGCTGTACTTGCCGGTGAGGTGGTCTGTGTGCTCCGGTTTGTGGAGGTACTACTTGCTTGTCTTTGGTTTCTCAGTTGTGACTCCAAATCCTTGATCTTTTGCTCTGCTTGGGCAGTGTAGCTACTCGAGGGGTGTTTTTTGATGAAATCCAGGTAAGCAGAAGTGCTATTGGCCCTTTGGGCAGTAGCCCAGTCTTTGGACTCTGCTTCTTTTTGTGCTGCAGATGCTATGTCTCCCAGGCGCTTTTCCATACTTGTAATACTATCTTGAACTTCTGCATCCGCCATCAAAGCATAAGCTTCCTGGTATTTCTCCAAGGCCTGATCCCAGTACTGTTTTTCAGCCAATAGATCTGCCTGACTTTTAACCTTAATAAATTCTTCCTTAACCTCCTGAGAGATTTCATCTTGTTTCTCTCCTTTAGGCAGGAAAAACCAAATTCCCGCTGCCAAAAGCAATAGGACAGGAATTGCCCAAAGCAAAGGGGGTGATTTTTTCTTTTCAGGCTGGGGTTTGGGAATTTCTTGTTTGGGAGGATCCGGTTTAGGAGTTTCTGATCTGGGAGGGGCAGGGCTTTCTGCTAAGGGTTCCAATAAGCTAAAAGCATTTTCAAGATCACCCAATGTTTTTTTAAAGGCATTCTTTATTTCATTATTAGGAGCACTCTTAAACCCCCTTTCAAACTCTTCCTTCTTGCCTTTATAAGCATCTACTAATCTCCCTCTGGAAAAAGGCTTGCTGAGTCCCAGTAACTCTAAAGCAGCTGACTCAGACATGGGCTTTGAAGTTTGAGCTTTTTCTTCGGGAGCAGTTTCCACAGGCCCCATACTGGGGAGTTCGCTGAGGTCTTCTTCGCTTTCCCCGCCCAGAAAGAGATAGGCTTCTTCCACCGCGGCAAGTCGCTTACGGTAGAGTTCCTTTTGGTGCTCGGTAGGGGCATTGGTCAGGCGGATCTGCAGTTCGTTGTAGACCTCCTGATAGGCCCTGCGGATCTCCGAGGCAGAGGCGCCGGGTTCAAGGTCCAGGAGTTCTAAAGCTTTTTGTTCGTTCATGGTGTTCTGGTTTAGGATTTGTAATCTCAAAGAGCTGATTTTCGGGTGAAAACACCTCTTTAACTATCCGATTACGGGGTTAATCCCGTAAATACTGCCTTACTTCAATTTATACCTCTACTTCTTAAGCTATTCTTTGCATTAACATTACCTTGAGCAGCAGCCTTTTTAAACCAATTGATAGCTTCATTTTCATTTTTATTTACTCCTGTTCCCCTAGCATACATCACTCCTAAATTATTTTGAGCGGAAGCGTTTCCCTGATCGGCAGCTTTGCGGTACCATTTCACAGCTTCGGTGTAGTCTCTTTTAACCCCGCGACCGTTTGCATACATAATCCCTAAATTAAGTTGAGCGGTAGCATTTCCCTTATTGGCAGCTTTGCGGTACCATTTCACAGCTTCAGTATCGTCTTTTTTTACTCCGTAACCGTTTGCATACATAATCCCCAAACTTCTTTCTGCTAAAGTGTACTCTTGCTCTGCTGCTTTTAGGTACCATTTCACAGCTTCAGTATCGTCTTTTTTTACTCCTGTTCCATTATAGTACAAAAGGCCAATTTCAAATTCGGCATTTGCAAATCCCTTTTTTGCTGCTCTTTCAAACCAGTTGTAAGCTTCAGCGAAATTTTGCTGAACACTTAATCCATCCCGATACAAAATGCCCATATTAAATTCAGCTGCTGGGTGTCCTTGGTCTGCAGCCAATCTATAGAGTCTTTCTGTTTCTTGGTAATTCTTTTGGACTCCATTACCATAATGAAAAGCGAAGCCCAGGTTGAGTTGTGCTTGAGGATTCCCAGCTTGAGCTGCCTCTTTTAGTAAACTAATTCCTTTTTGTACATCCTTTTGCACCCCATTGCCATCTTGATACAGTCCTGCCAATCTGACCTTCCAAAACGGCTCTTTTTCTTCCGCTCTTTGTATGATGGCCTTACTGGCTCTGCGATAAAGGTCTTCTTTATTGACAGGGTTTTTTTCAGAAGAAGCCAATCCAAGGTTTGCCTTATCATCACCCAGCGACACTGCTTTTTCAAAAAGTTCCCCAGCTTTTGTACGATCTATAGCATCTAAACCATGCCCCCAGTAATGCATAAAACCCAACATCGTGTAAGCCTCGGCTAGATTTAGGTTGGCTGCTACCTGGAAGGAAGCCATGGCTTCCTTGTAATCAACTTGGTTGTAGGCTCTCATTCCACTTTCCAATAGATCAAATCGGTGATTGATACTGGAGATACTGTCCTGAACAACTTCATCAGAAATCAGGCTATATGCTTCCTGGTATTTTTCTAAAGCATGTTTCCATTCGAGTTTTTCAGCAAATAGGTCGGCTTGTGCTTTTAATGCAGTAAACCGGGCTTGAGTCTCTGGGCTGATACGCTCTTTTTTTAAGACAAACCAAAGGACTGATCCTAGTAAGATTACCAATGGTAGAACCCACAAAAGATGGCTTTTTTTCTGCTTTTTTATTGGCTTGTTCTTTTTTATTTGGGTTTGTGATTTTTGATCAGGCTTTGGTGCTGGATTTACTTGGCTGGGTTTTTCAGCCAATGGCTTTAGAATCTTTATGGCCTCTTCCAGTTCTGAAAGCGATTGCTGGTAAGCAGCTTTAAGCGTCGTGTTAGGAGCTGCCTCAAGACCTTTTTGAAAGGCCTCTTTTTTTGTTGGTATGCTTCATCGAGGTCAGTCTGGGTAAAAGTCTTGCTGAGTCCCAGTAGTTCTAAAGCAGCTACCTCAGTGATAGGTTGGGGCTTGGAAGCTTGGGCTTTTTCTTCAGGAGCAGTTTCCACAGGCCCCATACTGGGGAGTTCGCTGAGGTCTTCTTCGCTTTTTCCGCCGAGAAAGAGATAGGCTTCTTCCACAGCAGTAAGTCGCTTGCGGTAGAGTTCTTTTTGATGCTCGGTAGGGGCATTGGTCAGGCGGATCTGCAGTTCGTTGTAGATTTCCTGATAGGCCCTGCGGATCTCAGAGGCAGAGGCGCCGGGTTCAAGGTCCAGGAGTTCTAAGGCTTTTTCTTCTTTCATTTTGACATGATTAGATAGATGGAATTTTCTTTTTAAGACAGCAATCTGTTTTAGCAGCATTTCCCGATTTTTGGCTAACTGCATCCATTTGGGTAATTTTTCCAGCATGGTAAAAAAATTCCGGTTTTTGTTTTCTCTCAGGTCTGCTGCAATGTATTTTTCCAAATATTCAAGATGGGCCTTGTTGTAGGCAAATAGGTGATTTCCTCTAAAATTGGAAGACAACCACAATTCTGCTTCAAAATATACGTGAGCGGCTACTTCCCAACTGCCATTTTTTGCATAAACGGTGCTTTTTTGTTGATTATTACCACAGTGTAAGCATACAAGTTTGGCACGCTTAATTTCAAAATCTACAGTGCATGTTGCCATAGCCTCGCACTTGGGGCATTTTACCCAAACCTCTTTTTCAAAGTCGGACAATCGGACTTGCTTATCTTGAAACCTGTCTGATAATTTACTGCACATTTTTATCGATTGAATGAAATGGCTAACCTAAACCCAACTTCGTTGGAAAACTTATCCTTATCGAGGCAGTTGCGACTACTAACGCGCAAGCTTTGATCAGTTGATTGAAAACTTCCACCTCTGATTACTTTACAACTGGCTGTACTTTTGCCCTGGGGATCAGTTTTTGGGCTTTTTTTATAATATTCAGCATCGAATCCATCAGCGCACCACTCCCAAACATTACCACTCATGTCGAAAAGTTGCTTTTCATTTGGTCTTAGAGTTCCTACAATGTAAGGGGCTTTACTTGTTTTGGCTACCTGATTCTGCTGATTTGATCCGGCAAATATGCTTTTACGGGCACTGTTACCCCCTCTCGCTGCATACTCCCATTCTGCTTCAGTGGGTAATCTATAGGCCTGCCCCGTCATTTTGTTGAGTTTTTGGATAAAGGTCTTTACTTCTTCCCAGGTCACATTCACGATTAGACAACGTGGGTCTTTACAGGGACTATCCGTTTTTGGAAGATATTTCATTACTGAAACCCATTGCGCTCTGGTGACCTCGAATTTTCCAATATTAAAGCTGGAAAGGCTTACGGCATGGGCGGGTTTTTCATTTTCGGCACATTTTCCAAATTGTTCTGGAGTGCAGCCCATTTCAAAAGTGCCACCGGAAATGTATTCCATGTCAGCTATTAATTGCTTGACTGGTTCAGGAACTCTGTTCAGGTATTGCCATCCTAAAACCAATGCTCCAATAAGCAGGATTATTATCAGGACAGGCTTCCAGTGTAATTTATTTGTCTCGTTTTTCGATGCTTTTGGATGTTCCTGCTGAAATATTTGTCCGGTTTTATCTGATTTTCCGATAATAGGAGCATTTTCTTTAGTCCCTGAGAATTTCGTTAGGTTTGCCGGGTTTTGGATATCTACGAGTGAAGCATAAGCTTGCCAGTACAAACTCATTTTTTGTCTATATTGATGCTTCTGACTCGCTAGAGGTGCATGTTCTGCAAGGCGCTTGGCTGCTTCGTACTGTTTTTCGAAGGCATTTTTGATCTCTGTAGGAGAGGCATCTTCTGAAATCTTAAGTATGGCCAAGGCTTCTGCTTTTTTCATTTTATACAATCATGTTGACATAAGTGGACCGGACAATACTTTTCTGCCTTGGTAATTTTGAAATCCCTTCTACTTCATCTCCAAAAACTTTTTCTATTTCAATACCTGTTTTTGGATCAAAAGCCGAAAACCATACTGTACCATCTACTCTGTTTTCGATCTTCACTTCTATAGGATAATTGGCATCAAAAGAGGGTAGTGGTCCTATCACCAAGGTACCAAGGCTGACTTCTTTTTCACCTTTATTAATATACTGTATGATTTCCAATTTCATTTTCTTCTGGTCAGCATTGGAGGTATAGTATGTTTTGGAATTTTGAAAAGGCAAAGGCATATTTTTTTTGACCATATTATCGATAACTATTCTCCCTGTTCTTGGATTGATGGCACGGACTCCAAGGTTGTACCCCGTAACTCCCCTTAGTTCCGGCGGGAGTTCAAAATCTATTTTTTGGTCGGATAACTGGACTGCATGCAGAGCTGCCCCATAAGCTACGGCCCGCATGGGCTCATGCGTCAGTATTTCTTGGTGCTCATCCGAAAAAATTTTCTGTAGCCGCTTTTTAATGAGTGGAACCATGGAGGACCCTCCGACCAATAGGAGGGTATCTACGTCTGAATAATCCAGGCTCGCACTTTTAAGACACCTCCCCAGTATTTCTTCGCAGTCTATCAGATACGATTCTATGGCCCCTTCAAAATCCTGACGGGATACGTGAACTTCAAGTGATTGATTTCCAATAACACAAACTTGGTCAACAAATCGTGTTCCCGGCATGCAAAGCTCTACCTTCAGCATCTCAGAAAAGCGTCTAAGGTGGAGTGCATTTCTTGCATCTAATACAGGCTCTTTCCCATATGCTTCTTTGAATTGGTTAAGAATGATTTCTCCGATTTTTTCATCGAATTCTTTCCCCCCAATTTCTGTATGTCCATCTTTGGCAATTACGTAGATTCCGTTTTGATCCATGGTCATGATGGTAACATCAAAGGTGCCACCACCTAAATCATAGACCATGATGGTTTTATTGTATTTTTTATTGCTTAGGCCATAATGCATGGCTGCGGCTATGGGTTCTTCCAACAGATTGAGTACGGGAAGGTCTATCAGTGCAGCAGCATTGAGAACAGCCTTCCTCTGTACATCTGTGAAATGTGCAGGAACAGTAATTACAGCTCCTTCTATTTTCTCAGTAGTATAGGCTTCTGCATCGATTATAAGCTTTTTTAATAATAAGGCAGCCAATCCTTCAGGATACCAAGGGGTACCGTCCCTGTCATAATATAGGGCTTTGTTTTCTCCAAAGTGTCGTTTAAAGAATTTGATCAGATTGAGCCCGGGATTTCGTTCCAATTTTGTCTCTAAAAACTCACCAATGTAAGCCGTATCGCCATCGATATGTATGATTGATGGCGTCGTAAATACACTGTTTTTATGATTATCCGGAATCAATACAGGTATTCCGTTTTTTCCAACCCTGGATATCAGGGAATAAGTAGTGCCCAAGTCGATTCCTACCAACATATACTACTTCGCTAAGTTGTTAAATTCCAGTTTTGTATCGGTTATCAGGCTTTTTAGCTTATTGTCAAAATTCTGTTTTTCCCTTAACCCACTCTGAAATTGTTTTTCCTGGTTATTGATGGTCAGCATCTTTCGCTGTGTGAGTAAATTCTTATCATGACTTTCCTGAGCCTGTTTCTGGCTCATATTTTTTAATTCGGTTTCGCAGCTGTCAATTACATCCCTGATTTGTTTTTTCAAAAAATCGGTATAAGGTTGTTTCCACTCTCGTTCTATGTTTGAAAGTATTTTTTTTAACTCAGTCAATAAAAATTGTTTGGCTTTTTTTGTCTCTTCTGACATTTTCCTTCTCTTTTCCTTTGCGATATTATGAAATGCCTGATAGGTACCAAATCCTAATAGAATTACGATTAGAATGCTGAAATTATCCTTAATGAACTGAATCTCTTGGTTAAATCCTGCAAATCCTGCTATCATAAAAATAGACATGACCATAAATACAGGTTGTCTGATGGCACTGAATATGGTATTGAAGTTTTTGCTTACTCCTTTAGCTTCGAAATCTTTTTCCAATCTGATATTGTGCACCAATAGCGGATCGATTTTATTTTTATCGAAAACTTCAAATGGGATCTTAGCATTAGAAAGTCCTGCTTTTTCCAATTGTTCTTCCACTTCTTCCACAGAAGCGGATAGAAAATCATTCAAGGAAATAACATCATTGGTAAGATGGTCTTTTAATTCCTCTTTTATCCATCCCAAAAGCTGATCGACAGATGAGGGAAGCTTGAGTATCATCTCTCCATCTACTTCCTTTTCACTCAGGGCTTTCAATTCATCTATTTCTTTTTCTATCTTATAAAACAATGAGTTATCCTGTACTTTTGTAATTTTACCGAATCGCTCACCTATTCCTTTTTCAAATTCTGAAGCGCTTTTCGAAAGATTGGTTTTAATATGGCTATAGATTTCCTGACCAGTTTTTGAGTTTGCGGACTTTTTATGAGTTTCCAATTCCTTAGTTACCGAGATTTTTTTTGCATCAAGGTCTTTTTGTTCATTTATCATCTGAATTTCCAAAAACTCTGAAATCTTTCTTATTGCAAAAACGGCACTGATAAAAATGAAAGCTTTCTTCGCCTGTTCTGGCAGTGAATTACAAAATTCAACAGGTCCCAAAAATTCATCGAGAGCATTTAGTTTCATTTTCCAGGCATGAATCAATTGCTGTCCTTCAAAGCTCATCTTGTCTTTGGAAAGATTGCTAAAAAAATATATGAAGGCGGTATTTTTTGTGAAACGCTCAATCATATAATTGAAATCCTCTTGGTCTAATTCAATATTATCCCAAATTATTATTTTGATTACAGGCTGTAGCTCGTCAATTTTTACCAATGGGAAATTTTTGGGGCCAAAAACTCTGATGATGTATTTCCCATCATTCCATTGTAGAAATTCCTTTTGTTGCCAATCACCTAAAAGATTTTCCGGAATTACTTTGTTCAGCATTTTTTCATTTCCCAAAAAAAGTATATCCAGTTTAAGTTTGGCTGAAGAAATCTCATTTTCTATTTTAAAAATGGTGTCCGTTAGGTGTGCTATAGCACCATGCTCTAAAGAAAGCTCTGCAATTTTATTCAGATCTTTAAGAGCATTTTTTATTTTGGAAATATGCATGTCCCTAATAAAAAGGTGAAAGTGTTTAAAATTCAGTCAAATAGGTGTCGCAGTCTTTTTACCAATTTTCAAACAGGGTGAATTAAAAGGAAAATACCCCGGTTCGGTAATTCTGACCGGATCAGGGTATCTGATATAAAGTTTTCAATGTATTTGATTATCTAAGCTTTATATAATGTTAAATTTTGGGTAATCCGTAATGTACTTACCAAGAACCAAAACTGCCGCCGGATGAATTGGCGCGGGCTGCAGCCGCTTCAGCATCACTTGCAGCACCTTCGGCTCTATTTGCAGCACTTTCTGCATTGCTTGCAGCACTCTCCACAGCACTTTCTGCCTGCTGTATGTTGCTCAACGCACTCTCAGCATTACTTGCATGTTCCTCTGTCTCCCTTAATGCATTAGATGCATTACTTTCATGGTCCTTAATGGTATTGAGTTCTTCTAAAGCACTGTTTTCATGTTCTTTGGTGGTATTCAACGCTTCCGAGGCATTACTTTCATGTTCTTTTGTTGTATCCAGAGACTCCAATGCGGCATTTTCATGTTCTTTTGTTGTATTCAAGGACTCTAATGCGCCGTTTTCATGTTCGTGAGTAGTATTTAAAGATTGCAGCGCGTTATTTTCATGTTCTCTAGTCATATTGAGTGACTCAAGCGCATTATTCTCGTGCTCTCTGGTTATGTTCAATGATTCTAGCGCATTGTTTTCATGATCTCTACTATTATTTAATGAATCTAGTGCATTTCCTTCATGCTCTTTTGTGATATTAAGTGACTCAAGAGAAGCGGCTTCATGTTCTTTCGTAATATTTAGAGACTCCAATGTATTAGCTTCATGTTCTTTTGTAAGATTGAAGGATTCTAATGCGTTCCCTTCATGCTCCTTTACAATATTTAATGATTCCAGCGCATTGTTTTCATGCTCCTTAGTAATGTTTAAAGACTCCAGGGCATTGTTTTGATGTGCGTTTGTTTGATCTAATAGTTCTTGAGATTGTTCTTTAAAAACTTCGATCTCTCCCCTTAAGGCTTCACTCTCATTACGAAAGACATCTGTTTGATTTTTGTTTTCGTTGATTTCTTCCCTAAGTGCTATAACTTCATTTCTGTAATTATTAACCTCCTCAGTTAATGCCTGTATTTGTTGATGGTTGTTTTGAATCTCTTCGTATAAACTCTGCATCTCAAATACCTTACTATTTAGATTTGTTAAAGCACTGTCCAGCTCCGCTGCGATGGCTAAAAGTTCTTGTGGTGATTCCATGATTATTTATAGGTTTTGAATGGTTGAATTTAAAATGCTTGCTTTTTCAAGAATTTCAGTCATGAGAAGATTGATATCTTTTGCTTCTTCTGACTTAGCGCTGCTAGTGGTTTTAGCTGTCACAGCACTGACTGTAGTGTTTTTATCAATTACCTCGCTGTTTTCAGAAGATAAAGCCGCATCCTGTTCTTCGATATTACCTGGGCTGCCTGAGTATTGTTGGTCTCCCATCACCTTATTTGAAAGGCCGGCCGCTGCTCCTCCTGCGATTACTCCCCCTGCAGCAGTTGCTATTTTTTCTTTTTTCAAGCGAGTTTTTTCTTTTTTATCAGAATCTTTTTTCATGATTTTGTGAACAGATATTTGAAAGTTGAATTCATAAAGCTGTATTATTTATAAAATTTATTCAAAACTTTCATAATTAAAAACAAAATTTAGATTGAAAAATATAAATTAAATTGCTTGAACGCCAATTTAAACACTGTTTTTTTGGAATTTTCTGAAATTCTAAATTTTAAATCCTAGTTTAAAAAAATGGACTTTTATTTTTTTACCCAAAAAACAAGCCATAAGGCCTTTCAATTTTACTTTCCAGTTCATTAATGGTCACTAAACCATTGAAACGTAGAAATTCTTTCCCATCAAAAAATACCAATATCCCTGGTACGGCCAACATACGCAATTGAGCGGCAAGTTCCCTGTTTATTTCAGCCTCCAGTACAATCAATTCAATTTTTGGAAATTGGCTTTCCAGCAAGCGCTTTACCTTTGGAAAAAGCACTTTACATACCCCGCACCGATCCTGATAAAAATAAATCATGAGGGCTTCTTTTTGCCTTATCAGGCCTTCAAATTCCCCTGTTGTCAAAGTTTGGTTTAGTTCCATTGTATTTTGTAATTCACCATAAGATTGACGTGGATCATATTTACTTTGTTGTAAATCCATTGTGGTCTCATTTCTCCTGATTTGAGGTTGATTTTGCTCATCAGGATGAAGTGTAAGTCCAGTCCATTTGCCCATCCAGGACTATACCGGCTGCCAAGATTGGCTTGTGCATAAGATGGAAATGCATATTTATTCAATTCTGCATTAGCAGGGTCAGGCAGAAAATGCAATCCGGCAAAACCATAAAACTGAAGTCCTTTCTCAGGTAAATTTCTTTGGTAATATGTTGTGAATGCATTTACCTGGTTATACCCTTCGTTCCTCTCCCGTGGAATAAAGGTAAAAAAAGGATCCCTCCCCCATTCTCTTGGATTAAGAAACCGGCCGCTGCCGTCTATGCGTGTATAGTTGAAGAAAAGGAGGGATCTTGGATTTTTGATTCCCAAACGGCCGCTGATAACCACATTGGCATCATCTGGATTTTTAAACCTTCTTTCCGGCTCAGGATTTCCCCCTTCTCCTATGCCGTGTTGAAACGTCAATTGAAGACCTGTTAACAATTTGTTGTTACTGTTACTTATATTCCAGTCTTTTACTGCCTGAGTCAGGTAGGTACTGGAAATATTATCTACATAAGTATGATTTACCTGTAGTTGAACGCCTTTGTCAAAATGGTGCTGCCAGTCCAATACCGTAAAGAAATCACTGGCTGTATTTCCCTGATATTTAGAAGGCATCCCCATTTCACTTTGTCCAACGGGATAAATGCCTATGGTCTCTCCTATATCAAACCAACCTGAAGTGGATCTGGGGCTCATTCTGCCTATAATATCAGCGGAGAAACTATTTTTAGGATCTGGTTTGAAGTTTATGCGTATGCCTTCTACGAAAGTAGGAGATAACCTTCCGTCCTGAGGGTTTATAAATGGGGTGTTGATATCCATTCGGCCTATAGCGGCCTCAAACTTTTCCGATTGATAGCGGAGTTGGAATTCTTCAAGCTTTCCGAAGAACCGATCATCAGGATTCAAAACATCAAATAAGCCTACTTCATAGCGGTTGAAGTTTTGGGTAATGGGGTCACGTGCCAAAAGATCAGAGCTCCAGGCATTACCAAAGACCGTATATCTTCCAATAGCCGAAAACCCTTTGTAAGATTGGGTCTTTAATTGTAGATAAGCACTTTGACCTAGGGCAAAATCCCCCTTAAAGTCCTCCCAGTAACTGGTGGACATCCAAAAGGAACGAAGGCCAATCTCCCCAGAAATGGGAGGCTTAGCCTTATTGTTCACGGGTTCAGTTTCTTGAGCAAAATTGTTGTGCTGTAATAGAAAAAAAAGTGTAAATACTATACTTAGAAATTTCATTTTGTCGCTTGCGTTTCCCTTGCTGCTTTTATTGGCTTAAAGGGTCCAAATTTGTGTTGTTCTTCACTGAACTCATCTGAAAATGGTCCAAATGGATGGTCAATGGGTTTTTTGGAAATATCAGGCCAGTCCTTGCTCAGGTCTTTTGCTGGCCTTGGCATGGAGTTGACATAAGCGGCCACATCCCAAGACTCTTCATCGGTCAGCATGGGCCTTTCAAATGTTGCGCCTAGTGGCATATTGGTTTTCACATAGCCTGCAAACCTGGACATCCTGTACAGGCCAGCCCCATGGTTATAACTATTGTCTCCCCAAAGTGGAGGATAAGTATATCCGGACTTGTCTGGCTTCATCATCCCGTTGCCATCTTCCATATGACAGCTCTGACAATGTTGCGCGTAGACTGATTTGCCTTTGATGGGATCAGCTGCTCTGTCCAAAAATGGGATTTCGTAGAGGCCAACCCCCTGAGGCGTTTCACCTTGAATAACATCTTTTCCCAACCATTCCATATAAGCCACCATGGCAATCATTTCTGGGCTATTTCGGTCCAAAGCTTTGCCATTCAGGCTGCGCTCAAAACAATCATTGATTCTTTTGGGGATATCTTCCATTTGCCCTGACCTGCCACGGATTTTCGGATAGGTAGATGCTACTGCTGAATAATTGTTACCCAATGGTGCGGTACCGGCATTCAGGTGGCAATTTTGACAGTTCATGCCATTGGAAATTTTTCTTACACTACCATTTGGTCCTAGATAAGCTGAAGTATTAGCTATTAATTCCCGTCCATATCGAATGTCATCTGCATTAGGTTCTTGGTCCACAGTACTCCATTCCGGTGCTTTCCACATGCCTTCTTTTGGGACAACACCCCTGTAGATTGGCTGTGTTTCAACCACTGCTATGGTCATATCAGAAGATTGATTGATAGATGGTAGACTTCCTCCATTGAATAAGAAGACTACTAAGCCAATCAATAATGCAGTGAGCAAAGTGATTGAGGCCAGCAAACCTACCATTAAGGACATCATTTTAACAAGGGGTTCGAAAATATTTTTCATTGGGTTTAATGTCAGCTAATTACAAATATGATTCAATTCCCAAAGAAAATGCTGTGATTTTCATCACATAGGTTATTGTTTTAACGAACTGGAGAAAAAAAGCCTGTTGGGGTAAAATGAAATCTCAATATTAAATAATGGGCACCTCGGCATGGTTCGGCAAGCTCACCAACCTGGTTCGGCAAGCTCACCAACCTGGCTCGGTGACCAGAATATTTGATATATAGAGATTGAGGTTACTGGCACCTCGGCAAGCTCGGTGACCGGAGTAAAAAAAATAGAGAGAAGGGGGGATGGGGGCGGCGAAGCCGCCCCTCCCCCCTCCTCTTAAAATCTATAACCTCCGGTGGTCGAGCTTGCCGAGACCCATTCCTTTTATTAAATTTTTTCCACTGGTCGAGCTTGCCTTCCTCAAGCAGGCTTGCCGAGACCCCTCTCTAAATCATACTTTTTCTGGTGGTAGAGTCAGTCTTCGCCTGTCAGGCTTGCCGTGGGGCTCTTCAACCAAATTTAATTCTACTATGCCTAAGATTACGATTACTCAGGAATTTTTATTTAAAAATTGCCTTTGTTCCGGAAATTTCAATTCTAAGAATTAGAAAGCTTTTTTAACAAAGCGATGTCGCCTTTGATTAAAGCCTCTTTTTTACCTTGACTCCAATTCTGGATTTGTTTTTCTCTTCTAAATGCAAGCGTGATACTGTCAAATTCTTCAAAATACATCAATTTTACAGGAAGGTGTTTTTTGGTGAAATTAGAACCATTTCCCATTTGATGTTCTTCTAACCTTTTTTCTAGATTTTTTGTACTACCAACGTAATATTGGCCATTGCTGCAAAGTAAAATGTACATGTAGGCTTTCATGATTTGAAAAGATTAATTCTCAATTTATTAAATAATTGGCACCTCGGCAAGCTCGGTGACCGGACTAAATATAAACAGAGGAGGGGGGGATGGGGGCGGCTTCGCCGCCCCCATCTCCCCCCCTCCTCTTAAAATCTATAACCTCCGGTGGTCGAGCTTGCCGAGACCCACTCCTTTTATTAATTTTATTACACTGGCCGAGCTTACCTGCCTCAAGCAGACTTGCCGAGACCCACTTCTTTCATCATGTTTTTTCTCCGGTTGCCAGTCCCGTCTTCGCCTGTAAAGGTTGAGAAGGCCTTCTCCATATCATCAAATTTATCCGGTGATCTTTAAGTTTTTACGGTTATCCGCAATCCTGCCAGTAGCTTTATCTAATTTGAATACACCTCGGCTTTGCTCGGTGACCGGGATTTTTGAGTTGTTAGGGGGGAGGGGCGGCGAAGCCGCCCCTCCCCCCTAACAAAGTCCGCTATTCTCGGTGGCAGAGCGAAGCCGAGGCCCAATGGTACTTAGGGCTTGCTGAAAAAGTCTCAGGTATGCCAGCCCTTCCTATCGGTAGGCAAGTTCGAAGCGGGCGAATGAAGATGTATGCTTATACTTCGAATGAGCCCAATGAAGAACCTGTCAAGTCGCCAGGCAGGAATGGTATGCCTGAGGCTAGCCTGAAAATTTCGGATTTTGAAATTTTCAAGTCCATGCCAATCAAACTAAATCATTTAACAAGTTTGCAGCTGCTTAAAAAGACAACTCTTAATAAATTTGGTATTCATCTAAATTTAAAGAAATCATTCTCCAATTGGCGTTTTTCAGCACGCCCCACTTACTGGCAGCTTTGAGGATATGCATATAGTTTTTTTAGTAATACAACCTTACCCATTTAATTTCTCTACCCAAGAAGTAAAAACATCCCTTTCTCCAGACCGGCCAGAGACCAACATTTTTTGAGCATCTAAGGAAAAGAGAATTTCAATATTCTCCCCAAGTAGTGCCTCATTCAGGTAATTGATGCTTATTTTGTCGAAAGTAAATCCCTGTTCCAAACAAAAATCTTCTATCCATCGGATATAGCTGACATTATTGACATGGTTATTCATATCCAAATCAGAATGATTTACATGGAAAGTCTTTCCAGTGTGACCTTTTTCAGGAACAGAGATTTTTTCCGGTGGGGCATAGTCTGAAGGCTCGGTCTCAAAAAGTTCAGAGGGAAGGACCAGAGAAGGCCTTTGAGGTCTCTTGGTTTTAATATCCAACAACAGCCACGCTGACATGGCTGTGGCCAAAACAGTTCCACTACTATCGGTGACTCTAAATTCCCGAAGGGCAAAGAGTTTATTTATTCCCCTGCCTGCCGTTTCTATGTGGATAGTCTCTCCCCAAGAAGGCATGGCATGGACTTGGATGTCAAATCTGGAAAGCACCCACATAAAGCCTTTGTCAAAAAGCACTTGGCCAAATTCCCTGCTGTCTGCATGTTTCCAGGCTACCTCTTGTAACAAATCCGCCAAGGCAGCCCATCGGAGCTTTCCAGACGGATCAATTTGGAAAGAAAGAATCTCAAAGGTTTTTTGGAACTGAAAGGGTTTATTGCTCGATTCCTTCATGATTTTTTAAGGATTTTACAGATTCAAATACTTCTAACCTAACACTGGATAAAATAGCAATTCCCAATCCAGCAAGAGCTATCAGTGTAAAGGAAACTTTCAGGTTAAATATTTCTGCAATGTAACCAATGAGTGGGGGACCCAATAAAAAACCAAAAAAAGAAATGGTAGATACCATGGCAAGGGCTACTCCTGGAGAATATAATTTAGACCTTCCTGCCGTACTGTAAGCGATGGGTATGATAGCAGCCACTCCAAAACCTACCAATAAAAAACCTAGTGTCGCTGTGAGCGGAACAGGAATAAGTACTGCAAGTAATAATCCGAAGAAGATCAATATTCCACTTATCCTTAACAGGTTTAGGCGCCCAATCTTATTGATGATCCTATCGGTGACAAACCTGCCACCGGCCATGGCACCCATAAAAGAAACATAGCCCAAAGCCACCAAGCCAGGTTCGATTTCCACCACTTTTTTGAAATAAACACCACTCCAGTCAAACATACAACCTTCACTGAGCATCCCCAAAAAAGCGATGACACCAATTCTGAGTAAAAGGGGATCTGGTTTTCTGAGTACCAGGCCACCACCACCTCCAGCTCTTTGTTCACTGATTAAATAGGTTCGGGCTAGAAGAAGGGTTAAGCATACGATGGTGGAAATGAATAGGTAATGGAATTTTGGGACAACATCAAAGTAAATCATAGCAGCACCAATGCCAGCCCCAGTAAATCCAGCAAGACTCCATAATCCATGAAAGGAAGCCAGGATACTTCTTCCATAACTGTCTTCTAATGCCAATGCTTGTGTATTCAAGGAGATATTCATCATGTTTCCTATCATCCCAAATACAACCACAATAGGCACCAAAAGGAATATGGAAGGACTAAATCCTATCAGGGGTAAAAAAACCAGATACCCCAAGCCGCTTGCCAGGATTACTTTTTTGCTTCCAAATTTATACACCGCCCAGCCTGCTAAAGGTAAAGCTACCAAAGAACCAATTGGTAGGCCCAAAAGGAGGGTGCCCAATTGTGCTTCGGATAAATTGAACTTCATTTGAATATCAGGGATTCTGGAAGCCCATGATGCGAAGCATAGCCCGGCAATAAAAAATATACTGCCCAGCGCAAGCCTTCTTTTCTGAAGCAAAGTCATGAATAGGAATAGGTTGAGGTTTGAAGAGGCAAAGCTAAGGCCAAAAAAGGGAAATAAGAAAATCAATTACCTCGGAGTTTACTTAAATTTGGAAAAACATATTGCTGTTTTTAATGTTGATAAAAGAAAAAATATGGAATTTGTTATCGCAGGCTCAGTTATTTTAGCAGCCATACTTATGATTAGGGTAATTGTCAAAAAGGTTTTTCAATAAACCCGGATTATGCATTAGGTTTCGTAGTAGCCTGTCCCGATGACTATCGGGAAGAGTTAAAAACACAAAATAATCAAGCATTTAGCGAATGAATCATAGTCATATCTATGGTGAATGAGCTAAATGCAGTGAAGCGATTGATTATGAAGTGTTTTTAGCTCGTAATAGAATTCCTAATGCATATTTCGGGTTAAAAAAAGCCACCCCCTTTTGGAGATGGCTTTTCAATTACTTTCAATATCTATTAATTCGGGAGTTTGTCGGAAAATTTACCGTACACCCAAGTTCCGGCTATGGCTGAAACCAAGGTTACCAGAATCACCGTAAACCCACTTCCTATTTGGGCAAATAATGGTCCAGGACATGCACCGGTAAGTGCCCAACCCAATCCAAAGATAAATCCACCTATGATCTGGCCTTTTCTGAATTCCTTCTTAGGGATATTGATGACCTCTCCCTTAATGGTTTTGATGTTGAATTTTTTGATCAACTGTATGGAGATTATACCAACAAGAATTGCTGAACCGATAACCCCATACATAAAGAAGGATTGAAGTCTGAACATCTCCTGGATCCTAAACCAGGAAATGATTTCTGCTTTCACAAATATTCCTCCGAATAAAATTCCTATGATGAGGTATTTCAATAATCCATCGCTGCTATCCTGCATATTTGGTGCTTCGCACTCTACAGGCTGTGTATTTTTTGCTTTTTCTTCTACTTTCATCCTAATCTAATTTAAAATCCAACCATTTTCATTAAAGGCCCCAAAAATACATGGGTCATTAAGAAACCACCGATCATGAAGAAGATGGTAGCAACCAATGAGGGCCATTGCAAGGAGCTGATTCCCATAATGGCATGTCCAGATGTACAACCACCGGCATACCTTGTTCCAAACCCTACCATAAAACCACCTATAACAAAGAAAAGAAGTCCTTTAGCAGTAAAAAGATTTTCCCAATTGAAAATCTCGGCGGGTAATAATTGAGAATAATCTGTAATACCAAGTGCAGCTAAGTCCTGCTGTGTAGCTTCAGCTACTACTATGGTATCAGGATTCGATAGGAAGGTGGTTGCCAAGAAACCTCCTAACAATACACCAACTACAAATGCAATATTCCACATTTCCTTTTTCCAGTTATAAGTGAAAAAAGGAATATTTGCAGGTACACACATCGCGCAGACGTGTCTGAGTGAAGATGATATCCCGAAAGATTTGTTGCCGACTATTAATAGAATCGGTACTGTCAATCCAATCAAAGGGCCCGCTACATACCAGGGCCAAGGCTGAGTGATCCACTCGATAAACTGTTCCATAACAATAGTTTTTATTTAATTTTTATTTTGTTTTTCATTTGTCTCATCTCCTGCCAGAAGGTAGGCAAGCTTGCTTCTTTTTCAAAATCTATAATCCATTACCAAATTGAAGTTCCACATTTCTACCCGATTGATTCGAAGTCTATCGGTCATGATTTCCCTATCCTGAGGAGCCTTGTTCACTACCAATAGCATCAGGTTAACGCCTTCGAAGTAATCCTTGAACCTAAAGTCCAACATTCCCGAAAAATGGTAGTAAGATGGAATGGCATACTTGTTTGTCCGGTAGGAGTCAAGGCCGGAATGATTAACCTTTCCGGCACCAAACTGTGCAAATAAACCATCGAATGGGGTGATCAAGTCATATTTTATTACCCAGGCATTCATATTTCCGGCTCCCTCATATCTTTCTCTGGGTAGGCTTGCAAAAAGAATTTCTCTTCCCCATTCTCTTGGAAAGAGAAATCTTCCTTTGTCATTGATGCCTAGGTAATTCAAAGATACATTATGTCTTCCTGAAAACACACCCACTTTTGCTCCTATTCCTGAAGACCGTTCATCAGGATGCATGTATGTCCTTTGAGAATCAGGATTACCACCCTCATTAACGGGAAATTGGTGAAACCCCTGAAGCCCCGTAAGGATTCTGGTTCTTCCCACATTCAGTGTATAATCACTTTGAAGAAAACTCATGTTGAATACATTTTCCACAAAATAATTCCATCCTTGGAGGGTCAGACCACTTTTATAATACTGGACTCCTGTCATGCCGATGCCTTTAGAAGAAATTTTCCCTTTGTAATCAGAAGGTTCTCCATACAAGTTCCTTCCAAAAGGATAGACCCCAAATGACTCCTCAATGGAATACCAGTCTACTGTACCCCGTATGGTTACAGAGTTGATCCACATGGCTGTCAACTTGGTGTTCATCCCTGAGTATACGGCGGACAATCCTCCAAAAACGTTAGGCCTCATGCGGTTGTCCTGCTCGTTAAGCAAGGGTGTAACTATTTTTTGCCTACCAAAGGTGAATTTGAACCTATTTTTTCGGTAAGTAAGGTACAATTCTTCCAAACGGTCCAATCTATTGGTATTGGTCAGGTCATTCATGTCATAAAGCAAAAGTTCGTACCTGTTTCCAGCTCCAGTAATTGGGTCAGGAATACGTACATTCTGCTCAAATACCTGAAAGGTAAAGAAACCATTAAATCTGGCTTGAAATCCCCTCCATTCCGGTGTGGTATAACCGATCCCAGCACCCGAAGCCAGGGTGGCATAATTCAATAGATCCCCCTTGTTCAAAGTCGCCATGAAGAAGGATTTTATGTGAAAATCCACTTCACCACTTTTCAGTATTTTGGCTAAACTTTCTTTTTCCACCTGTACTGAGTCTTCTGCAACCTCCTCACCTTGGGCAAACACATTACTGCCTAAGGCAAAAAAGATGACAAATATCATAAATCGCAGCATACTCAAAATTCACTAATCTTTTGGATCAAATAAGTGACATTTATCACCCAACCTGATTTCTAATGAAAAATGGCAAGACATCTACGCCTTGCCATTTCTCGGTTGGGATAATTATCGACTTTCAGTTAATTGTTATAGCAATGTTGTTGGGCAAACATAATCGCTTACTTGGAACAAGGCAGAGTCTTTTATGGCGTCAAAACCACCCTTAACATCGATAAGATTTTCATAGCCTCTCGCTCTCAATATGGAAGTAAAAGCCATAGACCTATATCCTCCTGCACAGTGTACATAATAAGTTTTGTTTTTGTCTACCTTGGTCATGCTGTCATTGATGTAATCCAAAGGCGCATTGATGGAGTCAATAACGTGCTCACTTTGGTGCTCACTGGCTTTTCTCACATCTAGAATGTTCACATTTCCTTCTTTTTCCATAATGTTAGCAAGTTCTTCAGCTGAGATGGATGTGATGGTATCCACTTCTCTGCCATCGGCTTTCCAAGCCTCAAATCCACCTTTGATGTAGCCGATACAATGGTCATAACCAACTCTGGCCAATCTGGTGATTATCTCTTCTTCTCTTCCAGCTTCGGCCACCACTAAAATTTCTTGTTTCACATCAGGAACTAGGGTCCCTACCCATACCGCAAAACTTCCATCAATTCCGATATTTACAGAATTAGGTATAAATCCTTTTGCAAAGACCTGGGCATCACGTGTATCTAATACAATGGCTCCAGTCTCATTGGCAGCAGCTTCAAAAGCAGCGGGACTTAATGGGTTAAAACCTCTGTTCAATACTTCATCGATGGAATCATAACCTTGGATGTTCATCAAAACGTTTTGTGGGAAATAAGCAGGAGGAGGTGTCAAACCTGTCAGTACTTCCTTGATAAATTCATCTTTGGTCATATCCTGAAGCGCATAGTTGGTCTTCTTTTGATTACCCAAGGTGTCGGTAGTCTCCTTACTCATGTTTTTGCCACAGGCACTACCTGCACCATGAGCCGGATAAACAATGATGTCATCAGACAATGGCATGATTTTATTTCTCAGGGAATCATACAAATGAGCCGCTAATTTTTCCTGTGTCAAATCTTTGATGACCTTTTGTGCCAAGTCTGGTCGACCTACATCTCCGATAAACAAGGTATCGCCTGTAAACAGGGCTTCTTCTTTTCCTTCTTCATTGATCAAAAGGAAACAGGAGCTTTCCATGGTATGGCCCGGTGTATGAATTACTTTAATTTTGATGTCTCCGATTTCAAAAATTTGATTGTCCTCTGCAACAATGGCATCAAATCCCATCTTCATACCGGTAGGACCGAAAACAATGGGTGCACCTGTTTTCTTTGAAAGATCTTGGTGGCCTGATACAAAGTCCGCATGAAAGTGGGTTTCAAAAATATATTTGATTTTGGCTCCATTCTGTTCTGCTTTTTCAATATATGGCTGAACTTCTCTCAAAGGATCAATGATTGCAGCTTCTCCATTTGATTCGATGTAGTAAGCTCCTTGAGCCAAACATCCTGTATAAATTTGTTCGATTATCATAGCTTTATTGGGTTTTTTATTTTAATGATGATGTAAAATTATTTCTTTGGTCCTTTTTTTAAAATGACATTTGTCACACATTTTGAGTAAAATAAAATGTGATTGGTATGGTTAAACTTTCTCAGTCAAATGTGTTTCTACAATGTTGACCAATTGGTGGGCAGGAACTACTCCTGACTGCCTCCAAATTACTTCCCCTTTGTGAAAAAGAATAAGTGTGGGTACACCACGAACCTGAAATTTGCTGGCAGCCAATGGGTTTCTGTCCACATCAACCTTGACGATCTTTATTTTTTCGCCCAATTGACGCGAAGTATCTTCTAATATGGGCTGCATCATTTGGCATGGTCCGCACCAAGTGGCAAAAAAGTCAACCAATACCGGTTGGTCTCCTGAAATCAGTTCGCTGAATGTTTTTGGTTGTGTGCTCATAGTCTTGAATATTTATTTTGAACATTACAAAGATAGATCGCTTAAAGGCTGTCATACAGTAATGTTTATCACAGACCAAGATCGCTTAGCTCAGATGTCCTTAGGAGGGGGGAGGTTGGAAGTGGAATTTCGAAAGTGGAACCATTATGAAGTTAAGATTTTTAAGGATTTCATCAAGGAGAGAGACAGGAATTAAGAGCCAAGTAAAAAGGCAAAAGGCAAAAGTGGGATGGATGTCCTTCCCTGAAATAGGTTGACCGTTTGGTTCAATAATCATTCACTATTTCTGCCGGGCAGTAATGAGCAAGAATTGTAAATTTTCCTGATTCCGGACGCAGAAAGCGTCAAATACCGGAGGTTATTTGCCCTGGGTATAACCCGGTGGTTAAGGGTAGCCTAAGTTTCCGCTTTTCCCAACTCCGGTAGGAGTTGAATTGAAAAGGAACCTTGGAAAGGTTTGAGAGATAGGTCTTTTAGGAAAGAGTTATAGGCCACTAATTTTACGGATTTACACTAATTCCTTGTTTTTCAGATATACAGACTCAATTTTCCATATACTGCCAAATAAAAAGTGGCCGGTGATGTTGTCACGCGGTTGAACCGCGGAACCATTGAATATGGAGCTTTCAGCTCTTCCATTAACCGCAAAGGACGCGAGGGTTTTCTCAAGGGACGCAAAGAAAAGTTGCGCAAAGGTGGCTTTGCAGCCACACTTGGCTGCCTTTGCGACCTTGATTACTTTTTTAGATCAATTTAACCTCTAAACCGTTCATCCCTTAGCATTTGAAATCCATTTTATCCCTTTTCGAAATTGCAAATTCCGATAAGCGGGGACAAATTTCGAGAAGCAGGGTTAAATGCTGTTAATTTGGCTTTTGATTAGGATTAATTCATTATTTTCGCCCATCACAACTATTTATTTATACAATGCTTGATTATAAAAAGGTCAATAACCTCACCGGATGGTTGGTTTTTTTGGTAGCTACCATGGTTTATGTGCTGACAGTGGAAGAAACTGCCAGTTTTTGGGATCCGGGAGAGTTTATTGCGGTTTCCTATAAGCTTCAGGTTCCCCATCCTCCGGGAGCGCCATTTTTCCTGTTGATATACAGGATGTTTGCCTTTTTTGCTTTAGGGGATGTGCTGCAGGTGGCATTTTGGATGAATATTGCCAGTGCTTTATTTTCAGGGCTCACCATCCTGTTTTTGTTTTGGTCCATCACCTTATTTGGCCAGAAACTATTTCAGATCAAAGCGGAGGAAGTGAGCAAAGGTCAGACCATCTCTTTGATGGGTGCGGGATTGATCGGTGCTTTGGCCTATACCTTTACAGACAGCTTTTGGTTTTCAGCAGTTGAGTCAGAAGTTTATGCCATGTCCTCTTTCTTTACGGCAATTGTGATTTGGGCATTTTTGAAATGGGACACCATCGAAGATCCTAAGGAAGAAAACCGTTGGATGATATTTATTGCCTATCTAGTGGGTTTATCCATAGGCGTACACTTACTTAACTTGGTGACCCTTCCTGCTTTGGCCTTAATTTATTATTTCAAAAAATATCCCAATCCTAACCTTAAAGGGGGAGTTCTGGCCTTAGCTGCCGGAGGACTGGTATTGATTGTCATCAATAATATCATTATCCCGGGCTTGCCAAGTTTGGCAGGTTCTATTGAAATCTTTTTTGTAAACAGTATTGGATTGCCATTTGGGTCGGGTATTGTCTTTTTCTCGGCTGCTTTTATTGGTGCTTTAATTTATGGCATGCTGTATTCCATCAAAAAGCAAAAAGTGGTGCTGAATACCATTCTTCTCTCACTGACATTTGTTTTGATTGGATATGGATCCTATGCTTTGATTGTCATCCGTTCCAATCAAAACCCTGTGATCAATGAAAATGCGCCAAAGGACATTATCAGCTTTGTTTCCTATCTGAAGCGGGAGCAATATGGTTACAGGCCGCTTTTGCATGGACAATATTTTGATGCAGAACTGATTGATCAAAAAGAAGGAGCGCCAATTTATGTGAAAGGGAAAGATAAATATGAGGTGGTGGATTATGCTACTGTGAATGTTTATGATCCTGATAGAACCACTATTTTACCTCGCATTTATTCCACCCAGGAAAGGCATAAGCAAATTTACCGTTCCAAGTTGGGATTAAGAGAAGGGCAAAAACCTACTTTTGGTGATAACCTGTATTTTATGTTCTCCCATCAATTGGGGCACATGTACTGGCGTTATTTCATGTGGAATTTCTCTGGCAGGGAAAGTGATTATTCGGATGCGCCATGGTTGGGCATATCCGATTTCTTTACCGATAAATTTCCGGATTATATCAAAGAGAATAAGGCACATAACAATTATCTGATGTTGCCTTTGCTATTAGGGTTGATCGGTTTGTTTTTCCAGGCAAAAAATGACCCCAAATCATTCTATGTCAACGCCATGCTCTTTTTAATGATGGGTGTTATTTTGGTCCTTTACCTGAATTCTCCTCCTGTGGAGCCAAGGGAAAGAGATTATATTTATGTGGGTTCTTTTTATGCCTTTGCCATTTGGATTGGTTTGGGGGTATTGGCTTTGGCCCATTGGATAGGTAAACTCAATAAAAATCTTGCTTTTGCCGGGATGATGGCCACTTTAATTACTTTCCCAGTTCCTGTATTGATGGCTTCCCAAAACTGGGATGATCACAACAGGAGAGGCAGGTTTCTTTCTGTGGATTCGGCCAGGAATTTTCTTGCAAGCTGTGCGCCAAATGCCATCTTATTTACAGGGGGGGATAATGATACTTTCCCGCTTTGGTATGTGCAGGAAGTGGAGGGCTTCAGAACTGATGTAAGGGTAGTGGTATTGAGTTACTTTGATACAGATTGGTACGTGGAACAGATGACCCGTCAAGCGAATGAGTCTGCTCCTTTGCCATTTTCATTAGAATTCCGCAATTACAGAAAGGGCACTAATGATGTTTTATATGTCATGGACCGCCAAAATCTGGAGGCAATATCTGCAAGAGAGTACTTAAGATTATTGAAAAATGAAAGTGAGCTGTTAAGGTTATCTTCAAGCGGTAGAAGTACCTACAATATGGTGCCTTCGAGGAACCTGATTTTGGATGTGGATATTGAAAAAGCTTATAATAAGGGGCTGATACCAGAAGGCATGGAAGGAATCATGGTGGATCAAATGAATCTGAGGGTGAAAGGCAACTATCTTACCAAAGGGAATATGATGTTGATTGACCTAATTACCAGCAATAATTGGGAAAGGCCAATTTATTTTAACAATACCTCATTGGCTACCATTGGCTTGGACATTGAAGATTATGTGGTCATGGAAGGACTCACGTACAGGTTATTGCCGGTCAGAAAGCCACAGGGCATGCGCACCGAATTGGTCAATACCGATTTGGCCTTTGAAAATGTCATGGAGAAATTTGCCTTTAGAGGTATGGATGATCCTAATAACTACTTTGATGATGAGTACAGAAGGTTTACTTCTAATCACCGTTCGGCTATCAATTCCATTGCAATAGCCTTATTGGATGAAGATGATCTGGATAGGGCAGCTGAGATACTGAAATACAGCTTAAAGGTAATGCCCAATGAAGCTATACCCTATGATTTGGCTTCCGGTCAGATGGTACCGCTGCTCTTTGAAGTTGGTGAAGATGACTTGGCTTTGGATATCGTAGAAAAGCTTTCCCATAAATCGGTACAAATGTTGGAGTTCTATAACAGGGAAAACAGGGATTTTGATCGGGAAGCGATGATTTCTTCTGAAATGTTGAAATTCTTTATCCCATTGCTGGATGAAAGGGGTTATACAGAGCTTTCTTCCCAGATCAGAAAGGATTTTGAAAGGGTGATGGGGCCGATTGGTGGAGGTTCTATGTTGGATAGAAGATAGAGGTGGTTGTACCAAGTACAATGTACCAAGTACCAAGAGGGGAGAGTTTAGAGGCGAGAAGCGAGAAACAAGAGACAAGAGATAAAAATTTCGGAAGTAAGAAGTCGGATTTCGGAAGAATTCTCCAATTCCACGCAAATAAAAAAAGTGGCAGGTGCTGTTGTCCCGCGGTTGTATCGCGGGGCCATTGAATATGAAGCTTTCAGCTATTCTTGTAACCGCAAAGGATGCAAGTGGAAAAGGAACCTTGGTAAGGTTTGAGAGACAGGTCTTTTAGCAATTCGTTTTTAGGCCACTAATTTCACAGATTTACACTAATTACTAGTTTCTCAAGTAATGAGGTTTCTTGCTGGCTGATTGTATAACATATGTTAATGATGAAACTGAATTAAGCGCGGGGCTTACGAATTTCCACAAATTTCCTGTTTTTCAGATCTACAGAAATAGAGCTTAGATATAATAGTGTAGGTCGGAGGCCTATCCCAAAGTTGACGGCAAGGTATGTTTCCGACCGGGGCTGGAAGCCACGGATAAGGGTGCTCTTTGGGATTTGTAGCCCCGAACTTGATACCATGGATTTGAAAGCCAATTAATGGCTTCTCGAAATTGAAAATTTAGTGAAACAGAATTTTACATATGGACCACTCGGGTTATGAAAACCTTGGCGGTCTTTTTTTGGATAAGATCCTTCTTCAACTTGTTGTGTTACTTGCTGATCACTAAATAATTTTGTACCAAGAACCAAATACGAAGTACCAGGGGAGGTGCCATGAAGCTAGAGTCGAGAAATTAGACTGATTTCTCCCAAATACTTAGAAGCTGGATCTAATTCGCGTTAATTCGTAAGCCCTGCGCCTAATTCATTATGCCTTGCCAGTAGAATATCACAAACACATCAAAGATTCTAAGCAGCTGTGATTCAGTATAATTAGTGTAATTTGTGGAATTCGTGGTTTAAATAAAATATTTTGTTAAGCGTTAAAAACGTTAAGAGTTGATTAGTGAAAACCACTAATTCTTCATTCCTTACTGCTTTGCGTACCTCAGCGCCTCCTTTGCCAGCCTTTACGAAATTTAGAGGCAAGACGCAAGACCTAAGTCACAAGACAAAAGATTTCGGAAATGGAAAGGGGGATTTGGGAATCCAACTTTCGAACCTTTATCCTAATTTTACTACCCCTTCCTCAGCATAAAGAATAAATCCAATCCCTTTTCCGGACTATCCTCCAGGGTATAGTCCTCATGGCTGATGTCAGTGACTGCATTCCCTTTTTGTTGGTGCAGTTTATTGCGGTTGATCCTGTTTAGCACTTCATAGGGCCATCGGAGCATGACAGCAGGTAGTCTGTGCTGTAGGTTCAAAATATCCCATCGCATAATTTTATTGACCGACTTTCTGTTGGCCTCATGGTAATCCCATACCTTTTCGTTTCCACCGATACCCATTGCAGTGACCTTTTCAAAAACACCTAAGCAAAGTTCTTTAAGTTGTCGGGTGGTATATTCTCTGATGTGCCATGGATTCCTTGATAGGGTATGGCGGATATTTGGGGTAGATATGATGGCTTTGCCGCCGGGTTTCAATACCCGTTTGATTTCCTCCAAAAACAGCCGGTCATTTTTAATATGTTCGATCACCTGAAAACTCACTACAGTATCAAAGCTGTTGTCAGCTATGTCAGCAAATGGTGGGATAAAGGCTTGTTTGAAATTGGCCTGTGGGTATTTTTCGGTCAACCTGTCCACAACTTCCTGGATTTTATCAATTCCCAAATAGGAGTCCGAATTTTCAATCAAAATTTCCACTCCTCTTCCTTCTCCACATCCCACTTCCAGTAAATCACCTTTAATCCAAGGTTTGGCAGCAATATAGGCCTTTAGTAAACGTTGATGTATGGGATTATCGCTGATCAATCGGTCAGATGCAATCTCAGTAGTATAGGTAGCCATCTAAAATTTCATTAATTTGGGCAAAATTACGTTTAATTTTTAAAACAGATGACCAAAATCATTACCAAAACATACCCAATGGCAAAAGCACTAGTTTTCATGTCCTTGTTTTTGGCACCTTTTGTTCTACTGGCCCAACAAACACTAGAGACCATCGACCAATCCTTGAGGTATTCAAGGTACGCTAGATTGGCTCTTAAAATTATTCCTGTCCAGGAGGATGAAAGGTTATTTTTGCTCCAAATGCCTGTTGAGAAAATTGAGGAAAACATTCAATTTGAAACTTATCAGTTTGCCTATGTGGTATTGAATAGCTATCAGGAGCCCATTACAGCACAAAATTTAGTACCCCTTTCTGAAAATGATTTGGTAGCCGACACTGATTTCCATTATTATTTTGAAAAAAGCGTCCAGATCCCGGAAGATCAAAATTTAGCCATTGCACTGCTGCAAGTGACGGATACCCGTCAAGGTGATATTTATTATTATCATATTGACCTCATGAGCCCCTATATCTTTGGTCATCCTGATTTTTGGGCCTATTACGGCGATAGGATTCCTTTTGACCAGACCTTTATTCAGAAAAATGATCCACTTGAATTCAAGGGCAGAACGGGGATTAGTTTGCATTCCTTTCATTACCCCACACAGTTTGATGTGCCTTTACCCCCTATGGAAATCAGGCCTGCCAATGTTCCGCGGGAGGTAGTGGTCAATTACGAGGGAGAATTTTTTCTTAACGCACCAAAATCCTTTGATCAAGAGGGCTATTATTTCATTCAGGCCGACACCAATTCTACCCAAGGTATGTTGGTGAAAACTGTGCATGAAGCCTTTCCAAGGGTTAAAGATTATGAAGAAATGGTCGACATGGTGGCCTATATATCCACAAGAAGAGAACATGAGGCCCTCATGGAGGCAACTGACAAAAAACTTGCCCTGGACAAATATTGGATTGGGATGTTGAAAGATGAACAGACCGCTATCAATGTCATTCGTGAATATTTCAAACAGATTGAATTTGCCAATATTTTGTTTACCGATTTTAAAGAAGGATGGAAAACCGACCGGGGCATGGTCTATACAGTGATGGGGCCACCCAATGAAGTGTACTTTAGACCCAATGGGGAAGTGTGGTCTTATTTGAGTGCCAATTCAAATTCAAAAATTACCTTTACCTTTGCACGCGTCAAGAATATCCTGACACCAAATTATTACATACTCAACCGTTCCAGAGCCCTTCAGCCGGAATGGTTCAAAAGCATCACTACATGGAGAAACGGACAGATGGTTTTCTGATCAATAAAGGAGAGCACGATAAAGATTTTATTTTTGGCACCAGGGCAGTCATGGAGGCGATCCTTGCTGGGAAAGATATTGACAAGATTTTAGTAGATAAAGAAGTAAATAATGAATTGGTCAAGGAGTTATTGTCTTTGGCTAAACAAGAGAGAATCCCTGTAGTAAGGGTACCAGATGCCAAGCTTAACCGCATCACACGTAAAAATCATCAGGGCGTTGTGGCGCATATGTCCGCGATCCAATACGCCTCATTGGATAATGTGATAGAGTCCTGCTTTTCCAAAGGAATCGCTCCTTTGATTTTAGTATTGGACCGTATCACAGATGTAAGGAATTTTGGGGCCATTGCCAGGACAGCAGAATGCGCAGGCGTTCATGCCATCGTCATTCCGGAAAAAGGCAGTGCGCAGATTAATTCAGATGCGGTTAAAACCTCCGTTGGAGCTCTTAACCACCTTCCCATTGCCCGTGTAAAAAATTTATACTATACCGTCAAAGACCTAAAAAAAATGGGCCTGCAAGTGGTAGCGGTTACCGAAAAGACAGAGCAACTTATGTATCAGGCAGACTTTACCTTGCCCACTGCACTGGTCATGGGTTCTGAGGAAGACGGTATTTCAGATGAGCTCATGGGTCAATCTGATACTGCTGTTAAAATTCCTCTGTCGGGTAAAATTGAAAGTTTGAATGTTTCTGTTTCTGCTGGGGTAGTGATTTACGAGGCGATAAGGCAAAGGCAGTAGAAGCGAGCTTGCCTACCTTTAGGTAGGAGGTTAGAAGCGAGACTTAGAGTCAAGAAATAAGAGACAAGAGACAAGAATCAAAGTGGGATTTCGGAAGGCTGATTTCGGAACCATTAAGTAGTTAAGGTTTTAAGGGATTCATTAAGGTGATTGCTTAAAATAGTGACAAAACAACCCCGATAGGGGTTTAATCCCTTTAGGGTGGGTAAACCCGGGGTTGTGAAGCAATTATTATATTCGGGAATCCCGACTCCAAAGGAGTCAAACAAAAGGGAAGAAAGTATAATACCTGTCTAGTGTTTTCAGGACGGGCCAAAGAGGGTCTCCAACATAGTTTAAAAGGGAAAAGGTACGAGGGGAAAGGTGAAAAGTGAGCAGGAAATATTTTTAAGCCACTAATTACACTAATCTCTTGTTTTACAGATATACAAAATAGGGCTGAAGGCCCTGGATATAATAGGATAGGTCGAAGGCCTATCCCGAAGTTTGACGACAAGGTTTGATACCGACCGGGGCTGGAAGCCACGGATAACCTTGGAATTTATGACCTGATCCAACATGGATATCCCCGTATTTCCATTTTAGATACTACTTGTTTCCAGTTGTCAATCATCTGCTTTGAACACTTTTTCCTGGATTAAACCGGGAAAGCTTTTGACATGCAAATCACGCTGAGGGAACGGAATTTCCACTCCATGTTCTTTAAATGATTTGAAAATTCCGCGCATTACCCTATCACGTATGGTTATCCATACATCGATATCCTCTACCCAAAAGAGTACACGGAAATTAACGGAATTGTCCGCAAAAGTCTGAAGCAATACCCTGGAAGGAGGGGAGTTCAATATGCCTTCCACTTCCAACTGTTTTTGGATGAGCTGGGTGACCTGGTCCATATCTGCATTATAACTTACACCAATAATCAGCTCTACCCGTCTTTGTTTGTCGGATAAGGTCCAGTTGGTTAAGGACTGGGCCAATAGGTCTCCATTGGGAATGATAACCTCTGCCCCATCCCAGTTTTTGATTTTACTTGCTCTGATGCCTATGTCCTTAACAATGCCTTCAACATTTCCAACCTGTACTGTGTCACCAATTTGGATGGGTTTTTCAAAGGCCAATATTACCCCCGAAACCAAGTTGTTGACTATGGTCTGAAGGCCAAAGGAAATACCCAGGGAAAAGGCGCCCAGGATAATGGCAATTTTATCCAATGAAATACCGGAAGCTGCGGCTGCAATCAAAAAACCGGTGATCAAAAGGGCTAATCTGATCAATAAAACGGTAGAGCCCAATTTTTTACCTCTTAAATTCCCAGTTTGCTGATCTCTTAATGAAGATATATAAGCCACAACATTGGCCAGAAAGACTGCGATATACAGAATCAGAATAAAAATACCAATTTGCCCAAAAGTAAAGGACGCGTTCATTATACTTCTGGGTTTAATTAAAAACTGTTCTACCCCAAAAAGGATGGTTTCCAGTATACCCAAACTCTCCAAAAAAAAGTAGCCCCAAATGAAAACAGCGAGGTAAGAAGCTATTCGATTTACTCTTTTTTGAATATTATAAAAGTCAATCACAGAGGTAAAACCACTTTCATTGGATCTGCCTACCTCTACCCTTAGGTAGATCAGCTCTTTGATGATAGCAATGAAAATGATCAAGGGAACCGCGTGCATCAAGCTTAGCGTGGCTGTGATTCCGATCATTTTCCCTAAGGAAAACCTGCCAAGCACATTGGCCAAAATAGCAATAAAACAGAATGCAATGTAGATTTTTGCAACAAGCGGGATATATTGAGGCAGGGCCTCTTCTTTTTCTTTTTCCAGATAGATCAGTTTCCAGCCCAGATAAATTCCTAAAAGGTTAAAAGCCAAAAGATGCCACCTTTCTTGATAGGCCACTTCCCAATATAGGTTGCTGGCTACACTGATCAAAAAGAGGGCAAAAAGAATCCACCATATCTTCATGGAGTCTGATCCCACCCTTTTTCTTAGGAGTACACCCGAAATGCTGACTTTCAGAATTAGAATGAAAGCAAAAAAGGAAATGGGCGGATTTGGGAAGAAAAAAGGTGCAATGGCTAAAATGACCAATACAGAAGAGAGAAAAGGATACCTGTTTACATATTTGAATCGCTTTAAAATCAGCGCTGAGAAATCCTTTTCTGCTTGGATACTGATCAAATATTTTTTTACCCAATACGTCAATAAAAAAATAGAGAGCAGTAATGTAATTGAAATGAAAGGATGCTTGTTGATATAGTTTCTTGTAATGTTCAGGTTGAAGCGGAATGAGTCCCTAAAAATAAAAATTAACCTTTCTGTGGAAGGGAACTCCCGTGGTTCCCAGATATAATTGGTTTCTTTTTCGAAGAGAGCCCTTTCCAGAACCCTCTTCTGAGAAAGTATCTTTTCTTCCAATAAATTCAAATTAATCAATAGGCTGGAAACTTTTGAGCGATAACCGGCCACCAATAATCTTCTGGCATTTAGGGTACTGTCAACCCGCAAAAGGTTGGTGTTAAGATTACTAAGCGTGAGTTGATATTCAGGAAGTAATGTGGTATCCCTAAAGGAAATTCTCATGATTTCATCTTGCTTGATGGAGTCTACCTTTAATCTGGCAGAAAAAAGCTCATCCACCCTTCTGGTGATCTTTCCATCTGCTTCATTCAAGTCGGAAACGATATAGTTCAGCCAGTTTTCCAGTGCATTGAGATACCTGATGTTGATTTTGACATCTTGATTTTCCAAACGCCTTCCAACTACTTCAAGGTACCTTTCAGCGCTAGGTATGGCTTTATCAATACTGGCTGTATCCATAAAATCATTGACACGCTGATTGATTCGATTTAGTGCTATGGTGTATGTCTGGGCTTTTTTAATGTTTTCCTCTAAGGTTACCCTATCTATTTTTTCCTTTTCCTGAATGCCTTCTTCTTCTTCAACAAGAATAAGGCTATCGATAGGAGAGGAAGTTGTAGGTGTTCCCTGTGCATAAAGGGAGGATGTTGATAGTAAAATCGAACAAAATACAAGAACAATTTTAAAAAAGATATGCACGGGATTTTTATTTTAAATGTAAGTAGTTTTTTACTTATTTAAAATATATGATGCAAGGGAAACCCCTTGACTATTTTTTTGTTATATTCTCAGGGATGATCAAGCTTGGAGAAATTGTCGTTAAACAATGTTAAAAACTTCTGCCATTTAAAAAATCAAGCTTGATTTTTGTTATCCTAATCGAATATATTACGTGTACTAAATCAGAACTTAAAACACAGAAAGAATGAATAGAAAGCAATTTTTCTTGGGAATTATTCTGGCCTCTCTGATAGGGGGTGTAGTTGCGCTCGCAGGAGCGAGCTACCTTTCCAAACAAAATTCAGCAACTAATTTTACCGAGAAACAGGAGTCCAGTCTGGTCAATTATCTGAACAACGAAAAATTCACTGTTCCTGATGGTCTTAATTTCGTGGCAGCAGCGGAACTGGTTACGCCGGCTGTGGTTCACGTAAAAAGCACCATTTCGGTAAGTCAGAATCAAAGAAGAGGAGCTGATCCATTTGAAGAGTTTTTTGGATTTAGGATGCCTGACAGAGGACAGGCGCCTAGAGAAGGTAGAAGCTCTGGCTCTGGTGTGATTATTTCTGCTGACGGGTATATCGTCACCAATAATCATGTGATTGAAAACGCAACAAGAATAGATATTTCTTTGGAAGATAATACAAGGTACTCTGCGAGAGTGGTCGGTACTGATCCAACAACCGATTTGGCTTTGTTAAAGATTGAAGCTGAGGAACTCCCTTATGTGAAATTTGGAAATTCAGATCAGGTTTTAGTGGGACAGTGGGTATTGGCAGTGGGTAATCCATTTGACCTGACCTCCACAGTAACTGCAGGGATCATCAGTGCCAAGGCCAGAAATATTGGCATTTTGCGCGATATGGAAAACAACCTACAAATTGAATCATTTCTTCAGACGGATGCTGTGGTCAACCCAGGCAATTCGGGTGGAGCTTTGGTTAATTTGTCAGGTGAACTCATCGGGATCAATACGGCCATTGCTTCGAGAACAGGTACCTTTAATGGCTATGCTTTTGCAATTCCTACTTCTATTGTGAAAAAAGTGATGGATGATTTATTGGAGTTTGGTACTGTTCAAAGAGGACTATTAGGGGTTCAAATACGTGATGTGAGTCCTGAGTTGGAAGAATATTTGGGTGAAACCATCGGAGTTAACCGAGGTGTTTATATCATGGAAGTCAATGAAGGTAGTGGAGGTGAAGAGGCAGGCCTGAAGAAAGGTGATGTGATCATCGGTATCGATGGTGTAGAAACATTTAATGTGGCCAAACTTCAGGAAATGGTGGCCAGGAAACGTCCGGGTGACAAAGTGGAAGTCAGGTACCTCAGAAAGGGACAAGAGCAAAAGGCTACTGCTACGCTTAGGAATATTGCCGGTGATACGAAAATTGTAAGAAAAGAGGTGCCTAGGCGAGTGACTTTTGATGGCGTGGTATTTGAAGATGTAAAGGCCGACATAAAAAATCGACTGAAATTGCAAGGTGGTGCTACCATAGTTACTGTAGATAATGAAAGTTGGAAAAAGTCAGGCGCAAAAGTTGGCTTTATCATTACCTCCGTGATCGGTTCAGATGGTAGATACAGAATCTCCAATGCAGATGACATGACCAATGTCCTGTCAGACAATAAAGGAGAAGAAGTAGTGATTCTTGGGGTGTATCCAAATGGTCAGGAATATTACTTTGAAGTGAAAGTTGAGTAGCGTAAATCAGTTGTTTTGTGTTTGATAGAAAAAAGGCCGGTCCATTAGGACCGGTTCTTTTATTTTTTGCTGAAATGGGTCATCATGAGAATGGCACCAGCTGTACCATCCATGGTGGGTTCATTTGTGCTGTAATCCCCTACATCGTCATGATAGACCACATGCTCATTTTGGAAGGCCGCAAACTTATCCTCTTTCAGTAAGGTCAATCCGATCAGGTTATTATAAATAGAAGTATATACAGGGCCATCTACCAAACCTCCAGGAACCTCTAAACCCAATAAGACAAAAAGGCTGGTATGAACTTCTATAGGATACTCTCCATTTTCAGGAATTCCGGTAAACATGGAAGTGCCCCATGGATTCCGTCCAAAAAGCCAATCCCTTTGGGCAGAGAGAAAGGGACTGAAGCTTTTGTCCCCGCTCATTTTTTCATAAAGGATCACTTGGGTGACCAAGCTCGTCAAGAGGTTGTTGCTGCACCAAATAAAAGGCACACCTATATGGAATGGATTTTTTTCAGCTCTTTGAAGCGTGTATTTGATGCCGTCGAGGTAATACCCTTCCAATACTTTTTTAAAATCCTCATCAACTATTTCATGCAGGGAATAATGGCCCATATTGATAAAGGGATAAAGTTGGTAATGGGCTGCAGAATCTCTGACTGTCCAGCTATCTTCCGTATTGCTCATCAAGGCGTATTTTTTTGCCTGATCTAAGTAGTCGTTTTCTCCTGTAAGCTTGTAAAGTTCTGCAGCCGCCCACTCCATGTCATCCGCCCATGTCTCTTCATTATAGCGGTAAGGGGCGCCATAAGAGTTTCCCTGCTGGAAGCCTTCTTTTTCTCTTCCCAAATTATAGAGTGAAATGGCTGCTTTTTTGCATTTTGCCGCAAAAAGCGGGTCATTGAGATCTTTTTCCCAAATCCTTGCAGCCAATGCCATGGCAGCAGCGCTTCTTCCGGCCAAGTTGGCAACCCCAGTTGCCTCGCTTTGATATTGCCTTAAACCTTGGGGTTTACCAGTCGCAAAGTAAGCCGCACGATATTGATTTTCTCCCCAACCATAATCCGAATTGTCCTGATTGGGAATTTTGAAGCCTCTATGGTCCCGGTCATCCGCCACTTGGTGGAACAGTTGGTCCGGCGCCGGATGCATTTTGTGGATCCAATCCAGGCCCCACTTTGCTTCATCCAAAATGTCGGGGATGCCATTTGGCCATGGCTGTCCCAAGGCATTGACCTTGTCTTCAAACCTGTCCGGGTACATCTCATAGGTCATCAGCATATGGGCCGTGGCATAGCTGGAAGTGATAAGGTATTTGAGTTGATCTCCCGCATCATGCCAGCCACCGCTGAGGTCTACAAAAGTGCTGTCAGGCATAGGGCCAAAGAAGCTTCTGCCATCTTTTTCATGACACACCATGTCCAAAGTAGGATTGTAGCCACAGCGTTGTTGGCGCATAAATTCCAACAAGGTCTCCTGATGATTTCCATAGGCATCATCACCAATCCTGAAAATGGTGGAGGTTGCCTCCGACCTTTTCCCTTTTAAATAGTAGGAACCACTCTTTTGGACTTGGCTAAAATCAACTTCACTGTATTCAAAACCACCCCAATTGTCTTTTTTTAACCTTTGAGATTTGAATTCCCCAATCACCTCTCCGGTGTTGTGATCAAGCAATTGAAAAGATTCTCTGATGGGCTTGTCACTAAAGACTACAGCTATCTTGGAGTCTTCTGTGAGATAGCCCAATTGATTGATGCGGATATGGACTGCTGTATTTTCGGGATTGTTCGGATCTGTCCAAAAGACAGCAAACAGGAGTAATAATTTAAACATGTGCTGAGCGGATTTATGGTTTTGTAATGATAATTTCCAATTTAATCAGAATGAAAGACTTATGATATTCAATTTTGATAGACTGGTTTATTTTTCATAGGTAACATCTAATATTTTGAATATCTTGGATAAATTCTCCATATCGAATGAATCCCATAAAAATTTCCACAGCCCAATTTGAATTGTCTCTTTTAACCCAATAACGACAACATGAAAAACATCCTCCTTTATACCTTAGGATTGCTCCTAATTATCCATCCAGGATGGACGCAAACCACCTCTACAAAAAAATCACCTCCTCTTTCAGAAGCTACCCCACAAAGTGTAGGCATCGCTCCTGAGCGGCTGAAGAAACTGGATGCCATGTTGGAGGAAGCAATACATAACGATGAAATCCCCGGCTTGGTGGCCCTAGTGGCCCGAAACGGGAAAATTGTCTATCATACCGCCAAGGGCAAAGCAGATGCAGCCGACGGAAAGGCCATGTCCAAAGATGCCATCTTCAGGATTGCCTCCCAGACCAAAGCCATTACATCCACTGCGGTGATGATGCTCTGGGAAGATGGGAAATTCAGGTTGGACGACCCAATATCAAACTGGATTCCAGAATTCAAAAATCCACAGGTAATTCAAAATTTCAGGTATGCAGACACTACTTATATTACCCAGCCCGCCAATAAAGAAATCACTATCCGCCACCTGCTCACCCATACCTCTGGATTGGGCTATGGGGTGATAGACGGAGATGAGCGGATGAAGATGATTTACCAGAAGGCAGGAATCGTGGACTTATATACCACAGAGAATATCAGCATTGGCGAGAATATCAAAAAACTGGCTACCCTGCCCCTGCACCACAACCCGGGAGAGAAATACACCTATTCGGAAGGTTTGGATGTCTTGGGTTATTTCATAGAAATCGTTTCTGGGATGCCATTTGATCAGTTTTTGAGAACCAGGCTTTTTGACCCATTGGGTATGAATGATACCTGGTTTTACCTTCCCGATGCCAAAGCCGGCAGGTTGGTGAAAGTCCAACGCAAAGTAGATGGTCAGTGGGAGAATTTTCCGGTCACTTTCTATGATCCTCAGTATCCCATCACTGGAGCCAAGAAGTTCTTTTCCGGAGGAGCAGGCCTTTCCAGTACGGCAAAGGACTATGCGACTTTCTTACAGATGTACCTTAACGGGGGCGAACTCAATGGGGTCCGAATCCTTAGCCGTAAAACCATAGAAACGATGATGAAAAATCAGGTTGGGGACCTTTGGAATGGGGCCAAGCATTATGGATTGGCCTTCGGGGTAGTGACTGCACAGGGCGTGGCTGAGGGAGGCATTGGCAGTGAAGGCACCTTTGACTGGGGCGGTTATTTCAACACGCAGTATTTTGCCGATCCGCAGGAAAAAGTCATTGGCATCCTCATGAAGCAGACCAGCCAAACATCCGGTGACCAAACCGGTTGGAAATTCAGGCAAATGGTATTTACCTTATTGGATGATTGAAGATATGGGGTTAAAATATCTCGGTCCTTCAGACCTCCTGCCATACGGTTGCTGCCTTTCAACCCAGGACTGCATCCCGGGCTGATACATCCCGCCCTTTCAGGCCTGAACAAAGTGTGTTAGGAAACAATAACGGATCTCCAAAAGGCTAGAGGGCTGATCTACGCTAATCCAGACCGATACTTGATTTAATCTAAAGGACAAACCCGCAGTCTTGTTTCTTGTATCTTGCGTCTTGTTTCTAAAGGTAGGCAAGTCTCGACTCTTAAGCGATCACTGCCCTATCCTGTAATTCAAACTCAGGTTGATCTGTCTTCTTACATTCAAAAAGTTTCCTTCTGTAAAAAAGCCTTCTCCTTCCAAAATGTAACGGTCTCTTCTGGAGTTGAAAATATCGGCAATGTTCAATACCAAAGTGCCCTTTCCTTTGAGGACTTCTTTACTTCCTGACAAGTCCATGAAGAAAATCCCTTTTCTGATTCCCTGTGCAATGCGCTGTCTTCCTTCGTAATTGTTCCTAACCTGACCGGTTATACCATTGCCAAAGTTAAACCTTGAATTTTGACGGGCATTCCATGAATAGGTGGTAGCTGTGAAATTGCCCTGTATATTGCTTCCATCGACGGAAGCATAAAAGAAATTCATATTGAAGTCGATCTTCCACCATGGAAAAATCTGGTAATCTGTGGCAAACTCCAAACCAAAGGATTGTTCCCCAAGCAAATTCTCGGGTCGAATAGTGGCATTGCCTTCATTGTCCACCGTGCGGATCCTTTCGATTTTATCAGTGGTATTGCGGTAAAATAAGGTAGAAAACACGGTTCCTTTTTCGAAGTATTTGATGTGGCCCAATTCAATGGCATCTGTGAATTCCGGGTCCAGGTCCGGGTTTCCACTGAAAAAGTTTCTGGCATCAGAGAATGTCATAAAAGGACTGAGGTCATTGTAAAATGGTCTTCTTACCCTTCGGCTATAACTGAGTTGTAGGCCATTTTCCTCATTGAAATTATAGGTCATATGAGCGCTGGGGAATAGGTTGAGGTAATCCCTGGGATTGACCTCATTGGTCCTGACCAAAGTGGTTTTGACATCGGTGTATTCTGCCCGTAAGCCACCTTGATAGCTCAGTTTATTACTTTTGTTCCCCAAAATGCTGTAGAGCGCATGGATGTTTTCCTGGTAAAGGAAAATGTTGTCCAATCCGGGGAGAGGATTGAAATTTCCTTGCTCATCCTGTTCTTCCACGATAAAGTCATTTTCCATATTACGGAAACTGCTTCTTAAACCTGTTTCAAGTTTTCCTTCTGAGCCTATGGGCTTGGTATAGTCTATCTGAATTAGGTATTGTTTTTCAAACTCATCGTTGAGAGAAGTCTGCAAAAGGGAACGGGATGGAATGGGAATACCCTCCGGACTGAAAGTGTTTTCAGTAAAGACCTGATCGGAATTTTCCCAATAATCCAAAAATGTCAGGACCGTTGTCAGTTCATGGCCTTTTTCTTCAAAGCTCCTTTTATAGGTGATCAAAAACTCAGCGTTGGGTTCTTTTTCAAGTTCCTCTTGCCTCCTTAGGGAATAACTTTGTTGGTTTTCCGGGGTGAAAAGAAAGTCATTATACCGGATGTCAGTTATCCTGGTGGCATCACTTCTTCGGAGCAAGTATGAACCTGTCAATACACTTTTTTCATTGAAATAATAATCCAGTCCTGCCCTTACATTATTGTCCAAAGTATATAACCTGCCATTGACAGTTTGTTTGGTGATCAATAGGGAATCCCCACCAAAGGCCTCTTGGTACAAGCTGCCTTCTCTGATGATTTTTCTTTCTGCAATGCCATAATTGATAAACCAGTTGATTTTTTTGTGCCTGTAATTCAGATTGGCTGAAAGCCCCAAGTTGGTAGGGTTTCCTACAATGCCCTCAATAGAACCATTAAAGCCTTGATTGTTTTCTTTTTTTAAAATGATATTGATTACACCGGCCATGCCTTCTGCCTCATACCTGGCTGATGGGTTGGTGATGATTTCTATTCTTTCCACCATACTGGCAGGCAATTGCTGCAAACCCTGACTACCCTTGAAACTTACCAGGCCGGAGGGTTTCCCATCCACCAGAATCCTTACATTGTCAGAACCCCTAAGTCGTACATTGCCTTGGCTATCCACCGTGACGGACGGGAGATTCATTAAGATATCAGAAGTGGTTCGGCCTGCATTGGCCAGGTCTTCTCCTACATTAAAGACCCTTTTATCCAAAGACAACTCCATCAAGGGCTTCTCCCCCTGAACAGTGACTTCATCCAATTGACTCAGGCTACTACTCAATTCAATTGTGCCTAAATCAAAGGGAGAATTGTTTCGGGTCAAGGTTAAAAAATCAGATTTGTAGGCTTCATAACCCATAAATTCAACAAGAATCGTATAGGTTCCAAAAGAAATGGGGATTTTGAATGCTCCCTTGTCATCGGTTATACCTCCTTCTATGATTTTATCTTCACTGTCATAAACCGCAACAGTTGCAAATGGAAGTGGTATCTTGGATTCTTTATCTAAAATGACGCCTTGGAACAGGCCTTTATCTTGTTGTTGGGCAATGGTGCCATGAAATCCAAAGAGCAATGCAAAGCTCAATAAAATCTGAGCGGTTAAGCGGAAATGATATCCTGAAATTTGAGCATTCAAAATTTGAAGAAGTAGGTTATAGGCTGAGTTTTTGAGAATACTTGGTGAAATTCAAGTATTTCAACAGCAGTAATTTAGTGAAAAATGTATTTCAAAAGGCCGTATTTTATAGAGAAGGTAAAATATGGATATGTGGCTTTACACTTGCCATTGAAAATTACAATAGCCCCTCATCGGGCCAGGCAATAAATTCTCCACTTCTTTTGTCTTTTGGCCTGAACGCATTGACTTCTTTTAGGTAGTCTGCTAATTTTTTTGCCAACTCCATGACTTTTTCCGGATTTTCTGTAGAGCGGTCAATTAATTCCCCGATATCCTCGCGGATATTGAAAAGCTCCCGTTTTTCATATTTGTACCAATACACCAATTTCCAATCTCCCTCTCGTATCGTACTCGTAGCTCCAATACCCGGTCCAGTAGGTCCCCAGTTGTTTGGGTAATGCCAGATCAAAGGTTTTTCCCTAAACTTTCCCTGAGCTTTCCCTTGGAGGTGAGGAGTCAGATTTTCCCCATCAACCGTTTGAACGATTGTTGGTGTTGTGACATTGGCCATATGCAGCAGGCTAGGAAAAAGGTCTTCAATAATCAGGTAGTCCTCAAAACTGCTTCCCGGTACAGTGACATTGGGCCATTTGATCAGCATGGGGATCCTGATGCCCCCTTCATAGGCTGAGCCTTTGCCACTGTTCAAAGGACTGCTGTGCTGATGGGGAATGCCACCTCTGGCGGTAGCGCTTAAGCCCCCATTATCGGATATAAAAATGATAATGGTGTTTTCATCCAAATTATTTTGCTGCAGGTAATTCATGATGTCCCCAAGGCTTTTATCCATACCCTCCACCATTGAGGCATACTTTGCTTCTGGTTCTTCCAGGTTTTGGTATTTGTCATAAAACCTCTCGTCTGCCTCCAGTGGAATATGGACCGTATAATGGGAAAAATAAAGGAAAAAGGGTTGGTCTTTTTTCTTGGCTTCATTCAATGCAGCGATGGCTTCCAAAGTCAGCGCTTCTGTCAGGTGGATGCTGTGACCATGGTATTTTTCCATGCCGGGCACACCCCAGGGAAGTGTATGCGCTCCTGGTGTTGCATTACCAAAGTTGTTTTCCCCCAAGTAACTGCCCAATCCACCGGCTGCATGTCCTGCTATATTGATATCAAAACCAAGGTTTAATGGGTTTGCTCCAGGAGTATCCATGGCACCCCAGTGGGCTTTCCCAACGTGGATGGTATGATAACCATGCGCTCTAAGAATGGAAGGCAGGGTAGTTGCAAAAATGGAATTATTGATGGTGTCCACTGGCTGTAGGCCATTTAAATTCCAAGCCGGAAATTCCAGAACCTCATCTTCATGATCGGTGGAAATATCTTTCCTCAAAGTCCAATTGGTGACACCATGTCTGGCGGGATTCATACCCGTCAAAAGGCTCGTCCGAGAAGGTGAACAGACGGAATGGGCATAGGCTTGGGTAAACTTCATTCCTTGGGAAGCCAGTTTTTCCATGTTTGGAGTATGGTACCGTTTGTTCCATTCTGTGATTTCTGTCCAAAAGGGTACTGAGGTGTCCTGCCAACCCATGTCATCTACAAAAAACACCACAATATTTGGCTTTTCTGTTTGTTTCTCTTCGGTCCTTTGACAAGACCATAATGTTGGGACTGATAAAAAGATCAACATAAGAGAGATTGGAGTTTTCATCGGGTTTTTGGGTTTAGGGAAATATCAAGTGAAGGAAAATATAAAAAACTGAGGGACAAAGCAAACAGCCCAAACCGGTGTAGAAAGTTGCTGTCACTGCGCCATATGGTACCAGTTTGGGGTCAGTGGCAGCCAGTCCAGCAGCCACACCACTGGAAGTTCCCATGATGCCCCCATAAGCCATAGCAGATTCAGGACTGTTGAGGCCTATTCGCTTGGCGGCTATTGGTGTGAAAATGGTGACAGCAATGGTTTTGACCAGTCCAGTTCCTATGCTGAGTGCGATCACCTCTGAGGAAGCGCCCAAAGCTGCTCCGGTCACAGGTCCTACAATATAGGTGCATGCTCCGGCACCGATGGTGCAGAGGCTTGCAGCATCTCTAAAGCCCCAGGCAAGCGCGACCAAAACGCCAATGAAGAAAAAAAGGACGATACCTATTAACAAAGAAATAAATCCTAACATGCCAGATCGGACAATCAAGTAAAGACTGGCACCAATGGCAGTGGCTACAATCGCGAAATCCCTGAACATAGACCCTCCAAAGAATCCAATGCCTGAAAATAAGGGCAAATCAGCCAACCCTTTTTCCCCTCCAGTGATGAAACCGCCCCAATAACCCAAAATGAGTCCAAAGAATATGGCTATGGCAGAACCTGGAATTCTGGATTTTAGGATTTTTTTGGAAATGATTTCAGATATAAGGACCAATAATCCAATCACCAAAAAGGCAAAAATCAGCCCATTTTTTTCAATGATATCAAAGGCTATCTCCATCAACTTGAGGATTGAATTTTTTCAAAAGGAGTGGGAAAACCCAAAACGAGACCAAAACAGGTAAGGTGCCGGCTGCTATGGCCAAGGTCCCCGAATTAATGGCAGATTTGACATTGAGACTGGCAGCCATAGCGATGACCACAGGAATGTACAATTTGTTCCAAAAGTCAATCCCTGCTTCCATTTCAAAAGACATCAGGCTGTTTTTAACCAGCCATTCCTTCATAAACATCAGGATGATCATGGCAAAACCTACACCTCCTACATTGGCGTAGATGCCTATTAGACTTCCCAAAAACTCACCCATCCATTGTCCTACAAGGAAGGAGAGGGCCAAAACAGCTAATCCATAAATATTCATGGGCTAGAATAATTTTTTCAGTTCGTTTTTGGTCACTTTGCCCATGGTATTTCTGGGTAAATCGTCCACAAACAGATATTTTCTGGGAGTTTTGTAGGCCGGCATTTTTCCTCTAATCCAATGATTAAGCGCTTCGATATCTATGGCTTCTTCAGTGACCAAAGCTGCTACTACTTTTTCTCCCCATTCTTCATCTGGGATGCCTACTACTCCGCAATCTTTGATAGAGGAATGTGTTCGGAGTACCTCCTCTATTTCCAGGGCTGAAATTTTGTAACCGCCTGACTTGATGATGTCAATAGAGTCTCGGCCTAAAATTTTAAAGTACCCATCTTCCATCACCGCAATGTCTCCTGTCTTGAACCAGCCATCCTTGGTAAAAGCCTTGGTGGTGGCTTCGGCTTTGCCCCAATATGCCTTGAAAACACCTGGTCCTTTGACCTGAATTTCCCCAGGTTGGTCCAAAGGAATTTCAGTGTCCTGCTCATCACATAACCTGACCTCAACTCCCTTCAGTGGCTGACCTATTTGTCCGGCCCTTCTTTTTCCATGGTAGGGATTGCTGATGGCCATACCGATTTCGGTCATGCCATACCTTTCCAATAAATAATGCCCTGAAATCTGATGCCATCTTTCCATGACGGAAATGGGCAAAGCTGCGGAACCTGATACCATCAAACGAAAGGTTTTTAACCGCTCAGTGATGGCAATTTGTTCCTCCTCGGATAGGGTATCATAATAAGCGATCAGTTTAAAGTAAATCGTAGGGACAGCCATGAATACGTTTACCCTTCCTTCCAGGAATATTTCAAAAACAGCTTTAGCATCAAATTGAGGTAGGAATTGTACAGTGGCCCCGGACCAAAGGGCACAGGAATTGACGTTGATAATCCCATGAACATGGTGGAGTGGGAGTAGGGAAAGGGTATAATCGGAAGAGTTCCACTCCCAGGCATCCACCAAAGTACTGATCTGGGCTTCAATATTCGCATGGGTGGTCAGTACACCTTTGGGCAAACTGGTGGTGCCACTGGTATACAAAATCATGGCGCCACGGTCCTTGCTGACATCCGGCAAATCCCTGATTGCATCGGTGTATAAATCCTGAATAGCGATAAATTTAATATTTGGGCTCTCTTGGTAAGGGGAAAGCATTTCTTCAAATTCCGGCGCAACTACCAGAATTCCTGCTTGGGTGTCTTCAATAACATATTGAAGAGATGGAAAAGGATAAGTCACACAAAGAGGCACGGCAATTCCTCCTGCTCTCCAAATACCCCATTGTATGGCTAAATAATCCAAAGAGGGTTTAACCATGAACGCCACCCGGGTTTGGTTTAAGTCTTTCTTTTTTCCCAATAAGTAAGAACCTATGCGATAGCTTTGATCCAAAAGCTCCCCATAGGAAAATGCACTTCCACGGTCTATGACGGCTTTGTTATTGGAATGTTTCTCGGCTTTTTGGATTAATTCTAACATACGTTTCATTCATTTTCAGCTGGGATAGTAGGACATCGGTAAATTCTATCCACTTCTCCCTCCATCTGATTTTTTTAAAAACGATTTCTTTGTAGTCATTCCTTTCATAAAGAATACCCAAGTGATCGTCATCCAATTTTACCAGGTCACTATACGCAGTCCAGGAGGGTTTGGAAGGGTCATCAGATTTATCGACCAAGATGGATTTCGTCCAGGTTTTCCCTTCATCCCAACTGATTTTTATGGTCAGGTTGTCTCTTTTTTGTGGATCAGAGGCGTTGGAATGGGCAAGGATTTTTTTACCTTCTGATTCCCCTATATCCAAAATTGATCCCTGGCAAACAGGATCTGGAAGTTGGGGCTCAAAGTAAAACTCCTCCCAGCTTTCTCCTCCATCATTTGAAAATGCTAAAATCCTCTGTCGGATGTCACCCCTTTGGTTTCGGATACTCATGATCATCCTGCCATTGGACAATTCAGCGGCGATGGCTTCGTTGGAGCCTGGGATGGGAATAGAAGGGGACAACTGAAATGTTTTGCCGTGATCATCTGTAAAAAATCCATGTGCTTGATAGTCTGTGAACTCATCTTGTGGAGGCCCTTGGGAATGGTTGGCGGCTACATATATTCTGCCTTTAAAGGGCCCCTCTTGAAATTGAAAAGCATGTCCTGGCGTATTAGCATAATGCCTCCAATCTTCTGGATTGTTGTAAATGGAGTTAAATTCAGGGTTATTGACTTTATGGACCTGATTGGTAATGTTGACAGGCACTTCCCAGCTTTCTCCCATATCGGTTGAACGTGTGTACCATACTTCTCTTACCCCTTCATTGAGCCGGATATTGTATTCGTGGTGATTTCCGGTATTAAAAAAAACATAAATTACTCCTTCTGGGTATTTTGGGTCAAACCTATCCACCACTGGTGCCGGATTTCCAGCCTGATAGACCCCATGATCTACCAAAATTTTCAAGGGGCTCCAGGTTTTTCCCTTATCCCCACTCTTTTTCATCACAAGGTTGATATCGCCATAATCATTGCTTCCATGCACTCTCCCCTCGGCAATCGCCAGCAATTCTGAGTTTGGTAAGGAAATGATGGCCGGAATTCTATAAATGGCATGTCCTTCTTTTTCTGCCTCAAACACGGTGTTTTCTTGCCCGAAAGCTTGAAAAATACAGAAGCCCCAAAGGAGGATAGGGATAATAGGTTTCATATAGGATGATTTGGCGGTATGGAAGTTAAGATGCATAATGTTGCCATACAACATGAACCATGATATTTTAATCGAAATGCGAAATTTGATTGTTATATCAAGGCCTTCAAAAAGCCTGTATGAAACCTTAAGTGTATTTATGCTTTCTGTATCGGAAGTCCATAGTCATTGTCCAAGAGGATAGCGTCCAAATCCTCACCAGGTAAAGCGATGATGATTTCTTTTTCCTCATCCCATTCTACTTTTCTTCCAATTTTGTAAGAAAGCCCGGCCATATGCGCGGCTATGGCCTCTTCAAAACCTTCTTGAACGCCACAACTTGGTTCTCCTCCGTTGCGGATACAGCTTAACCATTCCCTGATATGAAGGAAAGTGGAATCTACTCTTTTGCCATCTCTATAGGTCCAAAGCAAGCCTTTATCCGCAAAGTATTTGGCCGTAGCTGAGGTGACAGCATCTACGCCACTGGCACTGGGGTCGTATTGGAAAATAGGTACAGTAGGATCAATTCTTCCCTCTTGAATCAGGTCTTTGTATTTAGTGGACCTTGGGTCTGCATAAATGGTCAGTGTATTGCCCAATTCCATACTGGCATCATGGCCCATCAAGACGGTGCCTCTTTCAAACTGATTTCCCAAAGTGGCACTGTACACCAGAGTCATTCCTTTTTCTTTTCCTTCCCTTTGTGTTCCCCCTGTGGTAAATTCCGGGAATTCCATGTTGACATGCATGACATCAGGAACGTTTCGTCCATCTCTATGGGTATAGATGCCACCCGATGCAGTGACATATTTGGGGATACCCATTTTTAAGATGCAATTGATCCGGTCATAATCATGGGTCAATAAGTCTCCGGACAAACCTGATCCATATGCCCACCATTTTCTCCACCTGAAGAAATGCTCTGTATTGAAAGGGACCTGAGGGGCCGTCCCCAAAAAGGCATTCCAATCTATGGTCTCAGGAGATGCTTCCGAATGAATTTCATATTGCCAGGCTCCATTATCGTCATTCCTGTTGGTGGTGGTCATGATTAAGGACACATGACCGAGGGTATTTTTGGCCAAGGCATCCATGGCAGTCAGGAAGCTTTGGGTTTGCCGGTGCTGATGGCCTACAGCAAATACTGCTTTAGGATTCTTTCTACAGGCTTCCCTTAGCTCATATGTTTCCTGAACAGTATGGGTCATTGGTTTTTCCAAATAGACATGAATGCCGGCCTCTATGGCTGCTTTGGCCATGGGGGCATGCCAATGGTCAGGAGTGGCAATGATAACTGCATCCACCTCTCCGCTGTGGATCAGTTCCAGGTAATTGTCAAACCGCTTGCAGGTATTTCCATTGACATTAAAGGACCGGAGCGCTTTTTCTGCCCTGATATCAAAAATATCACAGATGGCGCTTAGCTTTACATTCAAACTTTCTTGGGATTTGAAATCCGCCAGCCTTTTATCATTAGGATTATTGGCTGCAGAACTTGCCATTTCTTCCAGCCATTCATTGGTTGCAAAACCCAAAGAACGCATCAATTGCTCTCCCCTGATACCAAACCCGATCAACCCTATCCTTAGCGGATCACCACTCATGGGGCCACTTTCAGGCGGTGGGGTAGCTTTGATGTTGAGTTTTTCCAAAAGAAAATCCCTTTCCAATTTGGCTTTTTTGTTTTGGTCAATTCCGGCAAACCACACCGCCCCCAATATGGGGATGCCTCCAAGACTCTTGAGCAAATCCCTTCTCGAAAATCCTTTAAATAGTTTTTTATCTTCCGCCATGGTCTTTAGGGTTTAGGTAGTGGATGGTTTGATTTCTTTTTTCGCAAATAGCCGCTCCAGCCCAAAAGAGGTGGAAGTGGGAAAGAGGAAGATGACCAATAAGGCAGCCGCTTCTATCAGGTTTTTATTCACAATCCAATAGCTTCCTTCAGTCAGTCCTTGGGGATAACCGGGAAATGGGGGATGGGCCAGGTAGTACATCATCAAAAGGCCTATTCCCAGTATACTGGCAAGTCTCGTTTTAAATCCCAGGATAAGCCCTGCTCCAATGAGTAAAAGGGCGGCGATATTCAGGGTGTCAACAATGGATATCATAGATTCGCTGGCTAGCCAACTGAAAAATGATTCCATATATGTGGCACTTAGCAAATACCCCTTGGCAGACCAAGAAGGGCTGTACAGCTTAATTACACCTTCGTATAAAAAATGCCAACCTACAAACAGGCGTAAAATCACAAGTGCAAAGGTCTGTACCTTAGATAGTTTTTCGTTCTGGTTCATCCGTTTATGATTTTATAAGGAGACGATATTACAGGCTTTTACCTTTAAAAACCATGACGAATGTCAGTCAAAAAGCTGATTATCAATTTTGTTGAAGCGAATTGATCACAGTATTATTTATTTTTTGTCTTTTTGGATAGCCAATGATAACCTACCAAAAGGAGAATAGCTTGAATGAAAAATGCCAAGCTTATGAGTTCTAAACTGTAATATCTGGATAAAAAACCTGAAATGGCAGGCAAAACTGCACCACCAATCATAGCTGCAGATACCTGAAAGCCAATGATTGCCCCAGCTTCCTTTGAATAAAACATGTTAGGCACTGAAGCAATCATTGAAGGAAATATTGGGGCACAGCTCAACCCAATAAGCAAAACCGAAGCAAAACTTGAGAGGTAATGAAAGTCCAGATAAAAGATGAAGGTTCCCAAAATCAAACCTGAGGCTGCCATATAGATAACCTTGTGGGTGCTGGTTTTTTTTAGGATAAAGCCAAACAAAATTCTTCCTATTGTTAGACTTCCCCAATAGGCGCTGACCCAAAACCCCCCATTGGCCTCACTGATATCCCTGGATTTGATCAATATGCTATAAAGCCATTGTCCTATACCAATTTCTGTACCTGTGTATATAAAAAAAACCATGATACTTATCCAGACTGATGTTTGTTTTAAGACCTCTTTGTAGGAGGCATTTGGCCCGCTATTTTCTGATTTGTCCTGATGCTGCCAAAGCTTGGAGGTACTAAAAAATAAAATACCTAATAGTACCTGAACAGAGCCCACTGTCCAATACCCTGCTTTCCAGGTTTCTCCCTGAATGATAAATGCAGTCAATATCAATGGCCCTGATGTAGCCCCAATTCCATAAAAAGCGTGTAACCAATTCACTACACTGGCACTAAAGTTAGCTGAGGCAAAGACATTGATAGATGTGTCAATGGCTCCACCACCTGCACCCAGGAAATAGGCTGCAATGATCAATAAAAACCAATGTTCGATCAAAGCAAAAGCAAACAAACTGCTTCCTGTCAAAAAGCAACTGAGCGTCAAAAGCATTCCTAAGGAAACTTTTTCCATGATCTTGCTATTACTCAAACTACTGCTCAGGTAACCGGCTACAAAACTGACCAAAAGCACCCCCAGTTGGTCCAGGGGAACCTGCAAACGCTCACTGATGAACGGCCAAGCTACCCCCAAAAGACCGTCAGGAAGTCCAAGACTGATGAATGCTAAAAAAGAGATGAAGATGAGAATTTTTTTATTGCTCATGGCCGGACTTTGGTATAGGGGTTAGTCCAAAAATAAATAGCGTGAAGCAATATTTTTTAATAAGGATGAATTTCTTTGGCGATTGTCAAGGCTCAGCAACTGCTTATAAATATTTTTTCATTGGATAAGGGTTTAATTTTTTCTTTTTAGGGAATCTCAATGGAGATTTAGGGGTTTAAAAGTATCTTTTGAAAAAATTGATGTCATTTGGATAAGCATTGAAGTAAAACTATGATGGGAGCTCATGGAGATTTGAAAAAATTAATCAAGGAAAATTTCCCCGATTTTGAAAATGAATTGGTTAATGAAATTAGTAAAGAGGGTGAGTTGGTGCTCTTTCCTGCTGATGATTTAATCATGGATATTGGTCAAAAAGTGGAACAAATTCCACTTATCGTCAAAGGGATAGTAAAGGTTTTTAGAGAGGACGAAGAAGACAATGAAATTTTCCTCTATTACCTGAACCCCGGAGAAGCCTGTGCAATTACCTTGATCTGTTCGGCAAGAGAAGGCTTTTCCAAAATCAAGGCCATCCCTATGGAAGATACCACGGCTGTTGTGCTGCCCATCAGTAAACTCGATGAGTGGATGCCCAAATATCAGTCCTGGTACTTTTTTGTCATGGATAGTTACCAAGATAGGTTTGAAGAATTGCTCAAAGTAGTGGACGCCATTGCTTTTCGTCAAATGGATGAGCGTTTGATTGAATACTTGGAAAAAACAGCTGTTGCCAGCCAGTCAAGGCTCATTAAAGAAACCCAAAGTCAAATTGCGCTTGAATTAAATTCCAGCCGTGAAGTAATAGGAAGATTACTGAAAAAAATGGAGCAGCAAGGCAGGGTCAAGGTGAGTAGAAACCAAATAGAGTTGCTAAAATGATTTTTTCATAAGTAAATTTTTTATGCTTACTTCAGTAAAATCAAATATCCATCATGCTTGCTTTTCTTGAGGTTTTCAAAAGAAATGGAGTCTAATCAAAAAAATAAGCCTGTCCAATTTGGTCAGGCTTATTTAATTTTAACATTCAACCTTTATTTAAATATCCTTTTTAGCAAGGTAAAAGTCTACCATTTCATACTCACTGGCTTCCCTCTCCTGCATTTCTGCCACCGTTTTTGGTGGAGGAACGATGACTTTTTCTCCTGGAGTCCAGTTCAGCGGCATGGCCACTTTATGTTTATCCGCAGTCTGTAGTGCAATTAAGGACCTTTTGATTTCGTCCATGTTTCTTCCCACGTTCAGTGGATAGTACATGATCAACCTGATCTTGCCGTTAGGATCAATGAAGAATACGGCTCTTACTGCTGCTGTCTCACTTTCTCCCGGCTGTAACATGCCGTATAACTTAGAAACCTTCATGTCGATATCTGCGACGATAGGGAATTCAAATAAAACGCCGGTATTTTTCTTCACATTATTGACCCAAGCAATGTGGGAGTGGATAGAATCGATGCTCAATCCGACCAACTTGGTATTGTGTTCGTCGAAGAACTTTTGATCCAGCGCAAAACCACTCATTTCTGTGGTACATACCGGGGTAAAGTCAGCAGGGTGGGAGAAGAAGATGGTCCAGCTTCCCTTGATGTGTTCTGAAAACTGCATAGGACCTGTGGTGGTCATGGCTTTGAAATCAGGTGCTTGATCACCGATTCTTGGCATAGTGATTATTTCTTGTTGCTCGCTCATTATGAATTGTTTTTTGGTTTTTGAATCATTTGATATTTCAAAGGTCGTCAAAACCTTAAACTTTGACTGAGACCTAAGTCACTATAGAAGGATAAAAATGATAGAAAAAATCTATGATGCATAGGTGAGAAATAAGATACAAGACATAAGACAAAGAATTAAGAATCAAGAGACAAGACACAAGAGGCAAGAATCAATTGAGATTTCGGAAGGTGGATTTCAGGAAGGAAAAAGAAATGATACTTATTGAAGCTTCATCCCTCTCTACCACAGGGGGACATTTGTGGCGGATTTTTTTAACCACATAGGAGAAAATAGCACACATAGCTTCCCTGTATCAACCGGTTGATTTTAAAAATAAAGGTTTGCTGCTGCCCTGCTATGTTTTCTATGTTTCTATCCCGCATGCGGGACAAGTTGTGGCAAATAAAAAAGGATTTTTGTGGAGGTTCAGGTTGTTTTTTGGACAACATAGTAACATAGCCAACATAGTTAGGCTGTCGTTGCCGTGGTTTTTGGTATTGGAACGGCCTGGCTCTGATGACCGTATTATGTGCCGGATTTTTTCAACCCCAAACATAGTATACATAGTTTTCCAAGAGCCAACTGTCTGGTTATAAAAAGGCTTGGTGTCGCCAATTTAACCCCAATGCATGGGACAAGTTGTTTTATAGGTCACTTTCCCAATTAGGGCTTGCTGAAAAAGTCTCAGGTATGCCAGCTTCAAAGCGGGCGAATGAAGATGTATGCTTATACTTCGAATGAGCCCAATGAAGAAGATGGTATGCCTGAGCCTAGCCTGAAAATTTCGAATTTTGAAATTTTCAAGTGCACGTAAATCAAACTGGATCATTTAATAAGTTTGCTCCTGCTTAAAAAGACAAGGCTTAATAAATGTGGTATTCATCAAAATTTAAAGAAATTATTCTCCAATTGGCGTTTTTTCAGCACGCCCCAATTAGGAGAAGGATCTCTTTTGCTTTAGGAGACCCTTCTTCCAAGCCATCGGGATCAGGGTGACGGTTACTCCTATCTGTCATTTGTAGGAAAAGAGGATTTACTTCTGATGTCTGGAATAATCAATACTTTAAAGTTACTACCACTTCTCCAGGCCAACCAATTTTTTGCCTAATTCCGATAAAACCGCTGTATCATATTTGTTTTGTTCCCAATTTCTGGGATCACCGGGGAAGGCATAACCTGTTGGGGCAATTCGGTGTTTCCAGGAATTGATTCGCCACTGTCTGAAGGCTTCATTATCTTCTTCTGCTGGCATCATGGAAATGTATTGGGCAATCCTGACTTTTTCGGAACGATTGGCCCTGATGCCATGAGGTAGGAGGCTGTTAAATATCAAAAGGTCTCCGGCTTCTAATTTCACTTTGACAATTTGATCTTCAAAAGCCGAGATATCAGGAATAAAACGATTCCTGTCAGCGGGTTGGGTCAGTTTCCAGGTATCGTATGTCCTGTAAAGTTCCGGGATACATTGAAAGCCCCCCATGTTTTCATCTGTTTGATCTGCAAGTGCCAGAACGCCTTGCACATTTTGAGGTTTTGTTTCTGGATCATAATCCCAATGGATAAAAGCTTTGTATTCATTTCCTGGCCGGATGGGGAAATTCAAATTAGCCCGGTCTATGGTCACCCACAACTTCTCTTTTCCCCAAATGTCTACAAAGGCATCGTATACTTTGGGCATTTGTCTATTGTTCCATAAATGTTGGTTATTGTACACTTCAACCATACCTGTCCCTACCAATTCTTTCATTTCCATATCATTGTATGGATTTTTATACCAGGTTGTGGGATCGTTTGGATTTTTGTCTTCAAACTCCCACAGGAAATCAGCAGTTAATTTCACTTGATCTTTGGGTACAGCATTTTTGATGACCACATAGCCATTATGGATCCAAAAATTCCAATCTTCTTCACTGAGTACCCTCAGTGGCTTTCCATTGGAACGGTTGTTTAACTTAAACTTACTGCTTGTGGCAGTACTTGGGTTACCGGGAATGTCTTTATGGTTTTTATTGGGGCTTTCCCTGTTTTCATAAGCTGCTTGCATGGTCATTTTAGGTTTTGGGATTTTGACCTAATATAGTTAATAATCAGATGCTTGAAAAGTGATCAGCGCAGTTTGACCATTTTCCGCAAAGCGGGAAGTTTGACCGGTCTTTTAGAGTAGGTTAGGATAGCGACCGTAATGATGATGAAAAAGGTTCCCAACCAATCCATCCCAGTAAAGCTAATACCCAGCCACGCCACCGCTACCAAAGCAGCAGATAAAGGTTCAACAGAACATAATAAACTTGCGGTTTGGGCACCGATAATATTTAGAGAGGCCAAAAAGATGGAAAATGGTACTACTGTACCCAAAATGATGATAAAGGCAAAGGCCAACCAGGATTCAATATCCCATTGCCCGGACCAATAATAAGGAGCGCTGTATAAAAGGTAAGAAATTCCACCTATAAACATTCCCCAGCCAGTTACGGTAGGTGAGGAGAACCTTCTCAGCAGCTGTACGGGCTGAATGGTATAAAAGGCGAGGGCGATGGCTGATAGAATTCCCCAAATCACAGCCATTTCTGAAATGACCAAACTGTCAAAGCTGCCATGGGTGACCAATAAAAAAGTTCCTAATAATGCCAGGCCTAGCGCAATATATTCTGATAGGCGAGGCCATCTTTTATTTTTGATGGCATAAAATGTGACCACAAACACAGGGCCGATGTACTGAAGCACAGTTGCCGTAGCTGCATTGGACAAACTGATGCTGTAAAAATAGGTATACTGTACGGCTACCATCCCTAAAATACTGAAGAGCAAAATTTCCAAAATATCCCTGCGTCTTTTCCAGATTTGAAAAGCGTCTGTGTTTTTTCTTGTCAAAGCAAAGAGCAGTAGAGCAGATCCAGCCACTACCATACGCCAACATACCAGCCATCCAGGATCCACATCTTTTACTTCAAATAGAAACTGGGCACAAGTACCTGATATGCCCCAAAGAATGGCCGCTGACATGGCCATCATAAACCCATAAATTAGCGGTCGTTCTTTCACGAGAATAGGTTAAGAATAGTATGGAGCAAATAAAGTTAATTTTCTTCAAAATAGCGCTTGATTGTGTATTCAGGCTGCCAACGATCTGGGCTGCGTTTTAATGTGTCGGGATTGTAGGCCATGGGTTTGATGACAGCAGCTTTTAGCTTTACAGTATCTTGGGCATCTATTTGCTCTTTAGCCAAAAGGGCAAGAAGTTGTTCTTTTTGATCTATAAAGGTTGGATTTTCAGCCAGGTTATTGATTTCCAATGGATCTTTTTCCAAATCAAATAACTGTGTATAATCTCGTTCCGGATAGCGGATAAGCTTCCAATCATCCTTTCGTATCGCCCTTACTGTATTGCGGTAGGCTGTAAAAAGGGCATCCCTCACCGATGTCTTTTCTCCTAAGATTACAGGTACTAGACTTCTGCCATCTAGTGCTTCTTTTAGGGGCAGACCAACCAATTCCGCCAAGGTAGGGTAGAGGTCATGGATATAAGCGAAAGCATCAAGCTCCTTGCTAGAAGGTATTCCTGGCCCTTTGATGATGAGAGGCACTTTAATGCTGTGCTCGTAAAGACTTTGTTTTCCCAATAACCCATGACTTCCAACAGCAAGTCCATTGTCTGCTGTATAAACGATGATGGTGTTTTCAAGCTGACCTGTCTCCTCCAATACTTTCAATATCCTTCCCACATGATGATCTACATGCGTGACCAAAGCATAATAATCAGATAAAATCATTTGGATTACTTCTGGCTTTCTTGGCCAGCCGGCAAGGTTTTCATCCCTTACGGTCAAATCATCAAATTGAAAAGGGTGAAATGGCTTATAGTTGCCTGGCAATGGGATGGTACCATCAGGATAATAATCAATGTAAGTAGCCTCCGGGGAATAAGGATCATGCGGAGCTGTAAATGCCACATAGCAGAAAAATGGATTTTCCGCTTCTTTCTGAGATCGGATAAAATCAATGGCGGAATCGGCAAAGATTTCTGTAGAATACCCTTTCTTCACAGGGTTGTTCAATTTGCCCTCACTATCATAATCCCGCAGTTCTATGGCATAATGATCCGCCATGCCCCCTAAATATACATTTTTGGCTTGCTGAAAGCTCGCCTCGAAAGCTTCCTTCTCGTTGTGCCATTTGCCAGTACCGAAAGTGGTATATCCTGCCTTCGCAAAATCCATCGTCATGGTCGGCACATTGTTTAACTGATCTCTAACTTTAAAGAAGTTTTTTCCACTGAAAAGCATGGCTCGGCTCGTCATGCAGATGGCCCCATGAAATCCACCCATGACGTAAGTGTTGGTAAATCGCGTTCCTTCCATAGCCAGCTGATCTATGGTAGGTGTTTGTATATAGGGGTTTCCTGCGATACCTAGGTTTTCCGCATTTTGGTCATCGGTGAAGATGAAAAGGATATTTGGTTTTCTATTTTCGGTCTTATTTGAACAAGCAGCCATCAACATAAAAATGATGTATGACATGAGCAGTCTCATGCTTGGTAAATTTTCTGAAACCATTTTCCGGTGGTTTTTTATTTTTTGTATAAATTGATTTATTAATAATTTTACAGAAGTTAACTTTATTTTTTTAAAAATAAAAATATTATGAATTACTTTTATCAAATTTTTTTGTTAAAAAAACAATATTTTAGTTCAAGTTTAAGCTAACTATCCTAGACAAAACAGCAGCATCTTCTTTTGAAAACGGTCATATAATAATACCAATAGATTCAATTAATTTTGTTTTTTGTTTTTTTTAAATACTTTGTTAAGTAAAATTTGTTTTCACGTTATTTGTTTGCTGTACAAGTAGCCTGATCCCATAATAAAACTACGGTTATGAGCGATAAATTTACCCGTACCATTTTTGGTACTGCGGGAGTAGTTGTGGCTTTTCTACTCTTCATTTTCTTTGAAGCATTTTCAAAATTCTTGTTCCATGTAGCTGAGAATTATTTCAGTCCAGATAAACATATACTCCCAAAGAATATTGTTTATTTTGAATTTGGAACGGGGATCATTATTGGATGTATATTTGTATTATCTATTTTATTCTTTTTTAATTTCTATGCTAAAGCATTTGCATTGATCAATCGCTTTATTGATTTTGATAAAGCAAGAGACTTTTTTATGATTGATGACATTAACCCTTCAAAAACTTTTTCAAAGAATGCTTTTTTTGCAGCTATATTTACAGGTTTATTCCTACACATAGTTTATTTGGTTTTCGGTGAACCAGCACATGAGGGGATTATTGAAGAAGTAATGTCTTTGTTTTTTTTACTTTCAGGCATAGTCTTATTGTGGTCGCTTTTTTATTTAAAAAGGAAGGATTTTTCCCGTGCGATGTACCTTTCTCATATATTCACCATAGGATTTTTAGCTGTGGCACTCTTGGGAATTTATGGGGAGGAAATCAGTTGGGGACAAAGGTTTTTTGAAATTGAGGCTACGGGTATATTTAAGGAGTATAACTTACAAGAGGAAACCAATATTCATAACTTCTTTAATCCTATTTTTAAGTTTCTTTACCCAATTGTAGGCATGGGATCTTTCGTAATTTTAATTTTATTGTGGCTATTTTATAAGCCAAGGAAGAGTTACTATTATAAGCTTTATGTGCCTCATAAGAGTATGTTTTTTTTAATTTTCGTCATGGCTTGTGCCAGTTTCCATGGGGACAGTGAAATTTATGAAGAAATGTTGGCTGTGTTTTTTTTCCTTTATAGTTTGAGAATTCTTGTTTGTATTAAAGGTTTTTCAAAAATTCAAAATATCCAATCAAGAAAAAACGTGATTTAAGACAAATTGAAGCTTATCAGTAATAAGAAGCATAGGTGATTTTCACCATAAATGAATTAAATAAGGAGCTACTTCTAGAAATGTTTTCTATTTTAGAAAATACAAAAAAATCTACCATGAAATCATTAAAGGAATTCTTATTGTTTTCGGTAATTATTGCTTTTGCCATTTCCTGTTCTACAAAAACCACGAAAGTACATCCGGCTGAGCGTCCCAATATCATTTTTATCATGTCCGATGACCATGCTTATCAGGCGATATCAGCTTATGACAACCGGCTGATTCATACGCCTAATATTGATCGTTTGGCAGAAATGGGCATGTTGTTCACCAATGCCAGTGTGACCAATTCCATCTGTGCACCATCTAGGGCTACTATTTTGACAGGCAAGCATTCGCATTTAAATGGGAAAGTGGATAACCATTTTGAGTTTGATACCACCAATATTACCTTCCCTCAGATACTTCAAGAGGCTGGTTATCAGACCTCCTTGTTTGGAAAACTCCATTTTGGGAATAATCCAAAGGGTTTTGATCAATTTAAAATCTTACCTGGGCAGGGTGCCTATTATAATCCTGAGTTTATCACCAAACATGATGGCGATATTGTTGTGGAAGGCTATGCTACTGACATCATTACAGATATGACCTTGGATTGGTTGGATAAGGAACGGGACAAAGAAAAGCCTTTTATGCTAATGTACTGGCACAAAGCACCCCATAGACCTTGGCTGATGGCGGAAAGGCACTTAGAAGATTTTACTTCCCGTACATTTCCAGAGCCTGAAACCTTATTTGATGACTATTCGGACAGGGCTTCTCCCGCAGCAGAAGCAGAGATGAATATCCTGCATCATATGAGTTGGGCAGGGGACCACAAAGTATTCCCTGAGTTGATGGATGAATTGAGCATTCCTGAAATCGGTTATGACATAGCCAGGTATATCTCATTTTATGATAGGCTGACAGAATCCCAAAAGGAAAGCTTCATGAATGCCTATGGGAAAGTCAATGAGGAATTTGCCAAAGCATACCCAACCATGACAGATGAGGATAAGATGCGGTGGAAGTATCAGCGCTATATGCAGGATTACCTGGGCACCATTCAGGCAGTAGATGAAAATATGGGACGCCTATTGGATTACCTTGAAGCCAATGACCTGATGGAAAATACCATCATCGTCTATACCTCTGATCAGGGTTTCTATTTAGGAGAACATGGATGGTATGATAAAAGGTTTATTTATGATGAATCTTTCAAAACCCCATTGCTAATCGCTTGGCCCGGAAAAGTGAAACCTGGTTCAAGGTCTGATGAGTTGGTTCAAAACTTGGATTTTGCCCAGACTTTTTTGGAAGCTGCTGGGATTGAGGCTCCTTTGGACATGCAAGGAGAGAGCCTAATTCCCATTCTTACTGGGAAGGAAGATCAATGGACCAGAGATGCGGTCTATTACCATTATTATGAATATCCCGCAGAGCATATGGTCAACAGACACTATGCCATTGTGACTAAGGATTACAAGTTGGTACATTATTATTATGTGGAAGATCAATGGGAATTGTTGGACAGAAAAAAAGACCCCTTGGAATTGAAGAATTTTTATAATGATTCCGAGTATGCAGAAATTAGGGCTGATTTGCATCAAAGATTAGAAGATTTAAGGATAAAATATAAAGACAATACAGCGATCTCCCAGCGGTATATTGATGAATTTATGGAGGATGCAGCAGCAGGTAAAGTCTGGGGAATCAGTAAAGAAAAGGCCAATGAGATTATCCAGAGGAGGGAAAGTGTGATGAGGGATAGATAGGGGAAAGGGGCTAGATTGCAGTGAAGGAATAAGAGCCAAGTAAAAAGGCAAAAGTAAAAAGGGGGATGTCGAAAGTCGAATTTCGGAATGAATAATCCTATCCTATTAAGCATTAGTTTCTGAATAACCGATAAGGCCTGAAGGGCCGTTCTGTATTAGCCAGAGCCAGTTTGCTGCGTAGGAATAGGAGCCAAGTAAAAAGGCAAAAGTAAAAAGTTGGATTTCGAAGGGTTGATTTGGGAATTAAAAGGCCTGAAGGGCCGATCTGTATTGGCCCGGGGTAAAGCCCCGGGAAAAATGAAATGTTCAATAAATTCAGAGGTCTGAAGGACCGGCATGAAGTAAAAGGAATTGTCCAATTGGGTCGTTGGTAATTATGTTTTGCGTTATGAAAATTCCAATACCTTGTTTCAGGGTTTTTTGGGATGGTTTACTCTAAAAGTGGACGGTGGCATATTTTTTTCTTGTTTGAAAACCCTATTAAAATGGGTGACATGCTGGAATCCTGATTTATAGGCAATTTCTGCAATATCCCAATCTGTAGTCAAAAGCCATCGTGAGGCCTGTTCTATCCTTAATTTATTGACATAGGTGATCAAAGGATGGCCAACCGACTTTTTAAACCAGGCACTGAAATAGGTCGGACTCATGGGTACCATTTGGGCGATTTGTTCCAATTCAACCTTTTGGTGAAAATTTTCATGCAGATAACCTTTGATCCGATTAATTCTTGAAGTTTCTCTATGTATTTGATTGTAATCATGAACCAGGGATGTGGAAATAACTGTTTTTTCTTCTTTGGAAAGCTTATCAATCAGTTCAATCAGGGTTATAAGTTGTTGGGTTGGGTTCAATAATTCAAATCCTTCAATTAGCTGAAGGATGGCTTGGGATGGATTTGGGAAATGAAAGCCTTTTTCTGCCTCTTTCAAAAAGTTTGCTAAATAAGAGAGTTCAGGGAAATAATGAAACAAATTCAGTGGAAACTGAAATACCAGTCCACATTGAAGGTCTGTATCTTGTTCTCCCTGAGTAGCCCAGGTATGGGGTAAATTTTCCCCCAATAGTACCAAGTCACCTTCTTCAAAAGATTCAATTTGATCACCGATGTAGCGAATTCCCCTTCCTTTTTTGATGTAAGTCAACTCAATTTCAGGATGGTAATGCCAAAGGTGAGGAAAAGCTTCGATTTCCAATTTTAAAAAATGAAAGGATTTGAACTCATATACCTTAGAAATTTGCTCAAGAGAAGGTTTCATTGATTTATTTTATGATAAATAACATTAGTTATTATAAAAATAGCATAAAATACGTTAATAAATCAATAAAAATTGAAAATTAGGATTTGTCTCAACTTTTTAAATTTGAGAAAAAACAGAACCATGGCCTATTCAACAATTCATGATAACTATCCCTTATCCAGGGAGCAAATCGCTTTTTACGAGGAAAATCGCTTTATCAAGCTAAAGCATGTACTGAACCCAGAAGAGATCCAGCATTTTGGTGCTTTGATTTCTGAAGAAGTTGAACGATTGAACAAGGAAAGTAAGCCTTTGGAAGAAAGAGATACCTATGGCAAAGCATTTCTTCAGATTTTCAATTTATGGACACAGAATGAAGGCATCAAAGAACTTGTTCTAAGCAAAAGACTGGCAAGTATCGCTGCTGGCTTGATGGGCTGTGAAAAAGTCAGGATTTATCATGATCAAGCTTTATTTAAAGAGGCTGGCGGAGGGATTACGCCCTGGCATGCAGATCAATATTATTGGCCGATTGATACAGATAAAACGGTTACTGCCTGGATTCCTCTACAGGCAACTCCATTAGAAATGGGCCCCCTGGAGTTTTCCGCGAAAAGCCATCAATTGCTTTTTGGAAGGGACCTGGAAATCGGGGATGAATCTGAGGTGCAGCTCAAGCAAAAGTTACGTATCAATAACTTTGAACATGTGGTGGAACCCTTTGATTTAGGAGAAGTGAGTTTTCATTCTGGTTGGGTTTTTCACCGAGCAGGTGCCAATCAAACTGAACAAACAAGGAAAGTAATGACTGTGATCTATATGGATGCTGAAGCCAAACTCAAGAATCCCGAAAACCAAAACCAAATCAATGACTGGAACACCTGGTGTCCGGGCGCTAAAATAGGAGAGGTCATCAATTCTCCTTTAAATCCTGTGGTGGGTTAAAAAAGCTAGGTCTGCTTCATGGCAGACCTGGATTTTTATTTGCAGAATTGTTGGATAGGAAGAATAAACCCAAGTGTTTTGGAAATTTATTACGTTTCAGAGTCAGGGTATGATGCTATGAAATTATTTCCCATCTATCAATCCTCTGATTTTTAACCAGTTTTCAAAATCTGAAGTCCATTGGTCTGAACTTGTTCCTTTTTTGGCAAAACCAAATCCATGTCCTCCATTTTCATAGATATGCAATTCTGAAGGATGGCCTGCCTCATGCCAATCTTGGTAAAGGGAAAGACTATGTGGCATAAATTCCAACTCATCATCGGAAGCAACTGCGATAAAAATCGGAGTAGGTTTTTGGGGTATTATATCACCTAAAACTGCTTTTCTATACAAATAGATGGGAGCCAAAAAATCAGGTTTTAAATCTTCCGGTGCACTCAATCCTACAGACATCGTAACCGTTCCCCCGGCTGAAAAGCCCATGAAGCCAATTTTGTTTGGGTCAATGCCCAGAGATTTTGAATTGCTCCTTACAAAATTCATGGCAGCTATCCCATCATTTTTTGCCATTTCCACCACAGGGGCGTTGATGGAATCCAATTTGTCCTTTTCCTGCATAAGGGGCATCAAGGTCTCAAATGGATTGTCTGATTCAATCTTTACCAACCGGTATTTTAAGACAAAAGCCGAGATTCCCAGATCATTTAGCCATTGGGCAATATGTAGGCCTTCATTGTCAATGGCCAAAATGTGGAAGGCACCACCAGGTGCTACAATGATGGAAGTTCCGTTTGCTTTTCCTTTTGGAGCAGGAAAGTGAATCAGTTCAGGCTCAACAATATTGTATAGTATCTGATTATCCGGAGAGGGGAGGATCACTTTTTCCGACCAATTCCACTCCTCTGATCCAGGCGCTTTTCCTTCGTATAATTTGATCGTTGTCTGGGTATATGCCCCAGAACTAAGAAATAGTAACATAATCCATAAGGAAAAACTTCTCATACATATTGTGTTTTACAATGAAATTGAAACATAAAATCCCCTGCCAAGATGCACACTTGGTCAGGGGTTGAGTTATTTCTAAGTATAATCAATTCAAAAAGGGTGTGTTGGCAAACTGAATCTCTGTGATACTCATCAGTATTTTTTCCTGACCTGCGTCTGGATTTATAAATATGAAGAAGATATCATGAAGGCCACTGGTCTCTTTGATCTTGATTTTGGCTTGTGGTGTGTTTTCCCGCCTCCATTGTATAAAATTGACCCCAGCAGGAGGTCTTCTGAATCCTTGGTTTAGCGGTTCCATTTTTTGGGATTGGCCGATAAGTTCTCCATCAGGACTGCCCAATCTGGCCTCAATAATTCCGCCAACGGCCCCATTTCTTGGGTTCACATTGACAAAAAGGTTGATTTCTTTTACATCGGTCAGATCCAGGGATTTGAAACCAATATGGGATCGGTCCCCCTCCATGAAGAAATTAATACTTGGTGTGGTCATTAGATTCACGCCTTTGCGGATTTCAGCACTTTGAGGATCCAAAAAGGGGTTTCTCAAGGCCACATAATCTTCTCCTGTCAGGGAAGTGATTTGACCTGCCCCCTTGTCCGCATAAAATGCCCTTAAAAGAAAACTTCCTTGCCCATCTTCCCCTTCAGGTACATCAGGCTTAATGTTACCTTTTAGTTCTAAAGGGCTTACTGTAGGTTTTACCTCATTGATGCTTAGGATATAATCTACCATTCTTTTGGCATCGGATTCACTGAGTTCTGGATGGGCACTCATGCCGTGGTCTCCCCAGACTCCGCTTCCGCCATTGAGGATTTTATCTACGAGATAGCTGATATTGGCATCTGACTTGGCATATCTTTCTGCTACTGCCACATAGCTGGGTCCAATGGAGGATTTATCTATTTGGTGACAGGACCTGCAATCACTTCCTTCAATCAGGTTTTTCCCGATATTCAACACGGCAATGGTCTCAGCACCACTTTGCTTGGAAGCAATTTCAATGGGGTCAAAACCAGCAGGTACGTAATCGAAGGTAATTGCAACTTCTTCTGCTTTGATAGATCCGTCATTGGTATTCCCGTCTTCTAAATCCACTACCGAAACAGCATACGCTAACTCATCTTGTCCAAAATAAAATGTTCGGTTTCCTTTAAAATCAATGCTGACTTTTGGGGCTTCATTGCCCGCAAACACCTGGAAACTTGCACTGTTGCGCTCTCCTTTGGTATCTGTTACAGTCAGTTTGATATCATAAGTTCCCTTTTCTTCAAATGTGAAGGAAGGATTGACTTCTTTTAGTATTACTTTTTTAAAACCATCGGCACTGATTTCCCATTCATACTTTAGTTTGCCCTGATCGTAAGCGTCATAATCCATGGTGCCCTCTGAGGAGAAATTTGCGGTAAATGGTACTGCACCAGCTTTGCGGTCCGATGTGGCCTGCACACTGGGTTTACGGTTACCACCATTATACTCAATTTTCACAATTCTGGAATTGGGATTGCCCCTGAACCAAGCGCTGCCATATTCCAGCACATATAAAGCCCCATCCGGTCCAAAATCCATATCGATTGCCGAGCTAAAGTTTTCTTCAGGTAAGAATCTTTCCATAAAAAGGTAGTCTCCATTTTCATCCATGGTAACCGCCATAATCCAGCCGCGCATAAAGTCCACAATAAGCCATTTGCCTTCATAGTAACTGGGAAAAACGAAAGGGGCATCTTTTTTGAAGTCCGCTTTTCTGAATACAGGCCCTCCTGTGGCGGAACGTCCGGAACTTCCGAGCATCGGAAACTCCTCAGAAATGCCATAAGGATACCAAATCATGGCCGGAATGGGTGCGGGAAGTTCCCTTAATCCAGTGTTATTGACTGATTCGTTGATTGGGTTGTTGACATCGTAGGGTTCCCCATAAGTGTCAGTTTCATAATCGTGTCGTGTATAAGCTTGATTGTCTCCTATGAAATAGGGCCAACCAAAAAATCCAGGTCCTTTGGCCTGATTGAATTCATCATATCCCTTTGGTCCCCAAATGGAATCTGTTACTGCATCCGGACCCACTTCTCCCCAATAGAGGTACCCAGTTTTACTGTCCAAAGTAGGTCTCCAAGGGTTTCTATGTCCCATGGTATAGATTTCAGGCCTGGTTTTTTCCATTCCTAAAGGGAAAAGGTTGCCCGCGGGAATGCTATAGGTACCATCAGCTTCAGGCTTGATTCTTAATATTTTCCCCCTTAAGTCATTGGTGTTGCTAGGGGCCCTTTGGTCATCAGAATTCTCATGTCCAGGTCTTTCATCCAAATTGGAGGTGCCTTCCCTTGGGTTGACGGTATTGTTACCTGTGGTCAGGTAAAGATTACCATCTTTATCAAAGACCATTCCGCCACCGGTATGACAGCACTCTTCCCTTTGGGTAGGGACTTCGAGAAGAATTTTCTTGGAGGCATCAATCAATTCATTCCCCTTTAGTTCCCATCTAGCCAATACATGCTTGGGAACATCGGGGTCAGCATAGTACATGTAAATCCAGTTGTTCTGGGCATAATTGGGATCTGCAATCACACCCATCAACCCTTCTTCTGCTTCTCTGACCACTCCCGCTTTGTTGGTGTATTTGGTGTTGACAGGTACAAAACCTACTTGGGTCATCTCACCGGTTTTTTCGTCAAAAACTTTGACCGCTCCTTTCCTTTCAACAAAGAGGATTTTTCTCTCAGGAAGAAAAGTTATTTCCATGGGCTCATCCATGCCCTCAGTAAGCACCACCTTAGTGAAGCGGTTATCCTCTGGTTTTGCTCCGGAATCATGGGAAGAGTCTTTACAGGAAAAGGTAATCAAGGAAATGAGCGCTAGACTGAAGACCAAAGCCTGCTTTCGTACTTTACTTTGAATTTTCATCATTGTTAATCTTAGGTTTGAGAGATGGTTAAGTCAAAGCTTTTCTACAAAACTCCAGGCATTTTTGGACTTCAGTAACTGCGTCAGAGCCTTCCGGAATTTGATATTCCAGTTCTATGGTAGCCGGGAATTTGTACTTTTTATCCCGCATCATCCTTAAAACCTCAGCCACAGGTGTATCTCCGGTGCCCCAAGGTAAATTTCCTTTTCCATTGGCAGGGGTTTGACGGTCTTTGATGTGCATGCTCCAGGTTCTTGCATGCTGCTTTTGGATGAGCTCCATCATGTCAGTATGCCCGGCAGCTGTATAGTGGCCTATATCGAAATTCAATCCATTACTTTTACTTTGATTGATAGCGGTATCCCAAAAAGTAAAGGTCTGCTGTTCGTGGCCATGATAGCCCACCTTCATTTTATGGGTATCTCCCAATTTGCCCAACCTCAGGGTCTGGGCGTCATCAGAAGGGTGTTCCAGCGTAATATGGTTGGCCCCAAGAATTTTTGCTGCTTTCATGCCATAGGCTACCTCTGCGTCAGAATTATTCACTCCAAAGGCATTGGGCTTGAATGCATACACTTGTATGCCTGCGTTTTTAAACATTTTGGCAGCTTGTTCAAATTTTTTGAAATCTACCTTAGACCTCCAGTCCGCAACAGTTTTTCCATATGCCTCCGCCTGGGCCCTGATCTCAGCAAACTCTTCCACTTCACTTTCAGTCAATTGCTCTCCTCTTCTTTGTTTTCCGCCCAATTGAAGTACCCTCATTCGGTTAAAGGTGGGTGCCGGCATTCCGGCAAAGTATTCGACGGGTTCCCCCATCATTTCCACAGCACTGATCCCTGATTCCTTGATATATTGGATATTGGCTTCAAGACTTTGGTCCTGCATGGAGCGGTAGGAATAGGTGATGCAACCAATCTGCACACCATTGATTAAGGAATTGGGTTTATTATAAGATGTTAATATGGCAGGGGCTCCATGTAGCCAAGCAGGTGTCATGGATAATCCTGCAACGCCCAGGATAGAAGCCTTCAGAAAATCTCTTCTGTTTTTCATCTCAATTATGTTTTTTTGGTTTGAGCAAATCAGGTTAATGTTAAACCTATATGTACAATTAACATAATGTTTATCGAACGAATGAAAGATCAGCCATTTAACTGGTGAAAATCAGGGTTGGATGAATGATGGAATAGAAAAATTTTGGACTAAATTTTTCCGGTGGAAAAAATATTGAATTGTTTTCCTATAACCTGATCACCGGTAGGGATTTAAAAGAGGACCGGAGCCGTAGGCTCTTTTATCAGAGATCCGAAGGCACAGCCTTCGGATAACGTGTTGTCCGACGGTTATGCCGTCGGACACTTGGTAAAGTCGCTTTTAGCGGCGTCTTGAAAAAATCAATCAATACATTGAAATGTTAACCAATCCTTTGATTCTTGCATAATCCCTCGCCGAGCTGAAAAGGTAGTGGTGTTCTTCCTCTACAATCATTGCCCTTACCGGATTTTGATGAATGTAATCCAATTTTTGTTCAAAGAATTTAGCTGATCAATACAGTAGTTTAAGCTATCAACAATCTCAAGTTTATACTCCTTGCGCGAAAAAATGTCAATCCAATCGATTACTGTTAAAGTCAAGAATTGAATAGCATTTTGGTCAGCTATTCTGAAAGGCTTATCCATTCCCTGAGCGTTAAAATGAAATAAGAACTAAGATAATAAAAATTATTCTTATCATAAGGATAATTGAGCCACAGGCTCTTTTACCAGAGATCTGAAGGCACAGCCTTCGGATATCTTGTAACGAGAATAGTGTTATCTGCTTTTTGTCCCGACTATTACCCCCCTGAAAAAGCCGATGGATTCAGCAATTCCGGAGAAAGGATTGTCCATATTTCGTTCATGTTCCAAACTGCAGACGCCGTCATAACCGGTTTTTCTCAGCATATTAATGAAAGCAGGTATGTCTAGAATCCCTCTTCCAATTTCGATGGATTTACCTTCTTTAGTATTTGCAGTTACGTCCTTAATATGCATATCATAAATGCGATCTTTATATTTCTCCAAATCGGCCACAGGGTCTTTTCCATTTCTGGCAGTATGACCGATATCAAGACACATGCCCATCCGAGGGTCCAAGTCTTTGACGTGTGACCAAATATCATCGGCATCAGGATAAAGGTCAATGTCCGGCCCATGCATATGGATAGCGAATTTGAAATCATATTCCTGGACTTTGGCATTGATATGAGTTAAAAGCTCATGGTTTGGAACCCCAACGATCAAATCCACCCCCACTCGCTTGGCATAAGAAAATGCATTATCTACGTCTTCCACGGTCCTCATGTAGATGGGGCCAACAGCGTAACCTGTGACGCCTTTTGCAGCCAACTTTTGATGAAAGGCTGCAATTTCTTCATCGGTACTATTGAAGGGCAAGTGAAAATCCTTGATACATAAATATTTGACCTGATTGGTATACAGGTCTTCAAGCGTCCTGTCCAGGTCGAATTTATGGTAAGTAAATCCGGCCATGCCAATTTTGAAGTTTTCCTGAGCCTCTGGGACATACTGGGCATGCAAATCAGTTGACTGTAAAAAAAGCAAAAGTAAAGCAAGAAAGAAGGATTTTATTGATTTCATAGGTTTTAGTTTGGGAGGTTATTTTGTATTTCGATCTCTCATATTGAGTATATATTTTTTTAATCTTGTAATAGCTACTTCCAAGGCCTCATGATCAATGCTTGAAATTACCATGCGGAATAAGCCTTTTTTGCTATGGCCAAACCCTGCGCCAGGGGTAAGCAAAACGCCACTTTCCTCAAAAATTTCCAGCCAAAGTTGATGTTGCCCTTGCTCACTGTCCTCTTTAAGGAATTCAGAAAGGTCCATCCATACAAAAAGACTTCCATAAGAAGGACTATAGGGTATACCCAAAGTACGAAGGTTGCGGATAACGATCACATAGGATTGGGTCAACGCTGACTGGGAAGCTGCCACAAAATCAGCCATAAATTCCCGGTCTTCCAACACCTCCTGCATAACCCATTGGGTATGGTTGGAAATGGCATGGGAAAGACCGGCATTGCGGTATCCGGTAATAAAATCGGCGTTATAAGAATGGGTCAGTCCAATTCTAAAGCCCGAAATGCCCAAATCTTTGGAAAAAGAATACCAAAGGTGTAGAAAGGGGCTTTTCCTCTTGGCCATCAATTGTCCAAAAGAAAGGAAAGGAATGGGATTGGGGTAATCTTTTTGAAGTTCGGGGTGTGAAATATCAATTCTTGACAAACCGTAGATCTCGTTGACAATCAAATGAACTTCATTGGCCTCGCACCAGTCAGCCACACTTTCTAATTGTGCCTGGGAGTAAATACCCCCCGTTGGGTTGTCAGGACTGGTCAGGATTAATAGCCTGAACCGGCTTCCCTGAGCTTCAATCTCTTGTTTGGCTGCCTCCAACTGCTCCGTGTTAATAGGAATGCCTGCTTGGAGTTCATGAAGCTCATGATGGGTTTGGAGGTCATACCTCTTGATCTCAGGAATTACGCCAATATCCATGGTGTAAACCGGATAGCTTGGCGCAGGAATGACGGCAGTATCTGCTGGATTGGCCAGTAAAAAAGCAGTCATTTCAATTGTAGAAGTAGCACCAACGGAAAAGGCTAAGGTTTCAGGATCAACTTTTTGTTTGACCAAAAATTCTGAAAGGTATTCCGCAGTAGCCTGCCGAAAAGAAGGCACCCCTGCCGGATCTCCATAACTGGATACCCAATCAGGAATGGTCTTTTCCTTGCATACTTTTTGGACTTTTTCCCTCAATAAATCCCAACAAAGATGATTTTCTGCCACATTCATCGGAAAGCAACCATCAGGCTTGCTTATGGCATCATAATGATTCTCCATGGCCTTTTGGTAGATTTCCCAATCTACCCTGACGGGCTTGAAAGCGGCCTGAGCACCTCTATCGGATAGGTAACTTTGAGTGTTTGAAGGCATGGTCATTGGCTTGGTTACTTTTCGCTAAAAATTAAAGGTAGCTTTTTTTTACTTGGATTATGATTGTGCCAGTAGGAATATTAGCCATATAGCAGTCTTTTATAGGAGTGAATGAACTTATGGGTTGCAATAGTCGCAGTACATAGGGTCTTCTTCATTTTTATTTTCAGGATAAAACTTTTCTTCTTTATACCCGCATTTCTGACATGATAAAAAATGACTTAATATGCCTTGGGTAGGTTTTCCACAATAAGCGCATGGAAGACCTCTGTTAATCCCGGTAATTGAAAATCCTGGGGTGCTACATTTTGGACACTGAGAAAGCGCTTTTTTTGCCAGCTTTTCTCCTAATTTTCCAATAAATGTCAGCCTACTTGGGTTGTACATGGCTCGCATATCAGTTTCCACGTGGACAGATGCGTACTTGTTTTTAAGTTGGGAAAATACCATTTCCAGTTCTTTTCTGGATTGGATGCCTTTAAAAATATCGTCAGGGCTTCCCTTACTTTTTCTAAGGATCAATGCATGGCCGGGAAATCCAACCCTTTCGGCAAAGTCAGATAGTTCATCTATTGAAATGACATCTACACTGTCATAATTGGTTTCCAAGCTAATGTCTCTGACCAGAATTTCCAAGCTATTTTTTCGATCAATGAGACAAAGGAACTCTTCATTACAGGGCATAAAGTAAAGACTGGGATGAGGACCGAAAGAACCTTCATTGGCAATGCCCAGATCAATGCCTGTATCATCCATTCCCTTAAGACATTTTGCTTTTACGGCCTCTAAAGGAGGTAATTTACGCTCTAATTCTCCTGAAAAGGTACCCAGGGAATCTGTATCAAAGCCTTTATATTCAAATGCTTTTACGCCTAATAATCGCTCTAAGATGGGATTTAAAACAGACCCTTTGCCATGTTTAGTCGTGATTACCAATTTACGTCCTTTGAAAAGATCCATGATATCTATATTAACACTTTTGGTTTTTACTAGCGCTGTTCATCTTCATAAATTTTTTTTATGCAATTCATAATAATAATTTACCTAGAATTAATCTAAATAAATATAAAATCAAATAAAGGAATGATTAATATTGCGCGCTAATTTAAAATAAATCCAAATAAATATAGTGCAATATATGAAACAAGCGCTTACAATTTTCTTAATGTTAATACTCAGTTTGAATGCTGCCTCCGCTCAAAAAAATATATTGAGGGGGAAAGTGGTAGATCAAAACAAGCAACCTGTTCCGGGTGCCGCCTTGGTGCTGGAAGGAACGGTAAGAGGGGTGCAGTCTGACAATTCTGGTAATTACGCCATGCGTGATATTCCACAGGGATCCTATGTTTTGAGTGTTCGCATGCTCGGATTTAAGGAAATAAGTGTTCCATTCAGCATCAAAGAACAGGAGAATCTGGAGCTGGATTTAACTTTGCAGGAAGACTTACTATCTCTGGATGCTTTTGAGTTTTCTGTGAGTAGGGGAATAATGGGGCAGGAGCGACTGCCAGAGGTGGATCGTTTCCGTATCAATGCAGGTAAAAAAACTGAAGTAATTCGCGTAGGAGAAATCAACGCCAACCTAGCCATGAACAATAGCCGTCAGGTTTTCGGTCGTACTCCAGGAATTTCCATCTGGGAAAATGACGGCTCTGGTATTCAATTAGGGGTAGCTTCCAGGGGGCTTAATCCAAACCGTTCTTGGGAGTTCAATGTGCGTATGAATGGCTATGACATTACACCAGATCCTATGGGTTATCCGGAAGCCTATTTTACCCCTCCAATGGAAGTGGTAGAGCAAATTGAGATTATCAGGGGCGCTTCTTCTATACAATATGGTTCCCAATTTGGCGGTTTGATGAACTTTGTGGTGAGAAAACCTGATAAATCCACCCGATTTACATTTGAAACTTTAAATACCGTGGGCAGTGATGGACTTTTTAGTACATTCAATTACCTGGGTGGTACGGAGGGGAAATGGAGTTACATGGCTTATTATCAAAAGCGGGTAGGCAACGGTTGGAGAGAAAACAGTTCTTTTGATACCGACCATGCCCATGTATTGGTGAATTATGCGGCAAATAACCGTTTGATGTTGGGCTTTGAAATGACTTACATGGATACGGAGAGCCAGCAGCCAGCAGGCCTTACGGATGAGCAATTTAGAAATGATCCGAGGGTTAGTACACGCGAAAGGAATTGGTTCAGTACGCCATGGGTAATCCCGGCCCTAACTGCCGAATATATTGTCAGTGATAAGACCAAAATTAGCTGGAAGACCTTTGCTACATTTGCAGAAAGAAATTCTGTGGGCTTCATGCGCCCAATTTTCCAGGAGGATGATTTGGGGAATAGACAAGTGGATAGAGATTTTTACACCACTTATGGTTCTGAAATCAGAATGATTACCGAATACGCCTTATTTGGTAAATCAAATACTTTAGCAGCTGGACTGAGGTATTTTAATGGTTTTATAGATAGAAAGCAGTTGGGTGAAGGGGATAATGGAAGAAGGATGAATTTTGACTTGGTTGAAGGAGGGATTTTTCAAAGGGATTTTGATTTTAGGAATATCAACCATGCCGCTTTTGCTGAAAATATTTTCAGGTTTTCTGATAAGTTTTTGGTAACTACCGGACTTAGGTATGAAAGGATTTTCTCCAATATGGAGGGACTTTTCAACATTGTCAATGATCAGGAGCAAATCTTATTGCCTCAGACCAGAACCAGGAACTTTTTATTGGGCGCTGTAGGGGCTGAGTACAAAGTGACGCCTTCCATGGAATTTTACAGTAACTTCTCTCAGGCTTACAGGCCGGTGTTGATTTCTGATCTGACCCCTCCGGCTACCACAGATGTAATTGATGAAAACCTGCAGGATTCAAGAGGTTTCAATTTTGATATTGGATACCGTGGTGCAGTCCAAAACTGGATGAAGTTTGATGTGGGTTATTTCTACCTGAATTATGCGGACAGGATTGGTACCATAGCAAGAATGAATGAAGCTGGGGAAATCTTCCAGTTTAGAACAAATTTAGGTAATTCAGTAAGTCAAGGATTTGAGGGCTACGTGGAAATTGACCCTGTAACGGCTCTTGCCAAGACCTCAAGGTTTGGCTACTTGCATTTCTTTGCCTCTCTTGCTTTCATTGATGCCAGGTATGGTGATTTTGCTACGACGACGGTCAGAGATGGAGAAATCGTGCAGGGAAATCTCCAAGGGAACAGGGTAGAAAATGCAGCGAGAAGGATCAACCGTTATGGTGTTACTTACCGCTACAATAGGTTCTCTACCACCTGGCAATTGAGTGATATCGGGGATGCATTTGCCGATGCTTCCAATACCGTGACACCTAATGCTGCGGCCACTGTGGGTTTGATTCCTGCCTATCAGGTACAAGACCTTTCAGCCTCCATGGACATTAACAGGCGTTACATTTTTAGGGCCGGTATCAATAACCTGACCAATGAAATGTATTTTACCCGTAGAGCCGGTGGTTATCCTGGTCCTGGCATTATGCCCGGTGATGGCCGCACTTTCTACTTTACCTTTGGTTTGAAGTTGTAATACCAGCTGTTTAAAGCCAAAAAAAACTATCTACACCCCTTAATCAACAATCAGGGGCTTTTTGTCAATAGGAAGAATCACACCTCTAAGAGAGTTAAATCGTAGAGGTGTGATTTGTTTTTTGGTATTGAACTGGTTAGTGATATTTATCATATTTTTTTAATGCTTTAAAAGGTTTATTTTCGTTAGGCATTTCTCCCTAGCCACAGCAATACAAATTCTTAGCATTAGATTTCTTAATGTATTAGATGTCAATTCGTTCAATGCTTTGAATAGGCGTTTGAATGATATTGGTATCAATACCTATCAATGAGATTACTTCTTATCCTAATTGATTTTATCAAATCCTTATCGAAAAAATCGATTTCTAAAGACCATTCTGAAAAATTATGTTTGTATTTAGATATGATGAACTAATAAAAACAAAATAATATGTATATGAGAAAAATTGCGTTGCTTAGCTTATTGTGCTTTGCTTTTGTATGGGAAGCAAACGCACAGAAAACCTACAATGAGGAGCAAGTGGACGGTTGGTCAGGTGCTACGAAAAGAAGCAGTACCGCCATGCGTGCTACCGGTAATGCAGAATGGTGGCCGAATCAGTTAAACCTGAGCATTTTACGCCAAAATTCATCTTTGTCTAACCCTATGGGACCGGACTTTGATTATGCTGAAGCATTTAAAAGTCTGGATTATGAAGCATTGAAGGCTGATTTGGTAGCCTTGATGAGCGATTCCCAGGATTGGTGGCCTGCCGATCATGGTTATTATGGTGGTTTTCTGATTCGTATGGCATGGCACAGTGCCGGAACATACCGTACCGGAGATGGCCGTGGAGGTTCTAGGGCCGGTCAACAAAGATTTGCCCCTCTCAACAGCTGGCCTGACAATGCCAACCTGGATAAGGCCAGAAGGTTACTATGGCCCATCAAGCAGAAATATGGTAATCAAATTTCTTGGGCCGATTTAATGATTTTGGCAGGTAATGTGGCTTTGGAAGCTGCTGGCTTTGAAACCTACGGATTTGCCGGAGGTAGAGAAGATGTCTGGGAGCCAGAAATTGATGTGTACTGGGGTTCTGAAGGGGAGTGGCTAAGTGATGCCAAGCGTTATTCAGGCGAAAGAGAATTGGAAAATCCTTTGGCAGCGGTACAGATGGGCTTGATTTATGTCAACCCTGAGGGCCCAAATGGAAATCCGGATCCGATCTTGGCTGCTCATGATATCCGTGAAACCTTTGGTAGAATGGGTATGAATGATGAGGAAACTGTAGCCTTGATTGCCGGTGGTCATACTTTAGGAAAGACCCATGGCGCCGGTCCCGCTGATCATGTAGGTCCTGAGCCTGAAGCTGCAGCCATTGAGGAGCAAGGCTTTGGCTGGACAAGCTCTTACAAATCAGGAAAAGGTCCTGATGCCATTACTTCAGGGTTGGAAGTCATCTGGACTTTGACGCCTAATGAGTGGAGTCAAGGATTTTTCAAAAGCTTGTTTGAGCATGAGTGGGAATTGACAAAAAGCCCTGCAGGTGCCCATCAGTGGGTAGCAACCAACGCAGAAGTATTATATCCTGATGCTTTTGATGCTGAGAAAGGTCATGTACCGACCATGTTGACTACAGATTTGTCTATGAGATATGATCCTATTTATGAGAAAATCTCCAGAAGATTCTACGAGAACCCAGAAGAGTTCAACAAGGCATTTGCCAAAGCTTGGTTTAAGCTGACACACAGAGACATGGGGCCAAAAACTACCTATTTGGGACCTGAAGCACCAACAGAAGACTTAATTTGGCAGGATCCAATTCCAGCAGTAAACCATGAATTGGTTAATGTGCAGGATGTGGCAGCTTTAAAATCACAGCTTCTGAATTCAGGACTTTCTATCTCTGAAATGGTTTCTACCGCTTGGGCTTCTGCATCTACTTATAGGGGTTCTGACAGAAGAGGTGGTGCCAATGGTGCGAGGATCATGTTGGCTCCTCAAAGAAACTGGGAAGTGAATAACCCTGAGCAGTTGAATAAAGTGTTGGCTGTGTATGAAAAAATCCAACAGGATTTCAATGCCAGATCCGGTGCTAAGAAAATTTCCATGGCAGACCTGATCGTATTAGCAGGATCTGCGGCTGTAGAAAAGGCTGCTGCCAATGCAGGCCATAATGTAGCAGTGCCATTTGTTGCAGGCCGTATGGACGCCACTGAAGAAATGACAGATGTAGAATCCTTCAAATTGCTGGAGCCTATGGCAGATGGATTCCGTAACTATCTTAAAACAAAGTATACTGTATCTACGGAGGAATTGCTAGTGGATAAGGCACAATTGCTTACTTTGACTGCGCCTGAAATGACTGTATTGGTAGGAGGTATGCGTGCTTTGAATACCAATTATGATGGTTCTACCCATGGAATCTTCTCTGACAAGAAAGACATGTTGACCAATGACTTCTTCGTGAATCTTTTGGATATGCGTACAGAATGGAAGCCAGCTGATGACAGCAATGAGAAGTTTGAAGGTAGAGACCGTAAAACCGGTGACTTGAAGTATACCGCTACAAGAGCGGACTTGATCTTCGGATCGCATTCAGAACTGAGGGCTTTGGCTGAAGTATATGCGCAAGAAGACAACAAAGAGAAGTTTGTGAAAGATTTTATCGCAGCATGGACCAAAGTGATGCATTTGGATAGGTTCGATTTGATCTATCAATAAAAGTTCTAATGCATATTTCGGGTTTTAACCCATTTATAAAAAGCCAATCCGAAAGGGTTGGCTTTTTTCATGGAAAACCGCAAAGTTGTTTTGTTGGTATACTGAAGTTTTTGAACAAAAACTTTATATTTAACCTTTAAATAAGCTTTTAATTATGTATCGATCAGTCTTTTGGGTCATTATTGTTTTTTTGTTTGGAACTTGTGTTGATCCGTATGAGGTTGAAACTGCCGGAGAAAACCGGATATTAACCGTAGAAGGATTCATTACGACAGTACCCAAGGCTCATGTCATTAGGCTATCTTTTACCAAACCCTTTGGTCCGGAAGCTACAGGACCAAATCCGGGCATTATTACAGCAAAAGTTTATTTAAAGGATAATCTCGGCAATACGGAAATATTAAACGTCAAGGCACCACGTGATAATTTTGATAATGTAAGAGGTTTCTATGAGACATCAGAGGACTTTGCCGCGGTTGTCGGAAGGACTTATACGCTACATGTTGAACTTCAGGATGGGAAAAGGTTTCAATCTTTTCCTGAGCTGGTAAGTCCTGTACCTGAGGTGGATTCTCTTACTTATCGGGCTGTAAGGTCAGCTTCAGCTGACCCTTTGAATGATGAAGTGGGTGTCGAGCTATTAGCTCATTTTCAGGATCCTGAAAATGAGAAAAACAATTACTACTGGAAGCCTTTGGAGTCGGACTTTGTAATTGTCGCTGAGCCACAGCTTCACAGAAATGTCAAAGATTGTTGCGAAGTTTGTTACCACAGGGAAATGCCCTTTCCATTAAACGTCAATACTGTTTCAGATATTGATTTTAATGGACTGTACCAAAGAAGGGTGATTGCTTATGTGCAGGATAATGGGGTACGCTTTAAAGATACGTATCGATTAGATGTGCAGCATTTATCTGTATCAGATGAAGCCCATAGGTTCTTAAAGTTGGTCAGTCAGCAAACTAACCTTACAGGTTCCGTTTTTGATCCTCCTCCTGCAAATATTAGGGGCAATATGATTAATATTGATGATCCTGATGAGCAAGTTTTGGGTTATTTTTTTGCTTCAGATGAAAGATTCTTAAGGACTTATATCCAAAAGTCCAAGTTGGAGTTTGTCCGAATACCAGCTACCATTATTCCTTTCGATTGTCAGGAATATCTAGATCCGGACGGCAAAAATCAAGACCCTCGGATTGGCTATATTCCACCACCCTTACCGCTAGACCCCCCAGATGATTGGAATCCACCATCAGATTGAAATTATTCAGGAATTAGTGAACTTAAAAGGTGATTTAGGAAAAACCAGGAATCAGGGAGATTAGATTTTGGGAAAATGGAGGGTTTCTTATTTAGACTACTCAATATTTTTAGCAATCTTTGATAGATGTTTAACGGACCAGATTATCCCCAAACTCTTGATGAATCGCTTTTTGATGAATGGCTGGAAAAGGGCCGTGAAAGTAAGATTCCATACGCCTATTTGTTAATCGTTTGGGATGAATTGGACGCCAAATACCGGCCTGTTTACACGGAAAAGCGGAGTGACATCCAACAATACGCCCGATATGGGCAATCCCCCGAAAACCAATTATTGGTAGCGGCCTATGACCTGTATTCGGAGGGTAGGGTGTTATAATTTTACTTAGGCTTTTTTATCATACTCTACATATTCAAATGTATGACTGCCATCTTCAAAGAGTTCAAATAGACCATACCCTTTATGGGTCATTTCATAAGGCTCGTCATTCCACCAGTTTCCGGATACTGCCCCGCAGCAATGGTAATGTACATTTTGATAAAGCAAGGATTCTACCAAATGTATATGGCCACTGATGCAGACTTTTACATTTGGATGCTGATGAAAAAGGTTGATCAGGGATTTGGCGTCGATATGCATCCATGCCCCTGGTACTATCCAATCTCCCGTTTGGGCATTATCCCCATCCAAAAATGGGGTAGCCCCCAAAATTGGAATATGGGAGATGATCAAAACTGGTTTGTCTGCCGGAATATTTTGGAGGGTCTTTTCCAACCATGCTCTTTGCGCGGTATCGAGCTTGGCGGTGTACCATGTCCCATCTTCTTTTTGGTGGGTGCTGTCCAATACAATAAAATGCCAGCCTTTTGATTCAAATGTATAATATGGGCGCTCCAATCCATGTTCCCTCATCACCCAAGCCTTGCCGGGAAATTTTTCTTCATGGGGTGTTTTTCCCCAGACATCATGGTTGCCAATGCAATGGAAAAATTTCAAATCCGGATAGGCTGTCCTGATGCTACGCCAAACGGCCCATTGTGCTTCGGTTTCCTCCTCATTTTTGCCCAAAGCATCCATGATCAGGTCACCTCCATTGACAAAAAAATCCACCGGTTTTTCTTTGCTGAGAATATGATCAATGCATTTTTTCACACCCTCTTCAGCCCCAATGCCTGGTTCGATATGCATATCGGTCAAATAGGCAAATCGTAGAATTGGGACTTTTTCTTTGTTTTCTGAAGTTCCGGGACCGGTACAAGCCCAAGGAAATGCACTGGCTCCTATAGCGCCAAGGCCTAATGCTTGCAAAAGTTTTCTTCTTTTGATTTGAGTTTTCATAGCGGGGATCCTAAAATGGGAATGGCAGTTTCAGTATTTTTATATGAGATTTTAAAATAACAGAAATTTCTTTAAATTTTTTCTTAATTGGATCATGATAAAAACTTTGGTAATCTTCTTTTTTGTCCTGCTTTTAATCCCTGCTGCTGAAGCCCAAAGATTGATGGATAATAGCCGAAGGACAGTAGGTTTTATTGAGAACGAAAGGGTCATGAATGCCTCTAGGAGTACCATTGGTTTTTTGGAGAGAAATAGGGTAATGGATGCTGCTCGACGGACCGTTGGATACTATGAAAATGGCAGTGTACTTGATGCTTCCCGAAGGACAATTGGGCACATTGAACAGGGGAGGGTAATGGATGCTTCGAGACGCACAATTGGTTATGTGGAATCAGATAGGGTCTTGGATGGTTCAAGAAGGACTGTAGGTTTTTTTGATGGGATCAGAAGGGATGAAGCAGCTTTATACTTCTTTTTCTTTTTTCGATGAATGAACATAGCCCTTTGGCTATATTAATCTAAATCAAAAGTAAAGGCTGCATAAGCATCGCTTCCCCAAGCGAGATGCCTTGTGCTGGGAGATATGGCAAATAATGGGGAGAAGGTGCGTACTGAGACATGGTTGCCCTGAAATTCCAACAACCTCAACCATCCATCTCCACCGTTTCCATGCCAGCCACCCCCCATGGCTTGTGCATTAAATGTCATTTGATGTACCTTTTTGCCTCCGGCATTGGTATCTGTTCTGAATCCGACATGCCCTCTTTTTTGATCCGCAGCTCCGATATGGCCAGAGAAGACCATTTGGATATTTTTGGACGGTTTCACTAATTTTTCCCAAATGGCTTTACCATAGTTTCCATCTGTTATGGGATAATTTTCTGTTTCGATATGATCGCTATTACTATCCAAATAGGAATGCACCAACAATATCACCTTATGATCCAGGTATTTTTCCTGATTGACCACTTCAATGGCCCATTGCAAATTTGCCTCTCTTGGCGCAAATTCAAGGACAAGAATCAAGAACTTTTTTTCATCGGGTGCAATAAATTCATATAAGGCATTAGTTAGATTGGGCATGCCATCTTCATCAAGAGCAACTTCCCGTATCATCTCCTTATTATGGTGATTTTTTTCAATGGGAAAGTATTTGTTATAAAAAGTCTGTCGGTTTTCTATATTGGCAATCCCAAAATCGTGATTTCCTGTAGTGGCGATTACCGGCAACTTTGTGTCCAAGGTTGAGAATGAACGAGAAATTGCTTCCCATTGCTGGGTCCCTGTCTGATTACCAACTATTCCATCAGGGTTTACCAGGGCATTATGTTCAACCAAATCACCCACATGCAAAACCAACTTGATGTTCAAGGTTGAAATATGTTCTTCAACCCAATTTACCATGAGGTCCACAATTGGTTGGTTTCTCTTAAACTTCACATAAGTCTGGGTATCCGGAAACAGGACTAAGGTCCATGCATCTTTATTTTCAAGGCTTGGGGTGTTATAGGTTTTGTCTTGGGCCGAAACGGTTAATCCCAGCCACAGAAAAGACAGCAATAAGCTTAAAAATATCCTTCTTTTCATTTTATGGTTTATTTAGTTTCTTTCAAATTTAACTTTTATTGCGCATAAAACCCTGTTTCATTATTAAATGGCTGTTTATGTTTTATTAATTGAGTGAATTTTATTTATGCAAACCTTTCCGTTGATTTTCAAAGCTTCTTTACGATTTTAAAAATTGACTTGCTAGATTGAGAAATAAATTTCAAATGGCTCATCCTTTAAATCAATGTTGCAGATTAGGTAGAGGCTTTTGAATAGTTTAACTATATGATTAAAAAACCCTAATAACCATACCATGTCCACCAACCGTAGAGACTTTCTGAAAACCGGAGCTACCGCTGCCTTAGGCCTGTCAGGCTTCACTTTGATTTCCACTTCTGTCTTTGGTAAATCCATGGGCTATATAGCGCCCTCTGACAAAGTCAATCTTGCCTGCGTAGGTATTGGCAACAGGGGAAATGAAATCATCAAAGCCTTAAATGATACAGGCCTATGTAATGTCGTTGCCCTTTGTGATGTAGATATGGGCGCCGATCAGACATTGGAAATCATGAATATGTTTCCCCAAGCCAAGAGGTATCATGATTTTCGCAAGATGTTTGATGAAATAGGTGGAGAATTTGATGCAGTAAGTGTTGGCACTCCTGACTTCTCCCATTTCCCAGCGACCATGATGGCCTTGGCAGAAGGGAAGCATGTGTACGTAGAGAAACCTATGGCCCGTACTTTCCAAGAGGTGGATTTAATGGTGGCAGCAGCGAAGAAAAATCCAAAGGTGGCCACGCAAATGGGCAACCAAGGGCATTCAGAGGCCAATTATTTTCAGTTCAAAACCTGGAAAGAAGCGGGAATCATCAAAGACGTCACGGCCATTACAGCTCACATGAATAGCCGCCGCCGCTGGCATGGATGGGATCCCAATATTACCCGATTTCCAGAGGCTGAACCGGTTCCTTCAACTTTAGATTGGGACCTCTGGCTGAGTCAGGCCCAGCCCCGAGGATTCCACAAAGACTTTCACAATGGCCAATGGCGCTGTTGGTACGACTACGGCATGGGTGCCTTGGGCGACTGGGGAGCACATATCATAGATACAGCCCACGAGTTTTTGGACTTGGGACTGCCCTACGAAATCAATCCGGTGAAATTAACCGGACATAATCCTTTCTTTTTCCCCATGTCCACTACCTTGGAGTTTAAGTTTCCAGCCCGTGGAGAAATGCCTCCTCTGACCATCACTTGGTATGATGGTTTGGACAATATTCCTGCAGTGCCTGACGGATATGGTGTATCCGAGTTGGATCCCAACATCCCACCTCCAAGCACAGGACAACTTCAGCCTGCCCGACTAAATCCGGGAAAAATCATTTACAGCAAGGAACTTACTTTCAAAGGGGGCTCCCATGGAAGTACTTTGTCCATTATTCCTGAGGACAAAGCCAAGGAGTGGGAGTCCAAACTTCCTGAAGTGCCGCAGAGTCCATCTAACCACTATGCCAATTTCCTTAAAGCCTGCAAAGGAGAGGAGAAGACAAGGTCTCCATTTGAAATAGCCGGACCACTGAGTCAGGTTTTTTGCCTGGGAGTGATGGCCCAACAGATGGGTGTTAAACTGGAATTTGACCGCGAAACCAGACAGATAGTCAATAATCCATTGGCCAATCAGGTTTTAGCAGGTATGCCGCCTAGGAAAGGTTGGGAGGAGTTTTATAGGGTTTAGTATTTGATGTATTAATACCTGTTTTTTAAAAATATGACATTTGGGCGACATCTCTGCAACAGCAATATTTTTTCTTCTAAGATCTCCAATATTTTGTGAATCCGAGATGTCCAGTAAGAAAACATATTGATCTTTTGAAATATAAAATGGATTGGGGATGGTTGGTGAGTTTATTAAGAAGATTTAGGAGTTTTTTGAAGAGAAGTCTATTCAGATGTAAGATTATCATCAAACAATCCACAAGAAATCATATATTGTCTAAGGAAACCAGGACAAACTATTACTTTAAAATTGTCCTCATTGTAAAAGGGTTGAGATAAAATAGTGTGTGCCCGATCATAAAAATCAAGTTCATATGATCAAAACAATAGCGCCATTATCAAAGTCTTTGCGCAAATACATAGCGTACTACTATATCTTTGTCAATGAAGAGCGAGATGTGTTGAGTTATGTGGCGTTTCCCCATGTTAATACATGCATATCATTATTTAGGGGGGTAGAGATACAAAGGAAGGACCTTTGCCTTCAAATTTCTTCAAAGGAAGATTTAAAAAATGAAGTTTCTGTTGAAATCACGGGCAAATATACGCAGCCATTTTTTGTGAATTATCAAGGAGATTTCGATGAAATAGCAATCATCTTCAAACCACTTGGAGTGAATCATTTTCTGCAAGATGATTTAATTGAATATGCGTCTGATTTTTCACAGACACTTCCACTGCATCATTGGCACACTCTTGCAGAAAAATTGTTTCTAGAGGCTGATCTATTCAAAAGGATTGAGCTTTTAGAATCTTTTCTTTTGGAAAATTTTTCAACAATAGATGATTTTATTGTACAGAAAGCCATGCTTCTTTTAGAAGATTTTGAAAAAGATTATACGGTACAAGAGGTTGCAGATTTGTGTGGTCTGACGATGAAGTCTTTACAAAGGAACTTTAAAAGACTACTCACCTGTACCCCTTCAGAATACAAAAGGATTTTTAAATTTCGACACTCTCTTTCTCAAGATGGTTTCCAAGGAGAAATCAAAAAACTTACTGAAATAGCTTTGGAAAGCAATTATTATGATCAATCATATTTTATAAGAGAGTATAAGAAACTAACAGGAAAAAGCCCAAAAACATTTTTTAAGCGCATCAGTAAATTAGAGGGGAATAAAATAATTTGGGAAGTCAAATAGCTTGTCGCAAAAGTCCAATTTTGCCTATATGTAGGCCTTTAATTTTGTTTCCAGTTTAGTAAATGGTTCAAAAGTTTTCAGAGGCAATGCAAATAAAACCCGAGGATTTAACAAAAGCAGGTTATTTCCTTTATGAGAAATTGGAGCACGACGAATTGATTCCGTTTGTAAGAAAGAGCCTTCACAAATGGTCCTTGATTTCTATTTTCTTTTACGGTGTGAATCTTGGTCTTTTTGTTTTGGTAGTAGTGTATGCATGGATTGCTATAACTAAGCATGATATAGCAATAGGTGATTTGATATTCTACTATAGTTTTGGTTTTACAGTTTGTTTGATACTGATTCCTATACACGAATTTATTCATGTCATGGCGTATAAATGGCTGGGAGCTAAAGAAACATCTTTAGATTATAATCTCAAGAAGTTCTATTTTATGGCATTGGCAAACAATTTTGTGGCTAATCGAAAAGAGTTTACCATGGTAGCCTTGATGCCATTTACGCTAATAAGCTGCTTTTTGATTCTACTGTTATTCTTTGTAGATCATTATTGGCAACTCACAATCCTTAGCACATTGTTATTGCACAGTGCGATGTGCTCGGGTGATTTTGGCATAGTTAATTTTTTTCATATCAATAAAAGCAAACATATGGTAACCTATGATGAAACCACCAACAAAGTTTCGTTCTTCTTCATCAAAAAAACGCATACTAATGAATAAGCTTATGACAATTTCTATCCTCATCTTTCTTCTTCTTTCTTGTAGTTTAATGAAAGAAGACACATTGCCAAACTATGATGCCAAGTTACTTTCAATCACAGATAGGTCTTTATTGGCGTATATGAATGATGGCTTAATCTATAGTTCAAGGCATCAAGTGATTGCAACATTTTCCAATGACACCTTAAGAAATAGTCAGGGTCAAGCTTTGGGGTATATTGCAAGTATGCAGGTTTTCACCATGGACCATCAACAACTAGGGCTTGTAGAAAACAATCATTTAAAGAATCGCACAGGGCAGACGATTGCTTATGTGGAAGGGAAGGAGTCATCAGCTAAAGTTGGTCTGGCAATTTCTATGTTTTTCTTCTTTTTAAATGATTAAAAAAGGATATAGGGACCCTAAAGATGGTTAGTGGCCTTTTTTCTGAGTCAAGTTCGTTTTCAAAAAAAGTGAACATTATATAATCGACTGCTGAATTTATAAATAAATTTTTTTCGAGCTCATGTAATATTTGCTCATCTATTGACACTAATATTTCAAAACAATAAAAACCTCTATGAAAAAGTATGTATTCATCATCGCGAGCATTTTCTTTATTTTCAATGTTCAAGCCCAAGAAAGCACCTTATTATGGAAGGTGAGTGGGAATGGGTTAGAGTCACCTTCTTACCTATTTGGCACCATGCACATATTATGTGATCAAAGTATTGTGGAAAAAACCAGTTTCAAGGAAGCGCTTTCCCAAAGCAAGTATTTGGTAATGGAGTTGAATCCTACCAACCCGGCAATTCTGCAGGAAATGCAGCAATTAGCTGTAAACCCTGAATTTGAAAATATCTACACAGAGCTACCGGAAGAGGATTTTATATTATTGGATACCTATCTCTCCGACAAGTTTGGAGCAGGATTAGCTCAGATGGGCGTATTAAAACCATTTACCCTGACCTCAATGGTAACGATGGGTTTCTTGGAATGTGAGGTACCTTTTAGTCTGGAAACTTATTTGGCAGGTTTTGCAACTGAAAAAGAAATGCCTGTGATTGATTTAGAGACAGCTGCCTTTCAGGTGGGAATCTTTGATAATATTCCCGTAGATTTTCAAATTCAAGAAATCATCCGATCATTGAAAGATGATGCAGGAAAGAAAGAGTTAGACCAAATGATGGAGATTTATGTATCGGGAGATCTTGAGCGTTTATATGGATTTATGAAAACAAGTGATTTGATGAATCAATATCAAGCAGAGATTCTAGACAACCGAAATAGGGCATGGATACCAACCTTAGAGGAATTGTTTAAGCAAGGAGCTTCTTTTGTGGCAGTTGGTGCGGGTCATCTGCCAGGTGAATTAGGCGTGATAGCTTTGTTACAACAAAAGGGATATTCCGTAGAGGCGGTTGCTTTGTAAAGCTAACCTTATGGGGGAAAAAGAATTTCTTCATTTAATCAATGCGCATCAGGGAACCATTTTTCACCTATTGGGTCTTTACGTCCCTGACCCTGCCGATAAGGATGATCTCAAGCAAGAGATCATCCTTCAGGCCTGGAAAAGCAAAGATAAATTCAGGCAAGAATCCTCTTTCAACACTTGGCTGTATAAACTATCACTATATACCATTCTTACTTCTAAGAGAAAGCAGGGGAAAATCCAACAAGTCAATCTTGAGGCAGCGGAAAGTCTTCCTGCTATTGAAAAGCCCGAACAAAGACAGGTAGACCTACTCTATGCCTGTATCGCAGGTTTGGATGATGTAAACAAAACCATCATTACCATGCATTTGGATGGATTTTCCAATGCAGAGATAGCTGCCTTTTTAGGGGTTTCTGTAAATAATTTGGGAGTAAAGCTGCACAGGATCAAAGAAAAGATAACCACCCATTTAAAAGCGAGCAATCATGGAGATAGATGACCTTTGGAGAGACATGAAGGAGGGTAAGGGTATCCACCGAGAGACCTTGACCTTAAAAAAAGTGAATGAAAGTAAAAATCCAATAAGGATTTTACGGAAAAACTTACTGGCTAATTTGGTATATGGGCTTGTCTTTTCCTTCATAGGGGTTTATTTGATGATAGTCTTTCAAGCATTAAGTATTCAATTGACGCTTGGCTTATTGATTCTTAAATCTCAATATTTCCATGTCCTGATTTATCAACGCATCAAAGCATTTGATAATATGTTGAAAAATTGGGATCAACCCATCTTAAACACCTTACAGGAACAGCTGATACTGACTCGCAAAACACTACGCATGATTGAAATCAGGTCATTGATTTTCTTGCCTTTGGCTTATTTGGCAGGTCTACTGATTGGGGGGAGTGGAGATGGGGTTAGTGCTGATGAACTGATCATGGATGTCCCTTTTTTACTCAAAGGAATGGGTTTGGCCTTACTGACTATGCCATTGATTTATTTCCTTTTAAAGTGGATGCATAAAAAAGCATTTGGGGATTTTATTGAGCAGACGGAGAAAATACTCAAGGATATGGAGATCAGTTAATTGCAGGCCAAAAGTGGACACAAGCCGTTCATTATCGAACAGTATGATTACCTCAGGTAATCAAAATCAAGATTGATTTTCATGGGAAATAGCGTTTTTCCTAGTTAATGATGCATTTCATTTACAGAAAATAATAAAAATAGAGTTTGGTCATATCCTTGAACATAAAGACAATCAATTGATAGATAATTAATCCTGTATAAAAAAATACATCATGAAGAAAATTAAAATTAAACTGGGTCTTTTTACCTTGTTTGTTATCCTAGGGGTTAATTCAAGCATGGGCCAGGATAGCTTTTCATTCAATAAGGGAAATGCCATTATTGAAGATTATCTTACTGAAATCACTTTTGAAAATATCAACGGAAAGATCATATTACCTGTGACTTTAGATAATGAACCTTATAGGTTTATCCTTGACACTGGAGCCCCTACGGCTATTAGTGAAAGACTATCCAAAAAGCTTAATCCATCATCTATTTCAAAGATAACTATCACCGATATCAATCAACAGGCCGATTCATTAGCTGTGGTTAGGCTAAATAACATCGCTATTGGGCCAATTGAATTCAATGATATTCCCGCATTGGTTATTGAACCAAACGATATTTTCACCTGCCTTGGAGTAGATGGATTTATTGGGAGTAATCTTCTTAGAAATTCCGTAATTCAACTTAACGGTTTAACAAGCACACTTATCATTTCAAGTAGTGAAAAAGCGTTGAATATTAACCCAAAGAAAGCTTCGGATTTAGTTTTGGATGCTCAGAGTAGCCCATATATATCCTTACTTCTTAAAAATAAAAAGAAAGGAATTAAACATCAAGTGCTGCTAGACTTAGGTGTTAATTCCCTGTATGATTTAGCTTTACCTAATTATGAAGTATTCCAGCGCTATGATATTTTTGAACCTAAAGCCAGCTCCAAAGCAATCAATACGATGGGATTATTTGGCATGGCAAAAGAGGAGCTTCATCACAGGCTATTACTTCCAGAATTAGATTTGAATGGTTTTAAATTCAATAATATATTGGTAGAGACAACCCAAGGTAACAACTCAAGTATAGGAAGCAAGATTTTAGACTTGGGCCTGATTACAATAGATTACAAGAATAAAAAATTTTACTTCGACCCATTTAAGTCGGCTAAATTAAGTTCAGAGCATTTATACAAATTTCCCATATCCTATTTTCCTGAAAATAAGGGCTTGTATATTGGATCGGTCTGGAGTACTGAGCTTTCTGAAAAAATTTCAATTGGAGACCAAATACTCGCCGTGGATGGGGTGAGTTTTGCGTCTATAGACCTCTGTGATTTTATCAATTCAAACCCAATATTTCAAGATAAAGAGCGATTGATCATCACCACCGTCAATAAACAGGGTGAAAAAGTAGAAACAACGTTAGAGCGAAATTAATGGTGCTCAAAATCTCATCTAAAGTAGACAGATATTAAATTATTGCAATAGGGTGTCGCTTCAATACTATATTCTGGCATATTCTCACCTTAATTAAATAGTAACACTATAACCAAAATCTTATGCAATTAGAAATCAACAACCTCAACAAACAATACGGCAATGGGGTACATGCCCTGAAGGATGTTAGCCTGACCATAGGCAAGGGAATGTTTGGACTCCTTGGGCCCAATGGTGCCGGGAAATCCTCTCTGATGCGTACACTTGCTACCCTGCAAGATGCAGACAGCGGGAATGTTCGCTTAGGTGATATTGATGTTTTAAATGAGAAAGATAAAGTTCGGCAGGTATTGGGCTATCTCCCCCAGGAATTCGGAGTGTATCCACGAAGCTCAGCAGTGGAGTTATTGGATCATTTGGCACTATTGAAAGGGGTGAAAAATACCGGCGAAAGAAAAGCGTTGGTAAACTACCTTTTGCAGAAAGTAAATCTTTTCGAACATCGAAAAAAAGCTGTGAAATCATTCTCAGGAGGTATGCGCCAGCGTTTTGGAATTGCCCAGTGTTTGATAGGGAATCCCAAATTGATTATTGTGGATGAGCCTACCGCAGGTTTGGATCCGGGAGAGCGCAATAGATTTTACAACCTGCTAAGTGAAATAGGAGAGGAAGCCATCTTGATACTCTCCACACATATTGTACAGGATGTACGCGAACTCTGTACACAAATGGCAATCATGAATAAAGGCGAGGTCCTCTATCATGGTGGTGTAGATCAAGCCTTGGAGTTGATTGAAGGAAAGGTGTATGAAAAAAGTATAGAAAAAGGAATGCTTCCGCAATACAGAGAAAACTATGCGGTAATCTCAGATAAATTGGTGGGAGGAAAACCATTGATTCATGTGTTTGCTGAAGAAGAGCCGGCCAATGACTTTGTCAAAGCGGAGGCAAACTTGGAAGATGTATTCTTTGCTAAAATCAATCAACTGGTCTAAACCCCTATATCATGTTTGTATTCTTAAAAAAAGAACTAAAAACCTGGATCAAGAGTCCCATGTTGTGGATTTTTTTCCTGATAATCGGACTATTGGTATTTGGTGCGGTCAGCAGTGATGATATTCAGATTGGAGGCGCAAGTACAAGTGTCAAGAAAAATGCCCCGTCTGTTATACAACAATACTATGGGATCATGTCCTTGATTGCTTTGTTGATGACTACCGCCTTTATGAATGCTACCGCCAATAGAGATTTTGAATCGGGTTTTTCAGGAATCCTTTTTTCTTATCCCATCAAGCGTTCTTCCTATTTCTTTGGTAAGTTTTTAGGAGCGTATTTGATTGCCCTGATCCCTTTGTTGGGGATTTCTGTAGGGGCTTTGGTCGGCCCGTTAATGCCTTGGGCTGATCCTAATAGGTTTGGGCCTGTTTATTGGGAAGGGCATATTCAGGGATTTCTCAGTTTCGGGATTCCCAATACCTTTATCATTGGTGTACTGACTTTTGCGCTTGCGGTAACGTTTCGGAATAACATGGTCTCTTATATCGGAGCCATGGGTTTACTGGTGCTCTATGCCATTGCGGGTAATTTCATTGCAGATATAGAAAAGGAATGGTTAGCCAATTTACTGGACCCGTTCGGCTTTTATCCGGTTGGGCTGGCCAATAAATATGCTACTGTAGAGGAATTGAATACCACGGCTGTGTTCCTGAAAGGAGACTTGTTGATCAATAGGCTGGTGTGGGTAGGTGTAGCTGCTGCATTCTTGTTGTTATTATACACGCGGTTTTCCTTTCAGCAAAAGAATGAAAAGGTCAAGAAAGAAAAAAAGGTAACCAAAGAGTTATCAGAGAGCTCAGCGGTATTGGAGAGGCCTGCTGTGACCATCGATAGCGGGAATAAATTTTCTTTCGCTGTATTTGGAAGACTTGTATGGTTTGAGTTGAAAGCCATTGTCAAGAATCAAACATTTCTGATTATCCTGATTATTGGTATTATCAATCTCATTACGGGGCTTACCTTTTTTACGGGCAGGTATGGCAGTAGTAATTATCCACTGACCTATGATGTGATTGACAGCATTTCAGGAGCATTTTATTTGTTCCTTATCGGTATCATTATCTTCTATTCCGGTGTATTGGTTTGGAGGGATAGAGATGCCCATTTGGATGAGATCAAGGATGCCACGCCGGCTGCGACAGGTTTTTTTCTTTCATCTAAGATACTTGCTTTATTGATCAGTGTCCAGCTGATTCTGATGACGACCATTGTCATTGGTATTATTGCCCAGAGTTTTTATGGGTATTTCAACTTTGAATTGGGCGTTTATGCCCGTTCTTTATTGGTCAATGACTTCTTGTTTTTCACCTACCTGACGGTATTGGCTGTATTCTTCCATTACCTGATCAACAATCGTTACATAGCCTATTTTGTTTTTGTGGTGTTTATTATTGCCTCCGACTATGTACTTGAACTGCTTAAAATAGAATCCTTGATGGTCAGTTACGGTGCTGTCTCAAGGGGTTCATATTCGGATGTCAACGGCTTTGGTCCATGGGCCACGGCTACTGCTTGGTTTCAGGCTTACTGGGGTGCTTTTGCATTGTTATTAGTGTATGTAGCCTATTTGTTTTTTATGAGAGGGAAGACTACTGCCCTAGCAGGCAGGTGGAAAGATGCACAGGAGCGATTTGTAGGTTCGAAGGCTGTCTTTTTCGTATTCATTGCTGCTTTCCTGGCCATAGGTGCACATGTTTATTACAATACCCAAGTCCTGAACACCTACAAAACAAGCAAGGAATGGGAAGATATTCGGGTAGCTTATGAGGAAACGTATAAGGTACACGAGAATATTCCTCAGCCCAAGTGGGTTAGCATGGATTATCGTATTGAACTATATCCTGAGGATAGGGATCTGACTTTTGAGGTTGTGGGCGTGATGGAAAATAGGACAGATGGGCCGATCAGTGAACTTCATTTTACGATGACTGATTCGAAAGATAAACTTGAAATCAGCATTGAAGGAGCGAGTATTCAACTGGATGATGATCAATTGGGCTACCGGATTTATGAGTTGGCCCGGCCTTTACAGCCTGGGGAGCAACTTACCATGAAGGTCTCGGGAGAAAAGCGTACTCAGGGATTTGAGAATAGAGTTACCAATACCAGTATTTTAAAAAATGGCAGCTTTTTTTACTCCTATGAAATGGTTCCTAGCTTTGGCTATCAGGCAAGCAATGAATTATCTGATCGTAACAAAAGACGGAAAAGAGGACTTCCAGAGAAGAAACGCATGCCGGTTTTGGATGAAAACAACCTAGAGGCACGGAATTTTCATTACATAGGAAAGGACAGTGATTGGATCACAGTGAAGTCAGTCATAGGAACATCACCCAATCAGATTGCTGTGAGTCCAGGAAAACTAGTGCGGGAATGGGAAGAAAATGGAAGAAAATACTTCCAATACGAACAAGAGGCACCCTCAGTGCATTTTACCTCATTCCTTTCTGCTGCGTATCAAGTGGAGAGGGAGCGATGGAAGGATGTGGCTATAGAAGTGTATTATGTGCCAGGCCACGAATACAATATCCCGAATTTTATCAGCGCCATGTCCCAGTCTCTGGATTACTATACTGCTCATTTTGGTCCATATGATCACAGTCAGCTAAGGATTGTGGAATTCCCGCGATATGCTGGTTTTGCGCAGTCATTTCCGGGAACCATGCCTTACAGTGAGCGTATCGGTTTTATTACAGATCTTCGAAAAGTTACAGAGGATGATATCGACTTGGTATTTTACGTGACTGCCCACGAGACTGCCCATCAGTATTGGGCCCATCAGGTCATCGCTGCCAATATGAGAGGTGCCGAATTGTTGATGGAAGCCATTACGCAATATTCAGCCTTGATGGTCATGGAAAAGGAATACGGCAGGGATAAAATGCGAAAATTCCTCAGATACGAAATGGATGGTTACCTGAGAGGAAGGGGAAGTGAATTTGTGGCGGAAAGACCACTTGTGGAAACCGAACAGCAAGGTTACATTCACTACGAAAAAGGTTCCGTAGCCATGTATTACCTCAAAGAAATGATCGGTGAAGCTCAGGTAAATGCAGCACTTCGGCAGCTTATTGAAGAGTTTAAGCATCAGAAGCCACCTTATCCTACTTCTATGGATGCGGTAAGGGTCTTCAGAGCGCACACTCCTGATAGCTTACAGTATGTGATTGACGATTTATTCCTCAATATTACCTTATTTTCTAACCGGGTATTGGATGCGAATTATACGCAGGAAGGAGAGGAGTACATTGTTGAATTTACCACTGAGTCCAAGAAATTCAGATCAGACTCTTTAGGGAAGGAAACAGCTATACCTATTGCAGATTTTATTGATGTCGGGGTTTTTGGATTTACTGAAAATAAAAACCTTTTAGGTGACCCTTTAGTTTATGAACGTTTAAAAGTTACCCAAGAGGGAAATACATTTAAATTCAGAACCAAGGAAAAACCCCATTTTGTGGGGATAGATCCGTACAATTATTTGATTGACAGGGTGCCTGGAGATAATGTGAAAAAAGTAAGTCTCTTGGATTAAATTAATGTAGATAGCCTACCGCTTTTGAGTGGTAGGCTTATTTTAAATTGCAAGGATTTTATGCGTATAAGGCTGTGTTTGGGTTTTTATTTGATGTTTTTTCTATGTTCGACTTTTTCCCTGGAGTCCATGGCCCAGGAAGGCTCTATGCTCAGAGGCAAAGTACTCCATGACAAAACCGATGAATCGATCCCTTTTGCCCATGTCTATTGGAGTGGATACGAATCTCAAGGGGTGGTCTCAGATATTTTGGGGGAATTTCAATTAAAATGGGAGTCGAGTGCTGATACCTTGGTGATCTCTCATGTCGGTTATGTGAAGTTGAAATTAGGGAAAAACCAACTTAGAGCAGATGGTCGGATTTTTATGGAATCCAAGCAGGTTGAACTCAAGGAATTTCTCTTTTTAGCAGGAGAAAACCCTGCTTTTCCACTATTGAGAAAAGCGATTGCTAACAAAAACATTAATGATCCTTCTAATTTGAAAAGCTATCGGTATGAGTCTTACGATAAGATGATTTTTACAGTAGATGGGATCAGTGAGGATGGTATTCGACGAACGCGTTTTGACACCTTGTTTGATGGAGGACATTTGTTGGTATCCGAAAGTTTATCCGAAGTTACGTATAGAAAACCAGGCCGAAGGCATGAGAAGGTCAAAGCATCTCAGATATCCGGTCTTCAGAGTTTGATGACTGCGCTGGTATCGAGTACGATCCAACCGTTTTCATTTTATGAGGACTATCTTACAGTTCTGGAAGTACCCTATCTCCATCCCTTGACAAGTGATGGCTTTAGAAAATATGATTATTTTTTGGAAGATAGCATTCAATCCAATGGGACAACCGCTTATGTCATCAGCTTTCAGCCTCAAGAGACCAAAGGTTATTTGTTAGGGAGAGGATTTATGACGATTTCCAGGCATAACTATGCGCTTGAAAACATCGTGTTTAGTACCACCAATAATCAAAGTAACCTGCAATTCGAGCTGCAACAGAAAAACCGTTGGGATGGGCAACATTGGTTTCCTGAGCAAATTAACAGTATCTATCTGTTCAAGAATTTTGATATTAATGGCAGTCCCATGAAGTTGGTGAGCCAGAATTTTATATCTGATGTTCGGTTGAATGAAGCAATTCCTATGAAAGAAATCTCCAGAGTTGGGTTGATTTATGATATTCAAAATGAGCGATATCCTATGGCGCAATTCCGAAGAGATTCACTGACAGTTGCAGAACTACGGGCTTTTTCAAGATTTGAGGAAATGGATGCGAAAAACCTCCGAAGAGCCCGAAATGTAGTGCGTGTTTTTTCACAACTGTTGACAGGAAGAGTAAGCCTAGGAAAAGTAGATGTATTGAGTGCCCATTTATTTCGTATCAATCAGTATGAAGGATTAGCCTTGGGGATGGGGCTTGCTACGAATCAAGAGTTTTCTAGACATTTTGAATTGGATGGATATTTCAGATATGGATTCCGTGATCAAGCTTGGAAATATGGATTGGGAACAAGTATCCTCTTCCATGATCCGCTTGAATCCCGCATTCGGTTTTCTTACAGTCAGGATATAGCTGAAATCGGAATCAATCCTTTTGTTCGTACCCGAACTTTTGCAACCTCCAGTGATCTGTTCAGGGCTTTTTTGGCTCAAAAGATGGATGCTGTTGAAAAGTATCACATTGAGTTTTCGCAATTGCCACTCCATCGGTGGAGGTTGGGATTGACAGCAAGTAGTGAAAGTCGAACACCTCTTTGGACATCCAATTTGGAGATGCCAGATCTTGAGCGAATGTTTCAGTCGTTTCAAGCTACAGAAGTTGGCTTGAATCTTCGCTATGTGGCCAAAGAGCAAACATCCAAGGTAGGCAGGCAAATCATCCCCGGTCCTATTGGCTATCCGGTTTTCAATTTCCATGCTTCTCGTGCCATTCCTGATGTATTCAATGGGACGGCTGATTTTTGGAGGCTGGCTTTCAAGACACAGCACCAATGGAGGAAGGGTGTTTCTACCCATCAGCTGAATGTGGAGGGGATGAGTGTTTGGGGGGCGGAGGTTCCGATTTCCTATTTCAATACAGGTTTTGGTATTCAACCGCAGGAGCGATCGTTTTCAATTAGTCTTCCGGCATATTTCCAAACCATGCGGATTTATGAATTCTTTTCCGATAGGGCTATCTATGCGAATTATTCCTATCTAACGGGACCGCTTTTTCAGCATGATTTAAATATCATGTCTATGGCCCCTCAACTCAATTTGGTGCAGGGTTTTGCGATAGGATCCGTGAATCATTCTTTTGGAGAAGAAGCATTTCCTTTTCAGACCATGGAGCAAGGCTATTGGGAGTCGGGAGTTGAGCTCCAAAACCTGATCAAATACCGCTCAGGATTTGGATTTCAGGGGATAGGGATTGGAGCATATTACCGTTGGGGAGCGTATGCCAATCCTATTTTTCAGGAAAATTTATTTGTGAATTTGTCTTTGAGGGTGGCTTTTTGAAAAATTTCTAAAACATTTTCAATTTTGAATTGAAAGGCCTGAATTGGTAGGTGTTTCCCATTTTAGTTCGATTGGTCTTTGCTTGATAATTTTTCATACCAAAGAGGTTAGTTTAAAATTGGGAAAAGCGGGACTTATTTCTTAAAATTGGTAAACTAAGTCTGGTTTTTCCAGACAGATAGATAAGTTATAGTGCATATTAAGAACCCCAAACCTAGGACAATCAGTTTTTTTAATTTTGAAAATAGTAACTTTAAAGTCCCATTTGTATTATGGGAAAAGTAAGAGAAGTCATTGCTTATCAGGACCATTTTGAGAACTTTTTAAAAGCCCAGACAGAAAAAGTTCAAAAAGGTAAAAAGAAAAAGAAATGAATACGAAGAGCTGGAAAGAGATCAAAGATGATGTGTATGGAGTCAAAGGAACCGAACGCAGGGATGAATTAGAAAGGGATTTTGAGTCTTTCAAAATTGGTTTGCTATTAAAAAAGGCAAGAGAGGATAAGAATCTAACCCAGGAGCAATTAGCGGAATTAGTTGATAAAAAGAGAACTTATATTTCAAGAGTTGAAAACAATGGAAGTAATCTAACACTGAAAACCCTTTATGAAATAGTTGAAAAGGGATTGGGTGGGAAGGTGAAAATCTCCATTGAGCTCTGAAAAGGGAAATACGCACTATAACATCACTTTGGACACAGGGGACAGTTTCGTTGAACGAAGGAGATTCGTATATTGTTAACGATTCAAGTAGTCTCAAAGGGAAGTGTTGCAAACGTCCGCCGTCTCCAAGCTGAATCCCGTCAGGCGCCCTCATGGCGGGGGTCTGCCGTTGGCGGTCATTGTAAAAAACCGAGTCAACATCATAAAGAATATTCAGACAAACATAATGAAACAAAATTTAACTCATATAGCAATAATTGTAGACGATTATGACAAGGCAATTGAATTCTATACTCAAAAATTACATTTCACTTTAATTGAGGATACTATTCTTACTGACACAAAACGTTGGGTTTTGGTTAGGCCGAAAGGTGCAAACGAATGTTCTTTATTATTAGCCAAAGGAGTAAATGAAGAGCAAAAAAGCAGAATTGGAAACCAAACAGGTGGACGAGTTTTTCTTTTTTTGAATACCGACAATTTCAAAAGAGACTATCAAAACCTTATAGACAAAAAAATAAAGATTGTTAGAGAACCAAGTTTTGAAGACTATGGGACAGTAGCCGTTTTTGAGGATTTATATGGTAATCTTTGGGACTTAATAGAACCAAAAAAAGCAAAGCAAAATTTTTACTCAACAGGAATTTTAAAAATAAAAGACTTAAAAAATATTGACTTTGCTATTGCTCAACTCAAAAATTTGAGAAACCAGACACTTTTGGAAAGTGGTAATATTTCATTTGACATGAAGCAATTGAAAAATGACCCGACAAAAATAATTATTTGGGAATGTTTTGAAAATGAAAAATCATTCAATGACCATTTAAACTCAAAGCATCTTCAAGAATTTATTAAACTTGACTTGGTAGAACTTGAAAATGGTTACATAACAAATGATATTGAATAAACAACGAACCGCCAACATCACCTTGACCATCACCTTGGATACAGCGGGCGGTTCAGAGTAAATTGAACGTTCATACGTCAGTAGTAGATTGGAAGTGAACGAATCCGAATGCCTGCGTGGCGTCAGACAGGCCAGCCGTCTCCAGGTTGAATCCCGATTGGTGGTAATACTAAAAAAAGAACCTTTGGCAAAAATGAACATCATAGATTATTTTAAGACATTTGGATACTTGACAGTCGAAGAAATCAACTTTGCTATGGATTTTTTTATCCCAGAAGAAATAAAAAAGGGGGCTTTTTATCTAAAAGAAGGACAGGTTTCCAACAAAGTATCTTTCATTGAAAAAGGGCTATTCAGACTTTTTTATCAATTAGATGGTGAAGAAAAAATAATGCTCTTCTTTTCAGAATCTCAACTGATGGCTGATTATTTTGGCTTCTTGACAGAAACAGCTTCAATAAGACCTATTCAGGCCTTGGAAGACTCTCTGATATATAGTATTGAAAAAAGGAATCTTAATAAGCTTTTTGACTATTCAAAGAATTGGGAACGTATCGGTAGGCAATTAGCAGAATCAGCCTATGTTACATCCGTTTTAAGGGCGAATAGATTATTGCACGATGATTACAATACGAGGGTAAAAACCTTTCTTGAAGAAAGTCCATCGTTAATGCAACGAGTCCCTCAATATATGATTGCATCTTATTTGAATATGACACCTGAAACACTAAGCAGAGTCAAAAGAAGAATTAAGAGAACCGGTGATGTAAAGGATACAATCCATAACGTGAAAGGATAATGTAATTGAAATTGTTTCTTGATTTGAATCAATGGTTTCGTTCCAAAGTCTGAAGAGCTTTGTGATTATTATTCAACTTCAAATCAAAAGACAATGAAAAAAAATATATTGCTTTTTGGAATCTTAGGTTTAATGTCAAATGGTTACGCTCAAAATAATAAGCCAAAGTCAAAAACTGAGAAGGTCGTTATAGAATATAAGGACAAAAGTGTGAAGGGAAAACAGTTGACTGTTAGTTCTGAAATACCAATGGATTTAGATAGTGCTTGGGCAAATGTAAAGACACCCGCATTATTGGAATTTGTAGCCAAAGGAATGATTAGGTTCAAAACCATCGAAAGTGAATTTCCGAAAAAATGGGAAGTTGGTCAAACTTATGGTGTAAAAATGCGGATTTTCGGATTTATCCCTTTCGGTGGCACTCATTACTTGTTCATTGAGAAAATTGATGATAACAACAATACAATATCCACCAAAGAATGGGACAAAGGAGCAAAAGTTTGGAATCACGATGTAACAATGAAAGATTTGGGTAATGGGATAATTCATTATGAAGACTCTATAACCATTTATGGGGGTGTAATGACGAGGTTTATCACTGCATTCGCTAAAAGGTTCTATGTTCACAGACAGAAAAGATGGCAAATAGTGGCTAAGGAAAAGCTTAATTTTACAGAATAGTGCCACTACAAGTATGATTGGCCCATGGTGGGTGGTTTTGTTAATTTGAATGTCTACCTCGCATCAATCCTGCGTTATCGGAATTGTTGAATTGAAAAAATGGAGGAATTTTTGCCAAAAAAGAGAGTACTCCGTCCATATTGCTACTGTAAAGTCTGGCATTTTATGATCCCTTTTGAAAAATGATAAAGGAGAACTATAAAATTTAAGTTTATTTAAAAATAGCTATCCAAATTATGCTGCTAGGGAACTGTAAATGAAACAGCCGCGGCAGAATTTGGATTTAAGTTTGGGAAAATTTTACGATTTAAAGTAGGGTCTAAGTATTCATTGCCCCAAAATGAATCTCCATATGCTCTAATGTAAACTTGTTTTCCAGAAACAAAGCCAGCTTTAGCTAGGTCACTTTTGGAAATGGTAATGGTATATGGATTAAACTGTACCACGTAGCCGCTTGAATAAAATGAGTATAAATTTTGGCTAAGATTTGCATCTTCACCTAAAAAATACCTGAGGTATCTTCTGTTTGAATTATTCCCAGCTGGGTTTGTGGTAATTGAAACAATGACATTATCACCTTCAACGCCTACACTTAGTGCCGTAATCTCTGTAGAAGATTTTTTTCCTAAGGAAGGAGATTGATTTATACTGGTTGGTTTTCCCGAATTGGTATGAGTTAAAGCAAATATTTTAAATGTGCCAAATTCTTCTTTTTCGAATTCTATGTTATACTCTCCAAAAGGAACGTCTTTAATTACAAATTTACCAGTAACATCTGTTAAGGTAGAAAACATGGAAGATGTGCCTTGAATTCTTACAAGCATTCCTGATTTTTCTAATTGGTTAGTCCCCTCATCGTAAAGGATGACGGAACCAACAATATCCGCTTTTGTAATTAAATTTGAATTATTTTCCTTTTCTATACAAGCAGAAAAAATCAAAAAAACTAAACTTACAACCATTAGATTTTTACAATACATATGAGCTAATTTAAGTTTAATTATAGTTCAAAAATATAGGTGTTTTAATCCAATTAATAACTACATTTTGTTAACTACAATCGTCTGTTCATCAAATAAAGGTGCTTCTTGACCAATTTCCAGGAATAAAGCAATCGACGGATTGGATTTGTGGATTTCAAAGTAGCGGATTCCACTATTTGCCATTCCCCAAATGCTACAGACAAAATTGATAGGTTCTTGAGAGGCCCGCAATTGATATGTTTCCAATGCGGTTCCACTTGGTTGTAGGACATACCTTTCTACTCCATCTCTATTGGATTCAATTAGCCTAAATTCACATTGCTCAGCTTCATCCCAGTTTTCATCCTCTTGAAGAAACTCTAAAACATCTTCAATTTTTTGGTTTTTGAGATGAAAGACCTGTATGGCCAAACCGATGGCAACAGGCTCCCCGTCAACCAGCATTTCAACCATTGCCCCCGGGAGAGTTTCGCTGATAGCTACCTGATAAGTTTCATTTTTTTGTGCCCAGAATTCAATACCAGCACCTGACACCTTTTCCCACTCAAAACCATGATGAGGATTTCGTGAAGGAGATGCTGCTAAAGTTGGTGTATGGATTAAGTCTACATGACTTTCCTTTTTTGAGGGATAACAGTGAGAGGTGAAAACAATAAAATATAAAGCCAGTATGAACTGGCTTAAAAATCCGTATTTGATAGGTTTAGCCATTTGATCTGTTATTTAAATTTTAATTTAGCCAAAATAAAAATACAAAAAACCTAAACGTAAAACCATTTCTCATTTTAATTCGATTTGTCTCCGATCGATTGTAATTCCCTTTGATGCGTTAAGTTTATAGTTGGGAAAACTCAGACTTATTTCTTAAAATTGGTAAACTAAGTTTGATTTTTCTAGACAGATAGATTACGTTAGGTGCAATTATGATAAATAGGCCGAATAATCGAAATATGAACAGGAAAATATTAATAATCGGTTCCAATGGAATACTTGGACGACATATTTTGGAAAAGGCGATTACGGCTTTTGGTGTTGAAAATCTTGTAATTTCTGATTACAAAGAAGTTAGATTGAATCAACAAAAAAAACAAATCAAGAGTACTTTTGGAAATGAACCGCTGTCAAAAGTAATTGACATTAGCTCAGAAGAAAGCATAAGAAGTGGATTAATTGATATTGATTTGGTTATTGTTGCCATTCAACAGGAAGTGCCATTAATTCAAAAACAATGTATTGAAAAAGGAATTAACAGTATTGATTTGTCAGTTAAACCGAGTTTTATTTCCAAAACTTTAGAGCTAAACAGAATACAGGGGATTAAGACCATACAATTAATTATGGGGGGGTTATTTCCTGGACTGTCCGGGATTTTAGCAAAAGAAATTTATGAAAGTTCACTGCAAAATCAACCTATTGACATAGGATTACTTCAATCAAGTAATGGAACGAATGGGAAATCAGGTGTTTCTGATATGTTAATGATATTTGATAAGGATGTGGAATTATTAAAGGAAGTAACTATTGAAAAACATTCGGGATATTCATACAAGAAGAAATTTGAATATCCTGAACCATTTGGCATAAAAACCCATAGACTTGCAAACTTCATAGAAAGAGATTACTTAAAAGAATATGGAATTAAATCTAACTATTGGACTTCTTTCGACAGACCAAGCTTGAACACGATTATTAGTATTTTGAAAAATTTATGCTTCCTTAAACTATTTAAGTATCCCCAAATAAGTAGAGTTTTAAGCTCTCTTATCACAAAACAAAATAAAGGAGATAAAAATGAATTTATTGGATTAAGTGCCAAGAGTTCAAATAATGAAATATCAATTGTACTGACTTCCGATTATGAAGCGACCGCATCTTGCACAATTGCTTTCGCAAGAATAATTTTAAACGAAGAAAAAGAAATTAAAGGAATTAAATTTCCGTTTGAGATTTTCACATTTGAAGAACTAAAACAAGATCTAAGTGATGTGATAAAAGAAATAAAAGCACCTAACATGGTATAGCCAGCAATAGCGGGGCTTGGTATTAATTTGGCGGTCACAGCTCCGCGTGGGCTTCATCACGGTGGATGGGTGAGAAGTCCACAAATCCCCAACAGTGGAAATATTAGGAACGTTGGCGGAAACCTTATAGGTACCACCTAGAATATTTAAGAATTTTATGACTGACAGTTTAGATTACTTTAATTTTTTACGTACTATCAAGCTAGAAAAAGCTACAATAATTCAGTCATTGTTTCAACCTAAAACGGTTAAGAAAAACTCTTACTTACTTGCAGAAGGACAAATTTGCAAGGACAATTTTATCATTGTTAAAGGTGTTGCAAAAAAATGCTTCATTTTTTCCGACAAAGAAATTGTAACAGATATTTACTTAACAGGCGATATCGAGGTTCCGGAAATACAATTTTTGTTTCATTATTTATGCTTTTTTAGGGTACAAATATTGAGAGCAGACTATTCTTAAGCGTTGCAATAGGTAGGATGAAACCGATTTGATCCGAAAAAATTTATTTATTTACGTTTTTTGCACCTTGAGATATTCAGAAGGAGTTTGTCCGGTGTACTTTTTAAAAAACCGGTTAAAGGTCGCTTTTGAATAAAAGCCAGCCTCAAGCGCAATCCCCAGAAGCGTTGTGGTTTTTTGGTCTCCATTTGCTAGCCTGTTTTTTACCGCTTCAATTCTGTATGAATTGATGTACTCATAAAAATTCTTTTTGTAAAACTGATTGATGACTTGGGAAAGTTGATTGGTGCTAAGGTTAAGTTCAGCTGCTAATTTTGAAAGGTTCAATTCCGGATCTATATATGGTTTCTTTTCAGCCATTAATTCCTCCAAAAGTTTTGCATACTGTTTGACCAAAGCTTCATCCAGGGGTGAATGATGATATTTTTCCATCATAACTTCTTGGTCACTTTCGGCCTGCTTAGCCAAAGTGAACATGGAAACCCCCAGAAAAACAGGAGCCTGTCTAAAACCATAATACCCCATATAAATTACCAAGATACTTACTGCGATATTGATGAATAGATCTTCATTGGCCAGATCCAGTGTAAAAAGGTCTGTGATCACTGCGAGCTGACTAAAAAATCCGATAAACCACAAAAAGAGTACAGATTTTAAAGCCATTTTTAACCACGCCAAATGTTGACTTTCGATGTTAGAAAAATTATCCTCTGCAAATCTCAGGGTTTTGTTGATCATATGAATTGACCAAAGGCAATAAATCAATATACTCCCTAGTTTTGCCCAAGCAAGAATAGTACGGGTAAAATCAGAAAAAGGAGCCAGTGTATTTTAAAGCGCATAGGGAGCAATGATGGCCAGGTTTATAACGAATGGCAAAAAGTGAACGACTTTTTTCCATGAAACTCTTTTATCGAATAAACTTCTTGTATAAAGCCATAAAACCGGACCATTGAGAAAAACGGCAGCGCTGCTGAGTTCCAATGAGAAGGAGAAGCGGTTGTTTGCAGATAAGTAAAATACAAAAACATGGAACAGGATGATGGAAAACCACCAAATTAAAAACCAATCATAAATCGCTTTATCTCTTTTGCTCATCAAAAGGATCATAAAAAAAGTGGTAATGGATCCACTGAAAAAGAAGAGGTTTTCCATATTGAAGAATAATTTTTTGAAAATACAATAACCCGAAGTTAATTAAAGCGATTTTAAATGCATCATGTAAAAAAAGCTGGGCGCGTACCCAGCTTTTATCACTCCGAATTTTAAATGTTTTATCACTTAGTCAGGTTGATTAGTACCATAAAGTTGTAGACTTCATTTGCCCCTTCTTCGATCAACTCAAAGGTAGCATCGAATTTTAATTCCAGTTTATTCGCAGACAAGGTCAGGATATCGAAGTCGTACTGGTCCAGTGGTAGGTTTTCTGCTTTCAATCTGAGACGAGTATCTGAATTAAATAAAGACCAAATGCCTTGAGATCCAGAGGTTCTAAATGAGTTATTTCCATCAAACACGATTTTACCGCTTCCTAAATTGATTGGCCCTAGCACTTGATTTTGGAGGTATTCCTCCATAAATATTCGTGCATCGGTTTCATTCAATTGAAACACTTCCATCCCGAATTCAGACGGTGTTTTTTCAACCCCTTCCAGATACAATTGAATAAATGGTTGCCCTGCATCGGATTCCCATTCCCCAATAATTGGATGAACAAAGGGTTGTTCGTTTTCTTGGCAGCTATAAAAAATAGCAGTAAACAATGCCAATGACATTAGTTTTAAAGTTAAATTTTTCATAATAAATGTAATTTGTTGGTTTAGTAAATTTGCTTTCGACTCTTCGGTCATAATAATTGTCAAAATCAGTTTGGCTAAACCTGTGCCAGCTATGAAAAACCTTTAAAAATCAAAATAGAAGGGGTTTTATTTGAAGAAGGTGGCCAAAATCGGACATATTTCGTTCGCAAGGATACATTAATTTTAAAGGAAAATAGGCGGTATCGAGTTTACCTTAAATCACTTACTATCCTGGCTATCTTACCTTGTATAATTTCAGTTGAAAAACATTAGTGAGGTATAAATAAGAAAAGCGGTCAGATGAGCGCTTTTGCTTCCCCTATCAACGATAGTTGCAACCGGAGTAGGGTGTTTTTGGTTTTAAAAGAGGTAATGGAGGAGTTAACTAAGTAATATTTTCTCTCAGCAAGATTATTAGAAGTTATCGCACCAAATATTGTCTTCATGGATTGGTTAAAATGATGATTAGATAGTAAAGTGTATATTTGTATTGAATGAAGAAACTTTACATCATAGCAGGTTGTAATGGAGCAGGTAAAACTACTGCTTCCTATACCATTTTGCCTGAAATCCTGGACTGTAAAGAGTTTGTGAATGCAGATGAAATTGCAAAAGGAATTTCTCCTTTCCAACCAGAGAAAGCTGGTATTGAAGCGGGAAGATATATGCTGAAAGTAAGCACCCGTCCAAGTGCATGTTTTTTTGAGGTCAAAGTGGAATTAGCTTTGTCCAAAAATCAATCATATGGACAAGAGACAGGAAATGTTGAAACTGTTGGAAGAGTTTGAGGTCAGTGGGATGACCCAGAGGGACTTCAGTGCATCCAAAGGCATGGGCTTCCACAAATTCAATTATTGGTACAGGAAGTTAAACAAAGAGCAGATGGGCGGAGATCAGCTAAATGGATTTTTCAGAGTTGATGCGGGAACTGTCGGATCTTCGGGGAGAGATCTGGAGCTCATTTATCCCAACGGGGTGAAGCTGAAGCTGAATGCCGGGGATCTTTCGCTGGTTTCCCGTCTGATCAGGCTTTACTGATGTTCAC
>NZ_AMGM01000003.1 GCF_000298295.1 Cecembia lonarensis LW9
ATGGATTTTCTTCATCTGACTTCTTCCCAGTACTTCATCGGAAGTAAGTCTGAGCATTTCTAAACTTAACTTTTTCATGATTTTAAGATTTATTGAATATTAAAATCTCCGGACATTAAGGTCAGCCGAAATGGAAAGCAAGGATTCCTACTCGGGATGGGATGCTACTCTTTCTTTCAGGTAGCCCTTTGAAAAAGGAATATCCAGTAGCAACAGCATTTTCTTCAAAATCAAAAAGGAATTCTCCATAAAAACTAAAATTTCCAAGACACCCAATCATTCTACCAAGTGCTTTAAAATAATAAAAGCACTTTTGAACTTAATCATTAGATTTTGAAATTCCAAAAACATAAAACACTACAATCCCATGAAAATCAATAAATTGCATTATTCTAAGCTCATAGTTCAGAATTATATTTTAAAATTTTCGTTTTACCCCCCCCATCTTCAAACTAATTGATAAGTAAATTGATGGTTTACAGAATTTTTGACTTTTTTCATAGTTTTTATAATTGAAGAGGTATTTGAACAGAAAGCTAAGGGAACGTTTTTCTTTATCCTCCCATTTCATTTTCCTGAAGGCAGGGGTAGGTTCGAGAAGGAGGGTAATACCTTCTTTGGTCTGTTCATCGGCATTGTTGCCGATCCACCTGGAGATAAATTCTTCTTTGGAATACCGGATCAGACCATAAGCTGGATCTGAAATATAGACCATTCGTGCTGATGTACTTACTATATCCCAACAAACCTGCTTGCCTTTCTTTTCCCACGACTCTTCTAAGAAGAATGGGATTAGGAGTTTCTGAAATACAATGGTTCAATATAACGCCAAGAGATAACATTTGTCTGGATTTTGAATGTATTGGTAAAAAGTTTATTTTGGATATGCAAAACCTAACCTAAGAAAAATGGAATTGACGATGAATATTAAATTTGAGCAATTAGTTGAAATAGTAAAACAACTACCCGACGAAATGAAATCAAAACTGTTTGAGTCGGTTATCCAGAAAAAGAAAACAAAACTTTCAAAAGAAGATTTTCAGAAGTTTTTGTTGCATGCACCGACATGGTCTGGTGAGCAAATAGAGGCCTCCCAAAATGCCAGAAAACATATTAATCTCTCAAGGATAGCATGATACTTTTAGATTCCTCGGTATTAATTGACCTTTTTAGGAAAAAAGACAAAACTAAATCATACTTCTTTAATTTATTGTCAGAGGAAAATGATTTTGCAATTTCAACTGTAACACAATATGAAATAGGTATAGGCAACAAAGTGTCCACTTCTGATTTTTGGAATGAATTAAATGATAGATTAACTATATTATCTTTTGACCAAAGTTGCTCAATTGAAGCAATTGAAATCTATGCTACTTTAAAAAGAAAAAACAAATTGATTGACTTAGCAGATTTATTAATAGGAGCTACGGCGAAATCCCACAATATTCCTTTAGCCACCTTAAATAAAAAGCATTTTCAAAGAATTGATGGGCTAGTTTTAATTTAATTTCTAGCAAAACTCAAACGATACAATATTATCATTGGATTTTTCTCCTCAAAACCATCCTCATCCCTTAAGATGGAATAAAACACATCCCTATCTAATTGTCTTGGGACACTCTCAAGTGCCAATTCCCGGTCAAATAGTTCCTTTAAATGAATCAAAGGCCGGTTGTTTTCCATATCAATTACCACATAATAGGAATGATTGTCATATCCAACATGTAAAAAGGCATAGCTACCTGTCATCAATACATTGCTTATTCTCAGCTTACTCGTATTGTCAAACCCTGTTAAATGAAGTAAGTATTCCGGAACCAAGTAATCCCCCTCCTTTTTAAAGATCGTATCGGTATCATTAAACGAAGTTATATCTCCCCGAATGATTGGCATATAAAAAAGGTTTTATTACCTACACGACTTATGATCCTAGGGATTGGATGGATAATTGTGTAATTTGATTGATAGCCGTAAAGCGGCTTTTCTTGGTGTTTGACTTCAAGGGTTTTTGGTTCAATTGAGCTTATCAAGACCTGCCGAGACTTCTCCTTGGTACCATTAAGTGTTTCCTGAACTACCAGTACGGTGTCATTCTCTTTATAAAAGGAGACCGAATGCCCCGGCAGTCGTTGGCTTGACGAAATAAAGTTTCCTTCAAAGTCATAGGAAATCACAATCCTTTTCTCCCATTCTGCCACAAGTATGATATTTTCTTTATCATCCAAATGAATCGCATAGGGCATAATATATTCCTCAGGACCTTCTCCATTCTTTCCGATTTTTTGGAGAAAATTACCGCTGTTGTCATATTTTAAAAGTCCCTGTTTTCTGTCCAATAGAAGGAAAAAGTGCTGTGAGAAGGCTATGTCCTGGACGGTAGTAAGAACAGGATTTCCTGGGGATCCAAGGTTAATCGTGTCCAGAATTTAAATCTGCAATTCCGGGGAATCTCCCAACAAAAAATCTTTCCTGATCTCTATAGTATTGATAGACACTATAGCATCCAAGTTATTTTTATCTCCACAATTTAGCAACAGGAACAATGGAAAAACGAGTAAAGCAAGCTTGGAATGACTCATATTAAATTTTGAAAAGCATGTTTGATGAATTATCCGGGTTGGTTTTGGCCGTTATTTGCATTCAGGTAGTATGTAGAACAGTTGTAGCAGCTGTAATCTCTCAAATTATTACTCACTGTAATAAACCTAAAAATAAATTTTTAACTGCCAAATTTTTATACTTATCGGAAAAATATGGAATCAGATTCCATATTTTTCCGTATTTTTATCCTATGATTGAACGAGCCGCTTCCTCTAAACTAGTGCATCTAGCTTCCAAGTTTAAAGCTGTTGCTGTAATTGGACCAAGACAATCTGGAAAAACAACGTTGGTCAAATCCTTATTCCCAAATAAGCCATATGTTTCTTTGGAAGATCCTGATACTCGAAATTATGCACTACAAGATCCGAGAGGCTTCTTGGGCAACTACCCTCAAGGAGCCGTTTTAGACGAAGTCCAACGAACTCCAGACCTGTTCTCCTATTTGCAGGGAATCACTGATAAAAGTGATGAATCTGGTCAATTCATATTAACCGGCTCCAATAATTTTTTATTGCAACAAACTATCAGTCAAAGCCTTGCCGGGAGAGTTGCCTATTTGCAATTACTTCCTTTCAGCCTGAGTGAATTTTATGGGGCGGACCCACAGAATGAATTGATTGAGGATAAAATTCAGTTTACCGGCTTTTATCCTCCTGTACATGACCGTGGAATTCCACCAACTGATTGGTTCCCAAACTACCTCAGAACCTATGTTGAGCGTGATGTCAGACAAATCAAAAATGTAACAGACCTGATTGTATTTGAGCGATTCATCCGAATACTTGCAGGAAGGACCGGGCAGGAATTAAACATGACTTCATTAGCTGTTGAAGTAGGAGTGGATACAAAAACAATACAGTCCTGGATCGGGATCCTTGAAAGTAGTTTTATTGTATTTCTGCTCAGACCACACCATAGAAATTTCAACAAAACGATTACCAAAAGGCCCAAGGTGTATTTTTATGACACTGGATTAGTTTGTTCCTTACTTGGAATTTTAAAGGAAGATCAGTTATCCATTCACCCATTAAGGGGAAGTATCTTTGAGACCTTCATTGTTTCTGAATTAGTGAAAAAAAGAACCAATGCAGGTAAGGAAGTTAACCTGTTTTATTGGCGTGATAAGACAGGAAGAGAGATTGACATCATCGTTGATGAAGGATTAAACCTTTTACCGGTTGAAATTAAATCCGGAAAAACAGTCACCAGTGAATATTTTAAAAATCTTAGTTACTGGATGGAACTGAGTGGAGCCACCAATGGAATCGTCCTCTACGCAGGTGAAATGGACCAAAACAGAAGTAATGGGATTAAGGTCTCAAGTTGGAAAAACCTCATGATCGATGGTTTTCTGGAGTAATTTAACTATCCTTACAATAATTTAGATCTAATGCACCTGAACGTTTTACTTATGAAAAAATTCATTTTATTCCCCTTTGTATTTTTCATCATGATGGTATGGAATCAGGCCCAAGCACAGGAAATCGGCTTGAGGTTTGGAGATGTTTTGGGCAATAATGTGGCCATAGATGGTGTCTTTGCCTTAGGGCAGTTCAGCCGGGTACATGGTGACATTGCCTTTGGCAACAGAGGCGTGGGGATTGAAGCACTGTGGAATTTCATCTATCGGCCCTTGGGTGATGAAGCTTTTAACTGGTATGTGGGTGTGGGCCCTTCTTTATTGGTGGGCGGAGACCCTTTTATCCTTGGTGCAAGTGGGGAAATAGGTCTGGAATACAAATTCAAGGAGGTTCCTTTAGCCCTTGGACTGGACTGGCGGCCTAGGATTGATATTATTGAAACCACAGGTTTTCGGGCAAGTGGTTTCGGACTTAACATCCGGTATGTTTTAGGAAAAAAATAAAAATTTAACCCTCCAATCCTGATCATCAGATCAGGATTGCTTTTTATGGGCATAGGCTAGATTTTCTACAAAATGACTTTTAAGCGGAAAAGTAAAGATCTCTGGTTTTTGCAGCCCATTCTCGATGGGTTTTTCATAAGGTCTCAATCGTAAATCTTCCGGTTTATGGTCTTGAAAATACTCCATCAATTCCATGACCACCTCTTCCTCTGATACTTCTATCCTGACTTTCGTGATGCCGTCTCTGACCATGTCCAATGCTTCGGCAGCTCCACGCGATAGGTCAATCACCCTTTTGGAGGACTGGGGCAAGCGATCATTGATACGCACCCATACTTCCTTCCCATTTTTCAGATTGGTCACTTTAAGTTGGGTGCCAAAAGGGAGATGTTTATGCGCTGCAGTCAATTCATTCATATCAAAAATCTCTCCACTGGCAGTTTTCCGGTTATGGAATCTTTTCCCATAATAGCTCGCCACACCTTCCTGGATTTTTAGTCTTTCTTCATCCGAAGATAGCGCATCATCCCGCTCTGCAAATACTGAAGCGCTAAAGAAAAAAAGGAATACAAAAGCCAAAGTTTTCATTTGCTGTATGATAGCAATTCTCGTACCATTTTTTTTGAATCAGCCCTCGTTTGTGTTGTCATTGATTAAAATCAATATGCTATAAAATTTTCTGTGGGAATAAAATAATAATCTAATTTTTCTTCATTGGGTTGGTTTTTAGACTTGATAAATAAACCATCAGGAAATGAGATGAAAAAAGGGCTCATATCAGGGGCTAATCTGTTTAATTGAATTTCTTTCAATTTTTTAAATTTTGAAAAAACAAAAGAATAAACTTATTCCACCGGAATAATTCTTTTAAAAGCAGTTTTTCCCAGATAGCCGACCTTGGGAGTCAATATAATTTCAACAACCAATTCTTTTTCATTTTGTACTTCCCAATGAAACTTACCAGGTTGTTTAGAATATCTCTGCTTCTCATTTTTCAGGAGAGAGTTGGTATCATCATCCAGTGAGACCAAATTACCATTGATTGTACATTCCATCTTAAATGCATTTGCAGGAAGGTCTTTCCCACCATTATAAATAGAAAAAGATAAAAGCACCGAGCTACCTTTTACAATTTTATCGGGTTTATAATTAAAATCCCTCACCTCTAACTGCTGAGCAAAACATTCAAATGATGAAGCCAATAAAAAGGAAAACAATATTAACACTTTCATAATTCTTCAAATTTTACAATTTGTTTATGATTAAGAAACTCATCAGATTCTATAAAAAAATCACTCTTGCTTGATAAATAGCCTTTATTCATAGAGGAATTTTTATACACCCCTAATTCTCCCGGAACAAAATCCTGTTTACCTTTAAAATAAAGATTTTTATCGAAATAAACAATAGTTGATTTTCTCACATAAGTCTTCTCTGGATCTTTTTCAGAATGATAAGGATGTTGGTATATCCTTGAGAACAACTCCAATTGGGGATGAAAAGAGAGATTTTCAAAAAATGGCATTTCAGATCTAAATTGCCAAGACTTGGACCTATCAGACATGATTTCAGGAGACTTAGGTTCATAAAGACCCAATTCCCTGCCATTCAAAGGATTTTTGGAAAGGGTCAACTCTCCAGTACTGAGTTCGAAAACATTGATTTCATCATCAAAAGGATATGAAATATACAAAAACCCATTATGAATGAGTATTTGGGGAATCAGGATATCCCCTGGAAAGCTTGCCGATCCTCTATTTGCCATCCTTCCTGATGGAGGAGCGATAAATCTTACAATTTCATTTTTATAAATATCAAAAATCAACACTTTTGGCAATTCAGAATCTCCTCGCTCCTCATGAAAATAATTGTCGGAAATTGGCAATACCAAATGTCCCCATTCATTTTCATAATAAAATTTATGGTAGATACTGAATGGCAGAAAATAGCCAAACTCTCCGGGATAATTTACTCCTTGGGCCTTATCTAAATCCCAATGCCCTATTTGATCCCCATTCCCATTAACCAAATACACATCCTTGGTGCTGAAGGCATGAAAAAAAATACTATCAGGTCGGTGTACCAAAAAATTCATCATATCAACCTTAAAAAGGTTTTGATCCAAGACTATTTTTTTCACAAATACTTCATTTTTCAGATCAAACACGTACAATACATTTGGTTCTTCAAACGGATTAAGCCCATAAAAAAGAGAATCTTCGTAAACCTGATGGACTTGAAAACTTGACTTAATGGGAGACTCTGTCCGAATATTCAGTACACTTTCAAACTTAATTTGAAAATCATGTAGATCAAGGTCAATTTCTGCTTCATTTCTAGATGAACAGGAAACCAAAAAGAAACAGACAAATAACAGGAAAAAAGCTTTCATATGCCTTAAATATAACGTCTTCAAAGCCAAAAAACTTGGTTTTGAAGACGTTTGTTTTTTATTGTTCACCAGGAGGTCTCCAATCTCCTAAAACACAAGAAACACCTACACCTGCACACAACTGCATGACTGGAACTGGATTACCTAGGTAAACATCCACCCAATGTCCCGTTTCAATGTTTTGGGCATGGGCTTTTTCTGAAGTATAAGGTAGGCAAAGCATGCCCACCAAAAACAAGAAAAAAGACGCTAAAAGAAACTTTTTCATAATTTCTAAAATTTAATCCCCACCTTTCGCACCATGCAGGGCAGGGATTCCTTCCCTAAAAAGTAATGCTTCCGAAATACCTTAACTTTTCAGACTAAATTTACCCCCCCCCGGAATTAAAAAGCAAGTTTTCACTAAGTTTTTTTAATCAACAAGATAAATCATTGAAAAAGAGTCAAAACCAATCATAAAATGAAGGTGATTAAACAAGAAAAATAAAATTTACGTATATTTACGAAAATATTACGTATATGCCTAAAAAGCTCACCCTTAACGTCGATGAAACAATCATCGAAAAGGCTAAAACCTATGCCCATCAGACGGGAAGGAGTCTATCTAGCCTGGTGGAGAATTATTTAAGAGATTTAGTTGCCCGCGAGCAACCAAACAGTCTTATTGATGAAAAAATTTCCAGGCTTTCGGGCAAAATTAAGCTTCCCGAAGATTTTAATGAAGCAGAGGCATTAAGATCATTCCTTGAAGAAAAGCATTTAAAATGAAAGTGTTTTTTGATACGAATATCCTGATCGATTTTTTAAGCGACAGAGGTGCATTTACCAAATATGCCACCATCCTATTTCAATTTGCCAGTAAAAAGAAAATAAGCATATACACTTCTTCACATGCAATTGCAACAACCTACTATATTTTAAAAAAATACACTGATGACAAATCTCTGAGAAGAAAATTACTTGATTTGATGGACCTATTAGAGGTTTTGGATGTAACCAAATCCCAAGTAAAAAAAGCTTTGATTTCAGACAGAGCTGATTTTGAAGATGGTATACAGCTTTTAAATGCAGAATCCGTTTCAGGAATGGCCTACATTGTCACCAGAAATTTGAGAGATTTCAAGGACACCTCAATCCCTGCTATCGGACCGGAAGCAATGGTCGCTATGATCGAAGGAAAATAGCTACAGTGAATTCATTGCGACTTTATGGCCAATCCATAAAAAACTTCTCGCATTCGCGCCTTTGGGTGCACCCAAAATCTTGGTGTCTTTCCACCAAAAACCCTTATTTTTAAAACATGAAAATACTCCATACCGCAGACTGGCACTTAGGCAAAAGACTCCAGGAATACCCCCGATTGGAAGAACAAAAGGAAGTCCTTCAGGAAATCGTAAACATCGCCGAAAAGGAAGACGTGGACCTTGTCCTACTGGCCGGGGATATTTTTGACAGCTTCAACCCCAACCATGAAGCGGTCGAGCTCCTATACAAAACCCTGAAAAAACTGTCCAACAACGGCCAAAGACCCATCATCGCCATCTCAGGCAACCATGACTCTACGCAGTTTATCGAAGCCCCCGACCCGTTGGCCAGGGAAATGGGCATTTTCTTCTACTCCAAATACGACAGCTTGATCCCAATAGGACAGCTTGACAATGGCATTCAGGTACTTCAAAGTGAAACTGGATTTGTTGAGCTGAAACTTCCCAAATATGGGTTTCCTGTGAGAATACTTTTGGCTCCCTATGCCAATGAACTCCTGCTCAAAACCTATCTGGGTGAAGGGGACCGGGAACAGGAATTCAGACAGGTCATGGCCAAGCGTTGGCAATCACTCGCCGACAAATACTGCGATGAAAAGGGTGTCAACCTCTTTGTCGGTCATTTCTTTTTCGTACAGGAAGGGCAAAAGCCCGAAGCGGAACCTGAATCCGAAAGGCCCATCCTGCACGTGGGTGGCACGCAGGCCCTTTTTACCCATAATATTCCTTCCCAAATCCAATATGCCGCCTTGGGACACCTCCACCGCTACCATGCCGTAGCCCAAAAGCCCTGTCCCATCGTCTATTCCTCCTCTCCCCTGGCCTATTCCTTCAGCGAGGCAGACCAAGAAAAGCAAGTAGTACTGATTGAGGCCCTGCCAGGAAAAACCGTCAACTATACCCCATTGGCACTCAAAAAAGGCAGGCCGCTTTACAGAAAAACTTTCCAAGACCTAGAAACCGCCTTAGAATGGTTGGGGGAAAATCCTTATTGCTTTGTGGAGTTGACTTATGTCACCGAACATGCCATTGATGCCTCCACCAGAAAGGCCCTGATGAAAGCCCATGACGGCATTGTCAATCTGATTCCGCAGATCAAAAACCCTCAGGGACAGGAAAGCCTGAGTCTCAAAGTAGAAGACTTGGAAAAAGACATGCTCAGCCTGTTTAAGATGTATTACCAAAGCGAAAAAGGACTGGAACCCAATCCCGAACTGCTCGACCTCTTCAAAGAAGTCATCAGTCAGGAATAAATCCCTATAGCCCTCCAAGGGTTAAAAATCTTTCCGCTGTTTTGAAATAGTTATTCAGACAAAATCGGGATGATAACCTAAGGAAAAGATATTTATTGATAATGAAAACGGGATCGTCTAAGTAGGGCGGGGAGGAATGAATTTCGTCCGGGCCGGCGTTGGCCTTGCGGGGGGAAGGATTCGAAATTCTTGATTTTTTTGGTTACTTTTTTTATCAAGAAAAAAAGTGACAAAGAAAAAAATGTTAAAATCCCCTCAGTCAGGTTGAAATGCAACTTATGTTTTAATCCCAATTAGTGTTAAGTTATATGAAATTATAAATTTGAATTCATTTTAGTTTATCCCTAAGAATATCGGACAGTGCCCGGAACTCAAAAATTCAGCTAAAACTCCATTAATCAGATTTTTAAAAAAAATAAACAATGATCCCCCTCCGACTCGACATAGAAGGCCTATACTCTTATAAAGAAAAACAAAGCATAGATTTTACCCAACTCACGGCTGCGGGGCTATTCGGTATTTTTGGGGCCGTAGGCAGCGGCAAGTCTTCCATTTTGGAAGCCATCTTGCTCGCCCTCTACGGCAGTACAGAAAGGCTTTCTGACCGGGGAGAAAAGAACAGCATGCTCAACCTGCAATCGGAAGCTTTGCTGATCTCCTTTGAATTCCGCTCAGGGAAAAACAATACCCAAACTTACCTGGCCCGCTATTCCGCCAAAAGGAATCCCAAGAATTTTGAGGATGTCAAACCTGCCGAACATACCTTTTACAAAAAATCAGGCGAACAGCTGGAGCCGATTTCCGAGCGGGCAGAGGAAATTTTAGGCATGAAAAAGGAGCATTTCAAGCAGACCGTAATCATCCCTCAAGGGAAATTCAGGGAATTTATCGACCTCACCCCCGGACCAAGGGCGGAGATGATGAAGGAACTGTTCGGATTGGAGCGCTTCGATCTCTCAGCCAAGACGGGCTCGCTTTTGAAGATTACCAAAGAGGAAAAAATCAGACTGGAAACCCAGTTGCAGGGTCTGGAGGATATCCAGGAGGAGCTTTTAAAATCAAAGGAAAATCTATTGGAAGCCACCCAGAAAGAAATCCTCCGGCAAAAAAATGCCCTTGACGCAGCAGAAGCACTTTTCAAAAAACAGGAGCTATTACAGGAAAAACACCAAGCCTGGAAAAACTACCAAGCCGAATGGGAAAAACTGGAAACCAAAAGACCTGAAATCGAAAACAAGAAGTCTGAATGGAAGGACTTTCTCAAGGCCAAAACCTACCTCAAGCCCGTTTGGGAGCAATTGAAAGATCAGCAGGCCGAAGCTGAGAAAAACAAGGTCAGTATCATTGATTGCAGCCGGTTTAAGGAATCCTATGAAAAGGAAATTGAAGCGGATGAAAAAGAACTGCAGGACCTAAAAGAAAAAGCCAGCCAAAAATCCGCCAGGGAAGCCAAAATTCGTGACCTACAAAAGGTCATAGAGATCAAACTTCTGGAAACCCAGCGAGAAACCTTGGAGAAAAGAAAAGAAACACTTGAACCTGCGGTAAATACGCGAAAAAACAGCATCCAACAATTACAGCAGGAAATCCAATCCTTGGAGCAAAAGCTGGAAAACATGGAAGTCCCGAACCATAACTTACTGGCCGAATGGAAAAGTGCCGCCAAGGACTGGCAGCAGGAAGAGGATTTGATCCGTAAAAAACAGGAGGACCTAAGCGAAGTAAAGCAAAAGACAGCCCTACTGGAAGACAAGAGAAAAGGCTTAAAGGCCATTTTACCGCTTGACTTCACTGACTTTGAGGCAGCTATTGAAGCCACCAAGAAACAAAAGCAGGACTTGGAAACCGAGAAGGAAATGCTACAAGAGAAGGCCGGGCTTGCCGCCCATGTGCATCTGCTACAAGAGGGAGAAGCCTGTCCATTGTGTGGTTCGCCGGAACATCCCGCTCCCCTTCAGGGAGAAAAAGAATCAGCGCTCTTGATTGCAAAGCAAGAGGAGATCAAAAAGCTCCAACAAAATCTGGAGCAGCTTGAAAGACAATCCCAGCAATTCCGGGAATTAGGCATCCACTTGGACAATTTTCTGCAGCAGCAAAAAAAGCTGGAGGATGAACTCGAGGAATCCGAAAATAAACTCGACTTCCTCAAGCGGCAGCTGACCTTACAGGGCATCCCTTCCAAGGACGCATTGGCCGAAAAAATCTCGGAATCGGATAGCGTTTTTAGAAAAAAAGAAGAGGGGCTTTTACAGCTGAAACATGTCAGGGCAAAATGGGAAAAGGAAAGGCTCCATTTGGAGGAGGAAGAAAACAAATTAAGGCTTGCAGAACAGGAATTGATCGCTATACAAAGCAAAGCCCTTTCCAAAAAGGAGGAAATCAATGACCCTGCGTTTTGCCAGCCATTTTATACCAAGGAGGCAAGGACAATTCATGAAACAATCCAAAAAGTAGAAACTGACATACAGACCACGGCAGACAAACTAGAAGGCAAACTCAAAGTGCTGGAGGAAACGAGGCATAAGGCTGCGACGAACCTGGCCAACCTAAAGACCTATGAGCAAAACCTGGAAGCAAACCTGAATAAAATAAAAGAACTGGAAATACAATTCGAAAAACTGAAAGTGGAACATGGCTTCCCGGATCAGGAAGCCTTGATCGCGCTTTTCCACCATTCCCTGGATGCGGACAAGGTGGATGCCGAAATCCGTCAGTTTGAGGACAGAAGCCTTGTGGTCAAAACCAAAATCCAGGAACTGGAGTCGATGGAAGGTTTGCAGACATTTTCTGAAGAAGCCTTTAGAAAAGTTACAGAAGCCCTGGAGGAATGCAAGGCCGCATACAGCGAAAGCCAGAAAACACAGGCCCTGTTGGCGCAGGAAATCAGGACAGTCCAATCCCAATTGAAGGAAAAGAAGGAATTGCAGGGGCTCTTTGCCCAAGTGGAAAACAGGGAATCCAACCTCAAAGAACTGGAAAGATTGTTTAAGGGCAGTGGCTTTGTGAAGTATGTGAGTTCCATTTACCTCAAGGAATTATGCCATACCGCCAACGTGCGTTTTATGAAGCTGACCAAAAATAGCCTCAGTCTGGACATTGACGACAACAATACCTTCTGGGTGATTGACTACCTGAACGGGGGCAAAAAGCGCTTGCTGAAAACCCTTTCCGGGGGACAGACCTTTCAGGCTTCCCTTTGTCTGGCATTGGCCTTGGCGGAAAAAGTCAAAGCCCTCAATCAGGCCGATCAATCTTTCTTTTTCCTGGATGAAGGTTTCGGAGCACTGGACAAGAATGCCCTAAGGGTGGTCTTCGAAACCCTCAAATCCCTTCGCCATGAGAACCGCATTGTCGGTATCATTTCCCATGTGGAAGAATTGCAGCAGGAAATCGGCGTTTACGCTAAGGTGGAGCTGGATGCGGAGAGGGGAAGTTTGGTGGGATATTCTTTTTAGAGGCAAGAGATGGGGTAAGGGGGATGTCGGAAGGCGGATGTCAGAAGGATGTATCGGAGATATTGAACCATTAAGAAGTTAAGGGATTTAAGGGGTTCATTAAGAGGTGAGAAGCGAGAGGCGAGAGATAAGAAACAAGAGGCAAGAATCAAGAAGGGAGAAATCGGAGTAAAGAGGGATGTCGGAAGGCGGATGTGGGAAGGATGCTGGCGACACCAAGCCTTTTTTAAAACCAGAAAGTTGGCTCTTGGAAAGCTATATACACTATGTTTGGGATTAAAAAAATCCGCCATATAGGACATAGGAGAAAACATAGCAGGGCAGCAGCAAATCTTTATTTTTAAAATCAACCGGTTGATACTGTAGAAGCTATGTGTGCTATCTTCTCCTAATGTGGTTAAAAAAAATGTCCTTGTCTTTGTCAAGTTCAAGTTTCAGACTGCTCTATCCGATAATTTATTCTATATTTCAAGAGGGCTTTAAACAAAAAATACAGCATCATAGCCCTAATGAGATAATTGGTGATTAAATAACAATGACTTTAGATATCCATGAAAACAATCAAATTACTTTTAGCTGTAGCACTCCTGCAAATCTCCCTAAAATCTTGTAAGCAGCCCTCTGAAGAGACTTCAGCGTCCAATTGGAGTTTGGTACTGGTGGATTCATTGCAGGTCGGGCATTTGGGAGAAATGATGCTATTGGATATCTCCCCCAATCAGGAACTTTTCCTGACTGCCGATTATCAGAAAAACACCTATTTCATCATTAACCGTAATGGCGAAAAAATCAGCGAAATAAATAAATCAGGTGATCAGCCTGAGGCCTTTGGGTTTGCTTATTCCGAAATGATCTTCTGGGATGATGAAACCATTTTTGTAATCGGTTCAAAAGGACTTAAATGGTACGGTTTAACCGGAAATGAAACCAATTTTGTCCCTTTCAATTCCGAATACCAATTGAAAGGAATCATGCGAAATACCGGTGGAGGACCAATTATCCTACAAGATCGGGGAAATACAAAGATTCTTTATCGGGGCGGTGCAGTCAATGGCAAAAGAACAGAACCTGGCTATTTGGAAAAAATCAGAGGAGGAACTTTGATTGATCCTGAGACTTTTGATTTGGAGCATATTTTCCCCTTGGAAAAAGATTCCCGGTTTTTTGATGGGAAATTCTATGATGATGGAGACTTATATTCCCGTCTGGCGGTGGGGAAAGATTTTGTCTATGTCACCTATGATTCCAATCCTGTTTTGTATGCCTATGAAAAAACTCATCCATATAAACTTTCCTTCAAAAGGGAGCTGAGACTTATCAATATTAACCAAAGTGAGGGAATGCCTGCAGAATATGTTGATTATGAGGTGTATTTAGATGCCTCCAAAGGAGGTTTGAGAAACCTGCAAGTGGACGACAGGTATGTTTACTTGATGTATTTTGAAGGAATCCCAAAAGAACGATTGGCAGAAATCGAACAACTTTATGAAATAGACGAACTCAAAGCCGACGCAGCATATGAAACTGAAGTTTCCAAAAGGGAAAAAAGAATGAAAGTGTTCACTTTAAAAGGAGAAGAATTGTCTGATATCAAACTGCCAAATTTTTTGGACAGCTATTGGGGATTTATAGCGAGAGATGGTTTTCTCTATTTCAATAAAGCAGCAAACAATGAAATTGAAGAGGATTTTTATACTTTATATAAACTTTGGTTGGAGCAATAAAAAAATACTCATCCCATAAAGTTAATTTACTCAATATATTGAGTAAATTTATAAAAACACAATTTATAAATTGATTATCAGTAAGTTAAACAAATATTTTTAAGCAATATTAACCAAAAAAGACAGCCAATAGGGCTGTCTTTTTTAAAATAAATCCGATACATCCATTTGTAAAAACTCCTGCCAAGGAATTCCACCTGAGCCTATCACTAATGCTTTGTCAGGGTTGAATTTTTCTTTGAAAGCAATCAAACCTGTCAATCGCCCTGTATGCCCGGATTTTACTTCCAGCCCAATGACTTTTTTCTTGTATTCCAAAACAAAATCCACCTCGTCATTCCCCTCCTTCCAGTAATAGAGAGAAAGCTTTTTGTCTTTAAATACCTGATTGACCAAATGTGCTCCCACAGACGACTCTACCCACCTTCCCCAAATTTTGGGGGATTCCAGTAGCGTATCCAAACTTTCATCGGATATCCCGGACATGATGGCGGTATTATGGACCTGAAATTTGGGGCTTGAAGCACGCTTCCTTACCATATTGGGACTGTATTTCTCAAGTCCACCAAGAAGTCCTGCATCATTAAGGAGTTCAAGGTAATTTGCCAAAGTGGTGGTGTTGCCCGCTTCAGTCAATTGTCCCATGATCTTGGTAAAACTCAACACCTGACCCGAATAGGAAGAGCCCAACTCAAAGAGCCGCTTCATCAGGGCAGGTTTATCCACGCGGGTCAACATCAGGATGTCTTTGGAAATGCTGGTTTCCAACAATGCGTCACGGACATAGCTTTTCCATCGGTCTTCATCATCTTTTAGCGTGATGGCTCCCGGATAGCCCCCAAACCATACAAATTCCTCAGCTGTCAAACCAAAAGCATCCTTCATTTCCCTGTAAGACCAATGTCCCAAGTAAGTAGCCTCAAATCTTCCAGCCAAGGACTCTGTCAGCCCCTGCTGCAGCATCAGACGCGAAGAACCCAATAGTACCAAACGGATATCCTGCTCATCGGCACTATCTTTATCCCACTCTGCCTTGACCTGCTCGCTCCAATTATCAATTTTCTGAACCTCATCGATCACCAACAAAAATGGTTGGTCAGCCTGCTTGGCCTGTTGGAACCTAGCTGCTTCCCATTGTTGGGCAATCCACAACTTATCACTTGCCGGGACAGCATCCGCAGCTACCAATTGCGCAGGGTATTTAAGCTCCCTCATCACCTGTCGGACCAAGGTTGTTTTCCCTACCTGTCTAGGACCATATACCACCTGTATAAACCTCCTAGGTTCATCTTTGAGTCTCTTGAGAAGTATTTTTTTATCTACTCTTTGATAAGACATACTATTGAAAATTAATGAACTGCCAATTTAATCATTCAATTACGTAATTTTACTCATTTTATTGAGTAATTTTTCATTTTATGCCATAAAATATAGATATACAGATATTTACAAAATAATTTTTAGATCCAAAAAATATAAAACGTTCTATTTAATAATATCAGTCAAATAGTTCAAAGTATTCAATCTTGAACCAATTACTATATGCTTCAAGCCGCTCAACATCCTTAACCTAATCGTAACCATTTGAAAACAGAGGATTTCAGCAAATCCTTTATTTTTATTGAAAAATTCAAAAGCCCAATGAAAAAGCTCCAAATCCTTCTAATCGCCCTGTTTTTAACCTCCTTAGCACTTGCCCAAGAAAAAGCCAGTGGCATAGTCTATGAAGACCTAAATAAAAACGGAAAAAAAGAAAGGAGGGAAAAAGGAATTCCTGGTGTAGCTGTTTCCAATGGAATCCAAGTGGTGCTTACTGATGATAAAGGGAAATACGAAATCCCGATTGCTGAACATCAAACCCTTTTTGTCATCAAACCATCTGACTATAATCTTCCCCATGATGAAAATAATATTCCACAGTTTTATTATATCCACAAACCGAATGGGTCACCTTCAGGTTTGAATTATCCAGGAGTTTCACCAACCGGACCACTACCAAAATCGGTTGATTTTGGCTTATACCCTTCTGAAAAAAAGTCATCTTTTACTGCTTTGATTTTTGGAGATCCCCAACCATATAATGAGAATGAATTAGACTGGTTCTATGAAGGTATAGTGAAAGAAGTGGCAGGAATTCAAGGCATAAGCTTTGGTGTTTCCTTAGGTGATATAGTCGGGGATAGGCCCGATTTTTTTCCTGCCTACAAAGATATCATTGGTAAGGTTGGAGTTTCTTGGTTTCAGGTTATGGGAAATCACGACATGAATTTTGATGCTAGTTCAGATGAATTCAGTGACGAATCTTTTACCGCTGCCTTTGGTCCTGCCACTTATGCTTTCAATCATGGAGACGCTCATTTTATCGTCTTAGAAAATATTCTTTACCCAGATCCAAGAGATGGACAGGGCTATTGGGGAGGTCTTAGAAAGGACCAGCTTGCTTTTGTAGAAAACAATTTAGAATTCGTCCCAAAAGACAAGTTAGTGGTCTTATTGATGCATATTCCACTTTTTGAAGAAAATGGAGATAGTTTCCGTAATGCAGATCGGGAAAAAATTTTGGAGCTTATCTCACCCTTTTCAAATACCCTTTCACTTTCAGCGCATACGCATTACATGAAACAGACTTTTTTTGGAAAAGAAGATGGATATAATCAAGAAAAACCCCATCACCACTTCAACATTGGTACTCCATCAGGAGACTGGTACAGTGGAAAAATATTAGCAGATGGAACTCCCGCTTCCACCATGCGTGATGGATCTCCTAAAGGGTATGTGTTTTTGGAGATAGATGGTAACACCTACCAAACCAAATACAAAGCAGCAGGGAAGTCTTCAGAACACCAATTGAATATTCACGCTCCAAAAATCTTGATCGAGGGAGTGAGAACTACAGCGCAAATCGTTGCCAACTTTTTTACCGGTGCCACACAGGATGAGGTTAAATTTAGAATCAACCAGGGGGAATGGAAATCCATGTATAATTATGAAGGAACAGACCCAAGTTTTTGGTTGGAGGTTTTGGAATGGGACACTACTGAATACTTTATTCCAGGTAGAAGACCTTCCAACCCTGCTTTAACAGATCACCTGTGGAGAGCTGCCATGCCGGGGGATTTATCTGCGGGGGAGTACATCATTGAAGTCGAGGCTACTGACATGTTCGGAAAGAAACATGCAGCAAAGCATTCGTTCAAAGTCATCAAACAACCATAAAAAGAATGTCCGGGCAGCAATTACTGCCCGGACATCAATAGTTGGTTTAGTATGGAGACTATTTCAAAATATGATCATTCACCCAGTTAATTTCTTCTTCCCTTATGGTGTGTAACGTATCCTTGAAAATCAGGGTTTTGACCTGGGCACCCATTTTTTCAAATTGTGCCGCAGATTCTTCAATTCTGGATAAGGGAACATGCATATCCTGATGGCTTGAGCCGAAGAATACCGGACAACCATCGAAGTCCCCTTCATACTTGGAAGGGTTAAACTTCTCTCCGATCAATCCACCTGTAAAGGCAATCACTCCACCCCATTTTTGGGCATGTTGAGCACTATATTCCAAAGAAAGGCAAGCTCCCTGTGAAAAGCCTATAAAGTAAATCTGCCCTGATGAAAATCCTTTGGATTTCAAATCCTCCACGATCCCATCCAAAGTCTTCATCGAATTGGAGAAAGCAGGCTCATTGTTATGATCTGGAGCCATAAAGCTAAAAGGGTACCAAGTATTGCCAGGAGCCTGGGGGGCTACCAAAGCAAATCCATCAAGATTTAGGTGTGCTGCAAGACTTAGTATACTAGCAGTATTCCCACCTCGTCCATGGACCATGATGGCTACTTTCTTGGCCTTTTCAAGTGCTTGCCCCTTAAAGTCTATGTCAACCATAATTTTCAATATTTAAAGTTACTTTCGCCAAACGGCTTTCTATCTTTTCCCTATGAGGTTCTGCCCAAAGTGGCAATTTTAGCAGTTCACCTAAATGTGCTTCATCCTCATCAATGGCAAAGCCTGGCTCATCGGTCGCTATTTCAAATAAGACTCCTCCTGGTTCCCTAAAATAAATGGACTTGAAATAATTCCTGTCTTTTACTTCTGTTACTTGATAACCGTTTTCGATGAGAAGATTTTGGATTTTGGCCTGTGTGGTATCATTTGCCGTTCTGAAGGCGATATGATGCACAGTACCTGCACTTTGAACTCCTTGTCTTCCTTCCTTGTCCAATACAATATCTACAATATCTCCAGGCTTACCTTCTGTTCCATACCTGTACCGCCCATTTTCTTCGGCTATGAATTGATAATTCATAAATTGGGTGAGCAGCTTTTCGGTCAAATCTTTGGCCTTAAGGTTAAGGGTCGCTCCGTAAAAACCTCTGATGGCATATTCAACCGGGATATTGCCATAGGTCCATCCGGTTCTAGCATCTTTATCATTGGCAATAAGCTCTATACCCATACCATCATGGTCTTCAAAGCGTATAAATTTTTCTCCGAAACGTGTCAAAACATCAGAAGTGGGTACTTGATACTTGGCAAGTCTATCCATCCAAAAACCCAAGGATTGTGTTGGAATGGAGAAAGCCGTATATGTCAGTTCCCCTGTTCCCTTGGTCCCCTTTCTGGCACCATCAAATGGAAAAGTAGTGAACACCGTGCCCGGGCTTCCCAACTCATCTCCAAAATAAAAATGGTAGACATCAGGAGCATCGAAATTGATGGTCTTTTTCACCATTCTTAAACCTAAAATCCCTGTGTAGAAATCTACATTTTTTTGTGGATTTCCAGCAATAGCCGTGATATGGTGAATGCCTGAAATAAGTGTTGACATGGCCTTTTGAGTTATTTTTAATGTTTTTTAAACTAATGGGGTCAGTGGGTAATAGGGTATGGAAAATTCCATACCCTATATCAATTGAATTATATCTTATTGTTTAACCAATTGAACGCTAAGGATGATTTTAACTTGGTCAGAGACAACCACACTTCCTGCCTCTGTCACTGCATTCCACTTTAAGTTAAACTCTTTTCTTGAAATTTTTCCTTCAATTTCAAAGCCTGCTTTGGTATTTCCATAGGGATCTTCAGCTACCCCTCCGAAATCAACATCCAATTCAACCGCTTTGGTTACATCACGGATGGTCAAATCCCCTTTAAGGGTACCTCCTTCCAAGGTTCCTGAAAAAGACAATTTCGGAAATTGTGCGGCATTGAAGAAATCATCTGATTTCAAGTGTGCATCCCTATCAGATTGGTTGGTATCAATGCTGTCAATATCGGCAGAAAAAGACACTTTGGCTCCTTGAAAATCATCTGTTGAACTTTCTGCAGCACCTTCAAATTTCCTGAAATAACCGGTTACAGTTGAAATCACCAGGTGCTTAACTTTAAATGAAACCTCGGAGTGTGTTGGGTCAATGGCCCATTTTGCTGTAGTACTCATGTTCTGTTTTTTTATTTGGTTTGAAATTTACTTATATACATTAATTGTTTATACATACATTATGCAAAAAAATTTTACCCTCTCAATCTGTCTAGTAGGTCATTCAATTGATTTACTTCTTCCTCATTTAATTTGACCAATTCTCTATTTAAACGATAAATGGAGGCCTCTAAGTTTTGAAGCACATCTAAACCTTTGTCAGTGATCAAAACATCGACTTGCCTTCTGTCTCTAGCACTTTCCTCTCTAATGACCAACCCTTTTTGCTTCAATTTCTCCACCAGTCTAGAAGCGTTGGACATTCTGTTCAGCATCCTTTCCTGAATTGAGGAAACTGTAATTGGATTTCCATTTTGTCCTCTCAGAATACGGAGTACATTATACTGCTCTGGTGATAGTCCAAAAGGTTTAAAAAGGCTGCTTTGCTGTGAAACAATATGGCTTTGGGTGTAAAGCAAATTCACAATCGCCTTGTTATAAGGGTCTTTGAATTCTTTTTGCTTGATTGCTTCCTCAATTTTCATCATGAGTTGTTTGGGTATTTAATGTATATACACATAAAGACATCAAAAAGTTTTCAAAAACCAAAAATATTTTCAAAATTTATCAGGAATGAGACGCCATCCAATCTCCAATAAGTCTATTGACTTCCTCTGGCTTTTCGATTGTACTGCTATGTCCTGCACCTGGGACCATGTGTAAAACCGCATTGGGAATGGACATTTGGATGAATTTCGCCTTTTCGGGTTTGGTGGCCACGTCTTCATCACCCACTACCACCATCGTAGGACACTGGATTTGTCTGATCTCTTCCTCCACTCCTTTTCTGTATATCACAGCTTCCACAGAACGGGTAATGGTTCTTTTGTTGGACTGAAGTTCTTTGATCCACTTTTTGTAATCTTCCTTATTTTTCGGATTCTCCAACCAGCTTTGGGCAAACATGATTTTCATTACCTCTTTGGCCACTTTGGGAATAACGCCAAACCATTTGACTATACCATTCAAAAATTTATACTTAGGCAAATTTTCTACTGGCTCGGGGTGGGCTGAAGTCTCTAATAAGACCAAACTTTTTATTTTATCCGGATACCTTGCAGCAAGCCGCATACCTACAAAACCTCCCATAGAAAGACCTACAAAATGAACAGGTTTACATGCCACTTTATCTATCAACTCTAAGGCATCCTGGGTAAGCATGTCCATGTCATAGGGACCTTCGGTCACTTCAGATTGACCTTGTCCCCTATGATCATAAGCAATTATGGTGTATTTCTTTTTAAGAAAATCAACCTGATCCAAAAACATTTTATGGCTCCAAAGAAGACCATGTGAAAAGATAATGGTCTCTGGACCATCTCCCTCTTTTATATAGAAGATCTTGGCATTGTTGAGTTGTATGTGCGGCATGTAGTCACAATTTAATCAAATTACTATTACAAAGCCAAGAACGGAACCCAATAAGCTCCTTACCAATCAAGCCCAGGTTGCTTCAATTTCCTGGCATTCTCCCTGTCTTTGTGCTGTTGCACTATTGTACGCACATCTTCAAGGAGTTGTTTAGCATCATAGACTATTCCGTCTTTTACTGTATACTTCACACCACCCACTCTAATGGGCTCGTTGTCTTCATCGATACGAATGGCTCCAGTACCATACAACACTTTTAAGTTTTGCAGGGGATTTTCTTCCAAAATCACAAAATCCGCCAATTTCCCCACCTCAACGGATCCTATTTCCTTTTCCATGCCGATTGCCTCTGCTGCTTTTAAGGTTGATGCCCTGATCACTTCCAATGGATGAAATCCAGCCTCCCTTAATAACTCCATTTCCCTTATGTAAGCAAAACCATACAATTGATAAATAAATCCAGAGTCTGATCCAGTTACTACTCTTCCTCCTCTATTTTTATATTCATTAATAAAAGTCATCCATAACCTGTAATTCTCCTTCCATTGGATTTCCTCCTCTGTGGTCCAATCAAACCAATAAGATCCATGTGATTCTCTACTTGGCTTATAAAACCTCCATAAGGAAGGCAAGGTATATTCATCGTGCCATTCCGCCCTTCTTGTGCGCATTAAATCCCTATTGGCTTCATAAATATTAAATGTTGGAACAATAGTGAAATCCAAATCCAACAATTCCTGCATCACCTTATTCCAATGATCAGAATAGGGAGCGGCTGCTTGCTTCCACAGTTTCCCAGCTTCTGCAAACCGGTGCTGCTCATTTTGGTAATTATAATCCAAGCGATAATCCTGTATGGTCCTGTCCGTAAAAAGCGCTTCCGGAAGCCCATACCAGTGTTCCATGGTGGTCAAGCCAGCTCTTGCTGAATGCAGCACATTCCATCTGGCCACATCCATCTGGGCATGGTGCATGGCTGATCTTAATCCAATTCTTTTGTTCTCCTCCAATGCCGCCTGCATCACTTCCGGGTTGGCCCCAAAAAATTTAATACCATCTCCTCCCCGTCTTTTATTTTCATTGACCCATGCTTTAGCTTCTTCTGCTGTAGTAATCGTCTTACCTGCTCCTTGACCAAAAACGGTATATGCCAACAATCTTGGCGCTGTAATGGAATTGGCTGCGGCTTTACGTTTATGGTCAAGCACCCAATCCAGACCGTTGCTGGCAGCAGGATCCCTGACTGTGGTAATGCCATGAGACATCCATAATTTAAAAACATATTCAGCAGGTGTTCCTTGACCTGTTCCACCTATGTGTCCATGCATGTCAATAAATCCTGGCAGAAGGTAATGCCCTTCCAAGTCCATTACCATATCATTTTCACCTGCCTTTGGTCTGCGCTCCTCCTTGATGGGCAATCCGGGATAACCGACTACCTTTACTTCAGCAATTATATTTTTCTCTACCACTATGTCCACTGGACCGATCGGTGGTGCTCCTGTACCATCCACCAAAGTCACTCCTCGAATAATGAGGCGATCATACGGCCCTTCCCCTTCTTTACGATCTGGAGATGGCATGATTTGGGAAAACAAGGTAAAAGGAAAGGCTATTAGTCCTACAAATAGAATATGGATAAGTCTTTTCATTGTAAATCTGCTGGTTAATAGGCACAAAATAATTTTTTCCATTAGAATTAAAAAACCGGTTATCACATAGCTGCAATAACCGGCAATCAGTTTAAAAACCTAAAGTTTAATTGTTATCATCCACCAATTCCAAGCCTTGCCTCATGCCTTTCTCTATAGCCGGGACTCCTCTCTGCATCCAAAGCGGCATGGGGGCATCTTTGAGATAGTGGTCAAAAAACTGCATCATCCTGGTTTGGAAATCAATACGGTTTTCCCTTTTTACCGGCCAGTGCGGTTCCCCGTTGTAATTCAACATCCAGGTTGGCTTATTCAACCTCCTCATGGCCAAGTACATTTCAATACCCTGATACCAGGGTACTGCACCATCTGCATCATTATGGAGCAGTAGCATAGGTGTCTCTATTTTATTGGCAAAAAAGAGCGGGGAATTCTCTAGGTAAGGCAAAGGGTTCTCCCAAAGACTCACACCTAGTCTGGACTGTGCTTTTTCGTATTGGAACATCCTTGCAAGTCCAGACTCCCATCGAATACCTCCATAAGCACTGGTCATATTTGCAACAATTGCACCCGCCTCTGCTGCCCTGAACATATTGGTGCGTGTCAGGATATAGGCTGTCTGGTACCCACTCCAACTGTGTCCTTGAATACCAACCCTGTCCTTATCCACAAAACCCTGAGCAATCAAATGACTGACTCCAGGTATGATACAGTTAAAAGCACTCTCTCCAGGGTAACCTGTTTGATAGACTATATCAGGAATAAAAATCAGGTAATCATTGCTCACATACATGGTTCTATGGACCAATGATCTTATCGGCTCAGGCTTATGGTGCTGATGAATGGTATTGGAAAAACGTTCATAATAGACCACCACCATAGGATATTTTTTATTGGGATCAAAATTCTCAGGTTTGTAGAGGATGCCCTCCAAGGGTATATTGTCCAAAGAGTTCCATTTCACAATTTCAGCAGTTCCCCAAAGGTAATTGCCCTGTTGAGGGTTAGCCTGTGTCACTTTTCTCGCCTTTCCAAAGCTCATATCAGCCACATGCAAGTCAGGAAACTCTTGAAAGTTCTCCCTACTGTACAACAATACATCTGCTGATTTGGCTTTTTGCAGCAGATTGTACCTATGGGCAGTTTTCACCAGCATTTCAGGGTTGGCTTTTCCCTTTTCCCATCTGGCAAATCCAGCATCTTTATTTCCCTCTTCAAAAACAGACAATAACAGTTCAGTACTGAGATCGATCATGCGCTCCTCGGGATCCAGCTTTTCATAGCGGTAAACCCTTTGGTTCTCCCTGCCATTTTTGGTAATCCTTACTGCGGTTTTTTCTCCTTTTGGATCCAACTGCCAGATATCATAGCGGTCATAAACCAGAACAAACTCCTCTCCAGTACTCCAGCCTGCCACGCCATAGGGAGAAGGGAAGTCAGGAACATCTGTCAGTTCATTGCCAAAGGAAACATCAAGTCCTTCGGTAAGATTTACCGTTTCCCCTGTAGCAAGTCCATGGGCATACCATGCTATGTCCGGGCTACTGTACCAAAACACATAACCTCCATCAGGAGAAAGCCTTGGCATACCTTTGATCTCCGCTTCAATCAGTCTTGGTGTTCCGGTATTGAGATCAATGGCATAAATATCATTGTAGGCACTGATATCCCAGGTCCTCATCATTCGGTACGCCCTGTCATCCATACCCAAAGCTATTCCAGCTTTCCCCTCCTCATCCACTCTTATTTCTGAAATTTCAGGGCTACCCAACTGGACCAGTTTTCGATCATTAAGGTCAATCCATGCCAAATAACTTCTCTTTCTTTCTCTATCTGCTCTTACATTTTGTTCCGGATAAATGTAATCATCCTGCCAATGCCATACTTCAACTTGCACCATCTCTTCAGGCAAAAGTGTAGTATCCATAAGGATAGGTGGTGGATTTGTACCTAAAAAGAGGCGCTCTCCGGATTTAGAAAAATAGGGCCTGAAGTTATCCGATACCAACCAATTTTCCGGAATACCAGCCGTATTTTCATCTGCGATTTGCTCAGCGGCCTCCATCCCTTTTTTCCAGTACATCAACTTAGGCTGCCTTAACAAAGCCTTAGTCGTATCCATATCTGCCACAAAAGCCAATTGTTCTCCTGCTTCATCCAAGCTTAGGAATTTGAATTTATATTTGGAATGGGCCTCTAAAAGAAGGCTGGTCTTGGCTTCTTCCAAATCATGCCAGAAAATACCCGCCTGTCCGCCTTTATCATTTCCAGTACTGTAAAAGACAAGGGCATTCCCTTTCTCAGAAAAGGTGAAATCCTTGACATAATCAAATTTCAACTCACTTCTATCCTTTAGGTTGATCAAAACCAATGGATATCCATTGTCATCGGAAACTTTCTTCGGTTTGGTGTCATTACCCTCACTTTCCCCTTCAGCTTCCAAGTTTTCAGACTGATAAGCCATCCAACCTCCTGACTTTGCAGGGATTTTGAAGGATTTTACCTGAGGAATTTTCACAACTTGGCGGCTTTGAAAATCGAAGATTCCTAAGGAATCTTTCGGCATGTCTTCTTTCTTCTTCTTTAAGCGTCTAAGCTGGATAAGGCTGTCCTTTTGTGCTTTTATCAGAAACAGAGCATGCCTGCTATCTTCTGTAAGCTGAATATTAACAGCTCTCTGCACCTCGGTGACCTGATTACTTCCAAGGTTCAGGAAAACCAATTTACCGTCTCCATCCTCGGGATTGAGCGTATAGGCCAGGTTTTTGCCATCAGGAGTCAACTGACGAAAGGTGATACTTTTCCACTCATCATAAGCGGCATGGGTCAGGGGCTTTTTAGCCATCAGGGCCTGAGCCTTTCGCTGCCCAAAGGCAGGTAGCACCAGGCAAACCAAAAGGATCCCCACAAACAACTTCTTCATATATCAATATTTTGATTCATTCTTTGAAATTAGAGCAATCCTAAAAAATAAAAAAACCGCTAATCCTTTTTTGGGAAAAGCGGGGAGATTTGAAGGGGGAAGTCGAAAATCGGAAGGAGTAGCTAAACCATTAAGGAATTAAGGTTTTTTAAGGGATTCATAAAGAGACAAGGCAAGAGGAGAAAGGGGAAAGGGGAAAGGAGAAAGGGGGATTTCGGAGATTTTGAACAATTAAGGAGTTGAGAGACAATTTTCTTATTCGGAAATCTCGACTCCAAGGGAGTCGAACTCTAGAGAAGAAAGTATAATAAGTGTCAAATAAAATCAGGACGTGACACAAACAGCTAGATCTTTTTAACCGCTTATTACCTAAAACTGTAGCGAATACCAATATTGGACCTCAAGTTAAAATACTCATTACTTAAAAATACATTCGGTGAAGCTTCCAATAAAAAGGCAAACCTTCTGTGGTTTTCAAATGGCATGATGCTAAACCCTACAGGTATGCCCAACCGAATAGAATCATAGAAATAGTAGCCAGCCATAAAACCTACATGGAAATTGAACCAATCATCTTGAAACAGATTTCTGTGGACAGCACCTTCTATACCAAAATTTGTTTCCAGGATATCGGTAGCCTGAAACCTAAGGTCCCCAAAATACTTTTGGTTCAGATCGGTACCTATGGCCACCTGACCTACCAATCCTGAGTGATGAATCCCCACATGCGTGGGTCTCAGTTTACTTTGCGCTTCTGCCTGAAAACAAATGAAGGTAGAGAACACCACAAGAATGAGTAGACGTTTTAGAAAAATCATATAATTTAAAATTTAGACATACGTCGAAGGTAGTAGTTTTTTTTCCTAAACAAAAAATCTCCAAAAAGCTATTTCAAAAAAAAATGTAATTTTGGGGATTAAAATCTCCATATATATGTATATTAAGAGATTATAACCACTAGATATGCAAATAAACCGAGTACTCCAAGAGGAATTAACCAAAAGAGTGGACTGGAAAAAAGCAATTATCCTTCTTGGTCCAAGACAGGCGGGAAAAACAACTTTAGTGAAATCCTTGGCTCAACAATTGGATCAAGAGTTTTTACTATTAACCGGGGATGAAGCACAAACCGTTAGATTTTTATCAAATGCTAATTTAGAATTCTTAAAAAGCTTCATAGGTAAGTCTAAAGTTATAATCATAGATGAGGCTCAGCGAATCCCAAATATAGGATTGACACTGAAACTCATGATTGACCACTTTTCTGGCATACAGCTAATTGTTACAGGATCTTCCTCTCTAGAGTTGGCAAGCTCTGTTCACGAGCCTCTCACAGGTCGAAAGTGGGAATATAAATTACTTCCAATCTCATGGGAAGAATTGATAGCTTGGCAAGGATTAGCAAAGACTTTAACCAAACTTGAGAACCTACTGGTTTTTGGTTCTTATCCTGAAATTATTACACATCCTGGAGAAGAAATCCCTTTACTTCAAAATCTTTCCTCAAGCTACCTATACAAAGACCTCTTGAATTTTCATGGGATAAGGAAGCCTGAATTACTAGGTAAAATTCTTCAAGCATTAGCCTGGCAGGTAGGTTCTGAGGTCAGTTACAATGAACTTAGTAGGACAGTCCAAGCTGATAAGGCTACCGTTTCAGCCTACATAGACTTATTGGAAAAGGCTTTTATTATTTTTAGACTTAACCCGTACAGTAGAAATTTAAGATCTGAAATCAGCAGTAGTAGGAAAATATACTTTAGCGATAATGGGATGAGGAATTCAATTGTCGGGAATTATTCCCCACTGAGTAATAGAAATGATATCGGACAATTATGGGAGAATTTTTTAATAACAGAACGTCAAAAACTGCTCAACTACCATGGCTTTCATGGAAAAACATATTTCTGGAGGACCAGCAGGGGACAAGAAATAGACTATATTGAAGAAATTGATGGGCAAATCTATGCTTTTGAATTCAAATGGAACCCAAAGGCAAAATCAAAATTTCCAAGCAGTTTCTTAGAAGCCTACAACCCAGTACTTACCCAAACAATCCACCAAGAAAATTTCTGGCAATGGTTAGGCACCTATCCATATTAGCAACGGCAATTGTATTAGATTTTTCTTCCGCGGTCCGCCCCCTTTCGGCATGTCATGAAGCCCTTAAAATTTCCATAGGAGGCTTCTTGATGATTTTGCTTCCATTGAGCCAACCCAACAAAATCGTCAGGAGGGTAATGGCACCATAAACGATCAAAGCTTCCTCATAAGCCCCTCTGAATGGCAATTGAAAAACAAACTTACTGAGTAAAAAGGTGGCCAAGAAGGACAATAAGATGCCACTCAGGGATGCTAAGGAACCCAAAAAGAAATATTCCATGGTATTGATCTTGGTCACTGTACCACTGCTGGCCCCAATGGTTCTCAACAAAATACTTTCCCGCATTCTTTGGTACTTACTGATGATCAGAGAACTGATCAATACCAAAATCCCAGTGACGATACTGAACAGTGCCATAAATTGGATCACAAAGCTGATTTTCCCGAGAATTTCCTCCAAGGTCTCGACAATGGCTCCCAAATTCACTACGGAAATATTGGGGAATTCCCGGACCACTTCTGCTTGGATATCCGCCGACTGCCTGTCATTTTTCGTTTTTGTAATCAGTACATGGAATTTCGGGGCATTGGCCAATACATTGTCTGGAAAAAGCACCAGAAAATTCGTAGAAACCTGATTGAACTTGATATCTCTAAAGCTTCCTACATAAGTAGTGATTCTTCTCCCCTGCACATTAAAGACAATCTCATCCCCTAGATTGATCCCTGTCCTTTCTGCATAACCCTCATCCAGGGAGATAAACACCGAATCCCCCGGCTGTTCGTAGGGACGAAGTTCTCCTTTTACCAAACGCTCAGAACTGATCAGACTGTCCCTGTAAGTTACCCTGAATTCCCGATTATAAAGGTTTCTAGATCTTCGTAATTCATCTGGCAAGGTATCATTGGCCTTTCTGCTCAAGCCATTAATGGACTCCAGTCCCATCGTCACAATTGGCACCTGCTGAAGAATGGGCAAGCCTTTATTTTCTATTTTTGCTTTGACTGCTTCCACTTGATGTGTCTGTATATCAAAAAGCAACATATTGGGTTGGTCGTCCTTATCAGCCAACCTCGCTTCATCCAACAATTGATTTTGCACGAAAAACAGGGTGCTGATCATGGCTGTGCCCAGACCAATGGTAGCAATCAAGGCCACGGTCTGATTATTGGGGCGGTACAGGTTAGAGAGGGACTGCCTGATGGTATACCTCAAGGATATGGGCAGATTTTTCCGGATCAGCCACATGATTCCCAAGGCTACCGCCCAGAGACTCAAAAATGCAAAAATCACAAAACCCGTAAAGCCTAAAGCCACTTTCCAACCCCCTATTAACAGCCAACTAAACCCAAAAATAAAAACTACAATACCTACGATCACCATCCATCTTGCCGCATCTTTGCCCATTTTCACTTCTCCTTCTTCTGGACGTAAAGTGGCCATTGGTGATACTTTTCTGATTTTCAATAAGGGCAATAGTGCAAATAAAACCGAAACGAGTAAGCCCGTCAGAATCCCAAATCCTATACTTGCCCAAGAGACCCGAAAGCTTACCTCCACCGGTAAAAAATCAGCAAATATAGCAGGAAGAATAAATTGCAAGGCGGATCCTAAGAAGGCCCCTACCGTTGCTCCAATCAAACCCATAATCAAGATCTGAAACAGATAAATACCGATCGCTGATCTGGAGGAAACTCCCAAACACCTGAGTACAGCTACAGATGGCAATTTCTCCTTTACAAAAACATTGACGGCACTCGCAACCCCCACGCAACCTAACAACAAAGCAATAAATGCCACCAAGCTGAGAAAGTTACCTAGGTTTTCAAATGACCTTCCTGTACGTTTTCTTCTTTCATCCACTGTATCGGCACTGATTTTATCATCCTCCCAAACAGCCTCATTTAATTTTATCAATTCACCGGGATTCACCGACTCCGGCAATTCATAATAGCGCTCATAGCGCAAACGGCTGCCATACTGTATCAGGCCTGTAGCCTCCACATATTCCATAGGAATATAGACTGCAGGTGCCACCGTGGCCGTAATACCTGTTTGCCCAGGCACCTTGTCCAGCTCCCCATCTATCACAAAAGCCAGTTCCCCCACCTTGATGCTGTCTCCAACGACTGCATTGAATTGGGCCATAAGAATTTTTTCCACCAAAGCCTTTCTACCTCCCTGTCGGAAAGTACTTTCAGCCGATTCGGGAACTGTTTCCAGCTTTCCATAAAAAGGGAAATCCCCTTCCAAAGCCCTGACCTGAGTCAAGCGGCTTTCTCCCGATTCCGGAAAAACCACCATACTGGCAAAATTGACTTCATTGGCTATATTCAAGGCCAAAGTATCCGGTCCTTGGACCCCTATTGGACTGCTTTTGCTGAGTACCAAATCCGCTCCTAGCAACTCCTTGGACTGCTGATCAATGTCCTTTTTCAAATTTTCCCCAAAAGAACTAATACCCACCAAGGCCGCAATCCCTACCACCATGGAAGACACAAATAATAATAGGCGCGAGAAATTCTTTCTAAAATCCCGTAACGCCATTTTTATGATCCATGAAAAATCAACCATGTTTATCCTCCTGTATTTTTCCGCCTTTGATGCGGATAATTCTATTGGTCCTTTTCGCCAGCTCAGGGTCGTGTGTAACAAGCACCAAGGTTGTCCCCTGCTCCTTATTTAAATCAAAAATCAGATCCTCTATCATGTCTCCCGTCTCCGTATCCAGATTACCAGTAGGTTCATCTGCAAAAAGAATCTTAGGTTCATTGGCAAAGGCCCTGGCAATGGAAACCCTTTGCTGTTCCCCTCCCGACAATTGTGTGGGATAGTGGGTCATCCTATCCCCCAAACCCACTTTTTCTAATAGTGTTTTCGCTTTCTCTTTGGCATCTTTTCGCCTTTTGAGCTCTAGAGGAACCATCACATTCTCCAAGGCAGTAAGGGTCGGCAAAAGCTGAAAATTCTGAAAAATGAATCCAACATATTGATTTCTTACCGCAGCCCTCTGGTCTTCATTCAATTTTTCAAAGGCATTGCCCTGAAGGACTACAGATCCTTCTGTAGCAGAATCCAGTCCCGCACATAACCCCAACAAAGTTGTCTTTCCACTGCCAGAAGGGCCAACAATGGCAATACTCTCTCCGGCTTGTATATCGAAATTGATTTGATCCAGTACGGTTAATTTTCTGCTTCCACTCTGATAGGTTTTGGAAACATTCTTCACGCTCAAAATGCTCATGTAAAAGGAAAGTGTTTAGGAGTTCGGAAATTTAACAATATGAAACGGGAAAAAGGTTTATTCCGTTGGAAATAAATCAAAACTCCAGTCAAATTAAGGCTTTGGAAAAAAGATAATTTGTAAATTAAACGGTCCTCAATAATTTGATTAATGGCCAATATTTTAGAAACCAATGCATATTCCTACAAGTTATACATTCAGCATTTATCCCATGAAGTCAATGAACCTTAAAAACTTGCTTCTTTTCCTTTTATTAATTGGATTTCTTTCTTGCTCGGCACCTAAAGAAGAGAAAAGCACTTCAATAGAAAGTCCAATTACACAAGAGGAAGCCGAGCAAAAAAAACTCATTCTATTTTTTGGCAATAGTCTCACTGCTGGCTATGGCATTGAGGAAGAAGATGCCTTTCCAGGACTGGTCGCTACCAAAATCGATAGTTTAAATTTGGAATATCGGGTCGTCAATGCGGGACTGAGCGGAGAAACCACTGCCAGTGGATTAAGTAGACTGGATTGGTTTCTTGAGGAAGAGCCTGCTATTTTTATTTTGGAATTAGGAGCCAATGATGGATTAAGAGGGATCAGTTTGGATGAAACCAAAAAGAATCTGAAGGCCATGATCCAGAAAGTAAGAGAACGGTTTCCTGATACTGTCATCATCTTGGCCGGCATGCAGATACCGCCCAATATGGGACAAGCGTATACGGCTACTTTTGAGAAAATGTACCCTGAGGTAGCTAAAGAAGAAAAAGTACATCTGATCCCTTTTTTATTGGAAGGGGTAGCGGGAGATGCTGAATTGAACCTTCCAGATGGCATCCATCCAACAGAAGCAGGGCATCAGATTGTTTTTAAGACCATCTGGCCTCACCTGGAAAATTATCTATAAAGGGCTATTCCCTCAGATACCTACGGTAAAGGTGTTTGTTTCCCCTCTAATTTCATCGCAGTATTTGACATTTTCAATACCATCTGCTGCAGGTGCTTAACAATAAATAAGCTGAAATTTGAATATTTGATTTTTTTTACAAACTTGTAATACAATCGTAAAAATTTTATAAAACATGAGTTTTGAAATCAAATCTACCGGAGAGGTATATGATGTGATCATAGTAGGCTCCGGTGCCGGTGGGGGCATGGCTTCCAAGATTCTTTCAGAAGCAGGATTGGCTGTTGCAGTATTGGAGGCAGGAAGGGATTTTGACCCAGCGAAAGAAGAAGACCGCACCCAGCTCAGACCACCATGGGAATCTCCAAGAAGGGGTGCTGGTACCCGAATCCGTCCTTTTGGAGACTTTGACCAAGCCATAGGCGGATGGGACATTGAAGGCGAGCCATATACCAGAGGGGAAGGCACTTCCTTTGATTGGTTCAGATCTAGGATGGTAGGCGGTAGAACCAACCACTGGGGGCGAATTTCTCTAAGATTTGGCCCTAATGATTTCAAAAGAAAAAGTATAGACGGAATGGGGGACGATTGGCCTATTGGCTATGAGGACCTCAAATCCTATTACGACAAGGTTGATAAATTGATCGGGGTATTTGGCTCCAAAGAAGGCATTTATAATGAGCCAGATGGTTTTTTCCTCCCTCCACTGAAACCTAGGCTCCACGAGCTTTACGCCATGAAAGGGGCAAAAAAGGCTAACGTTCCCATAATTCCTTCACGCTTGTCCATGCTTACCAGGCCTATTAACAATGAGCGTGGTGTCTGTTTTTTCTGTAACCAATGCAACCGGGCTTGTCAGGCTTATGCTGACTTTTCATCAGGAACTGTATTGATCAAACCGGCCATGGCCAAAGGTAAGGTAGACCTTTATACCCATGCCATGGTGAGAGCAGTAACTACGGATGATTCAGGAAATGCTACGGGCGTATCCTATATCAACACCGTGGATATGAAAGAATACAAGTTAAGATCCAGGGTAGTGGTCTTAGGTGCATCGGCCTGCGAATCTGCCAGGATCATGATGAACTCCAAATCCAAATCCCATCCCAATGGGGTAGGCAATAGCAGTGGAATGGTAGGCAGGTACCTGCATGATTCTACGGGAGCAGATAGGATGGGGATTTTACCGGATCTGGTCGACAGAGATCGGTATAACGAAGACGGTGTAGGCGGAATGCACGTATATACCCCATGGTGGCTGGATAACAAAAACCTTGATTTTGCCCGTGGATACCATATTGAATATTGGGGAGGAATGGCCATGCCTTCCTATGGTACAGGCTTTGCCATGGATACCATGCGCAAATACCTCAAAGATGAATTTGGTAATCCTTCTCCCAATGGAGGTTACGGAGAAGGTTTGAAAAAGGACATCAAAAGACTATATGGAACTACCTTAGGGATGTCAGGTAGAGGGGAAAGTATCCCGCAATACAGCAATTATTGCGAGATTGACAACAATGTGGTGGACAAATATGGCATTCCGGTACTGAAATTCCATTATAAATGGACAGATCAGGAAATCAAACAGGCCAAGCACATGCAGGATACTTTTGAAGAAATTCTCACAGATGCGGGGGCCATTCTATTGGGTAACAAACCAGGCCCTGATACCATGTATGGACTGGCAGCTCCCGGTCGGATCATTCACGAAGTGGGAACTACCCGTATGGGCAATAATCCTAACACATCTGTTCTTAATAGCAATTGCCAGGCGCATGACTGCAAAAATCTATTTGTGGTAGATGCTGGACCATTTGTATCCCAGGCAGACAAAAACCCTACTTGGACCATTATGGCCCTGGCATGGAGGACTTCCGACTACATCGTATCTGAATTGAAAAAGAAAAACATTTAAAACCTGGAAAGATGAACAGAAGAGAAAATTTAAAACTCCTTTTTACAGGTTCCTTGGCCACAGGCCTATTACTGACTCAATGTAATCCAGCTGACAAGGTAGAAGATTACAGTCCTAGAATCAGCGGTGGCACGCCTGGAGGTAGAACTGCAGAAGAAATCCAAAGAGATCAGCAGCTGTTGTCGGAAACCTTTTTCACCGAGGAAGAAAGAAAAAAACTCGATGTCCTGGTAGACATCATATTGCCAGCTGGAGATGATTCCGAAAGTGCTACTGAAGCTGGCGTTCCTGACTTCATAGAATTCATGATGAAAGACCAGCCCTCCTTCCAAACCCCTATGAGAGGAGGATTAATGTGGCTGGACAATTACAGTGATGATACCTACGGAAAAAAATTCCTGAACTTATCTGAAAAAGAAAGAATGGAAGTGATCGACCTGATCGCTTGGCCGGACAAAGCCCCTAAAGCACTAGGAGGAGCAGTAAGGTTCTTTAATACATTAAGAAACCTTACCTGCACCGGTTATTTTACTTCAGAAATTGGATTTAAATACATCGGATATAAAGGCAATACACCCAATGTTTGGGATGGGGTACCTGATGAGGTCATGAAAAAACATGGATTTGAATACCCCGCAGAATACATGGCACGCTATCTCAAACCAGAAGAAAGAGGCATAGTGGCTGTATGGGACGATGAAGGGAATTTAATAGGGTAAGTTGACATATAGAGGTTTCTGCCATGCAGGAACCTCTTTTTTTTATGGGGAAATTTTCACCACTTTTACCGACAAAACAACGCTATTTATGGGTAGTGTAAGAATTTCATTGATTGGCATTTTCTTCTCTATTTACCTTGGCTCATGTTCCAAAAGTGTAACTATGAACCGAATGGCTTCGGCAGAAATTACTGTGCCCAACCATATTCAACGTTTACTTTTGGTAGATAGGACAGCTCCTTCAAATGAGGGAGTAGCCATCATTCAGGGAATATTAACCGGAGAAGCACCTTTTGAAGTTAGAAATGCCGCAGAGGCCACCCTTACCACTGTTCAACAAGAACTCAACCAATCTCCAAGATATGAGGTAATCCGATCTAGGGAAAGGCTTCGTGGAGGGTTGTTTTCACAAACATTCCCCAGCCCTTTGACTTGGGCACAAATAGATGATTTGTGTTCAGAATATCAGACGGATGCCGTTTTAGTATTGGAAAAATTCTCTTCAGATTTTGTAGTAACTGATAAAAGACAGTTGGTAAAAGTCACCCAAGGGACTGGGAGAGATGCAAAGCAGGTTGAGGTAATGGGAGTTTACGGTGAATTTTTATAAATCAATTAACCGAAAATTAACCTAAACCTATTGTTTTCGAACCATGAATCCCTTAGTTTTGAAAAAACTAATTTTATAATGAAATCAAAATTAAGTACTGCTTTTTTCCTTTTAATGATTTTTCATTTAGGAACTACTTCTCTTTCATTTGGTCAATTAATCGGAACAAAGCCCATCAAAGGGTTTACAAGTGCATCCGATATACAGCAATTAAGAGATCATTCTGAAACCAAAGGTTTTATAGAAATCGGCGATGCTTACTCCAAAGCCAGGGGTGTCACCATATTCTCAGCAATGAATGCGTTGAACAACAGGGCCAAGAAAAAGCTCTTAGAAGAAGCGGCCATCCGTGGAGCCACTCATGTCTGGATTGAAAACAAGTTGCCTGATGATGCAGGCGTATTTGGCCGTTTGGTCAGCTACCATGCGGTTTTATATAGGCATCCTGATGTACAAATGGACCTGATCACTGTCAAGCAGGCTTTTGTCGACAACGACCTGAGAAGTGCATCCCGCATGGTCATCAATAGAAATGCATTTGGCGCCAAATACACCATTGCGGAAAATCTTTCCCTGATCCAGGTAGATCCGGAAACAGATATTTTTGAAAAAAACGGGAGGATATTTGTGGAAATAAAAATTCGAAAATCATCGGCCGAGGTAGTTTCCACCAAAAAAGAATATGAAGTGATTGCACTGGATGATGAGAGTATCATGCTTTCTGAGGAACTGGAGGAAAACAAAAAATATGCAGCCCATCTGTTTAAATTGAGCAAGAAAAAGTAAAATTGTTTATGAAAAAGTGTTCGAAAATTGGCCTTTATGCCCTCCTTTCAATGCTATGGGCATGTGGGAGACAAGAAAGTAATCAAAACCAAAGGCTTACAGAAGGCGCCTTTGAACTTGAGATCATCGATTCCTTGGTGGTAGATTATATTGGTTTGCTTTCCTGGTCCCATATCAGTCCGAATGGGCAAAAATTTCTGGCCATGGATCATCAAAGGTCAGAAATAATTCTCATCGACCACGAAGGACAGGTCATTCAAACGCTCCAGAAAACCGGAGATCAACCCGAAAGCATTGGTCCAAACCTGATGGGTAGACCACAATTCAGAAATAATGAGGAAATAGCCCTTTTAGGGGTTAAAGGACTTTCCATTTTTGACTTTAGCGGTAATTTGAGAGAACAGTTTAAGCCTGATTTCAACCCCGCTATGAATTTCATCATCCTCAACGCTGATGTTTTTCAGTTTAAAAACCCAGAGTATGCTGTTGCATTATTGGGTGGAAGAAATAGCGAAGGTTCAGGTTTCTATGAATCTGTTGAAGGCACCAAATTGGAGGCCATAGACCTCAACAGTGGTACCTATTCTGCGATTATCCCCTTTTCGGAGAATTCAAGGTTCAATACTTCGGAAATTTTCCCTGTCACCAATACCATTCCGGTACTCAGAACCACTAAAGAGGGGCTTTATATTGGTTTCAAAAATGAATCTAAGCTTTTTTACTACACCTGGGAAGATCTGAATACTCCTTCCAAAGAAATCCAGCTTCAAATAGACAACTTTCAATTAATGAAAGGAAAGGATCTTAAATCAGTTGATAGGGATGTTATCAGTTTTGATACCCGTGAGTTTGCCTATGGGGCCATCAACCATCTTTATTGGGTAAATGGTCAATTATTGGTCGGTTACTCCAAAGGTCTTTCGGACGAGGAGTACCAACTCGCTACCGAAGGTATTGATGATTTCCAGGAGATGTTTAATGCTGTTGGGCGGAAAAACAAGGCAGAATGGGCCTTGGTTGCGGAAGATGGAAGCCTTAACCCAGTAGAAATACCTGACAACCTGGGGAGGATTGAATTTGTAGACCAGGAAGGCAACTTATGGATTTCCCCCAATAGAAATGATACAGAAAGGGATTATGAAGTCCTGTTTAAGGCAAGATTGAGGTAATAATATAAAAAGTTAACTCCTGAGTATACATTAGAATTATTATGCCACGGTTAAAAAGTTATTACGGGCACAAACACTTGGACTAATGTATCTTGTCCACGCCATTGATCAGCACTTGGTACTTGGTACATAGTACCTGGTAGTTTGTACAAAGAAACATCTATTCAATCCTTTCTGTATAGGCTTTTATTAGCTTTCCCTGAAAAGTTTCAAATAAAACAAAGGACTGTACAGCTCCTTTCTTTCAGTCGGATTCCAAACCATCCTGTTGATCAATTTCCAGATTTTTGGATTGGAATTGGCCCTATGCACTACCCAATCAAATACCCTTGGGAGAAAAGAAACTTAATCCATCCACTGGATAAGCCTTTACAGCCTCCTCAAAAAAAGAAAGATTCAACCCTTTTTCCTCCAGTTTCTTCAACTCAAAAATGGTATTGCCACTCAAAGCATCCCCGCAAACCTTGTCTCTGGGAAACCTTTTTTTATCCAAAAGTGCAATCTTGAGCCCACTTTCTGCCAGATGCCAGGCAGCCGTAGTGCCTGCAGGCCCTGCTCCTATGATAACGATGTCGAATTCTCCCAAAGCAAGTTCTGTCTTTTGTCCCTTTGTTAGGGTATTGTAATTTATGAAAACTTAGCCTAGGTCAAAGCATGGGGCTCTCCTCAGTGGATAAAAATTCTTTAGGCTTTTGAAGTCCTGGGGTTTCTTGAGGCCTTTGCTTTACCAAAGCAGCAAAGGAAAATTAAAATCAGACGGTAGATACAGGAAAAGCTATGTGTGCTATGTTCTCTAATGTGGTTAAAAAAATCTCTCTCACAAATTTCCCTCTGCGATAGAGAGGGACGAAGCTTCAATGAATGTCATTTCATTTTCTGAACATTTTCCTAGATGTTGAATTCTAAAGATGACGGTCCTAAAGACAAGCTCGTAACCCCTTTTTACTTTTGCCTCCCGAAATTCTTCGGGACAAGTCTTTTACTTGGCTCTTAATTATCCTACCCATTCTTCATTACCATTCCTACCTTTGCGTTCCTTGCGGATAAAGATAATTAGCGCGGGACTTGCTAATTTCCACAAATTTCGAACTGGACAGGGCTAATCATGGCTCAGCCTTTCCTTTGCCGTCAGGAAGCCCTTTCTGGGCTGTTTCTCGTAAACTACAGATGACATGGCTATTGAGGTTCGTGGAAATTCAAAAGCCTTGCGCCTAATTTTTTTCCTCTTGCTGCCTGGATAAGCTAAAGGCCTCAAGATATTTTACTATTTCCAACTCTATAAGAATTTGTGTAATTCGAGTAATTTGTGGTTTCTTTTGATGGCTGTGCAGGGCAACAGCGCCAGCTGCTTTCCCGATGCTCGGGACAGGTTATGCGCTTAGTGTGCTTAGTGGTTAAAAATCTCCATTTTATTAAATGGAATCTTAAATATGCATAGCCAAAAAAAAGACGGTCAGTGCTGACCGTCTTTGGTATCCCTAAGGACAATTAATATTTGCCAATGCCATTTGCTTGATCTCCTTCGTTGTAGAAGCAACCAACCAAGGCCCATTGGTTTGGTTTAACGCAAATTATTTCTTCTGAGGAAACACCGCCGCATCTCCCAATTGCTCTTCAATTCTCAACAATTGGTTGTATTTCGCCATTCTATCAGATCTTGAAGCAGAACCTGTTTTGATTTGACCGCAATTGGTAGCTACAGCTAGGTCAGCAATGGTGGAATCTTCTGTTTCACCGGATCTGTGCGACATCACACAGGTCCAACCTGCTTTGTGCGCCATAGCAATAGCATTTAGCGTTTCTGTCAAAGTTCCGATCTGATTCACTTTGATCAGGATGGAGTTAGCAGACTTTTCTTTGATACCTCTTTCCAAAAACTTCACATTGGTCACCAAAAGGTCATCACCTACCAACTGGATTTTGGTACCAATCTTGGATGTCAACATGGCCCAACCCTCCCAATCTTCTTCTGCGCAACCATCTTCTATAGAATCAATTGGATATTTTTCGGTCAACTCGGCCAAATAAGCTACTTGTTCTTCCCTAGTTCTTACTTTACCGGATGGACCTTCAAATTTGCTATAATCATATTTCCCGTCCTTGAAAAACTCAGAAGCTGCACAATCCAAAGCAATGGTCACTTCATCACCAGCTTTATAGCCTGCGTTTTTGATGGCATCCAAAATACAGGCCAAAGCTTCTTCAGTTCCTCCAGAAAAGTTGGGGGCAAAACCACCCTCATCACCTACTGCAGTGCTTAGGTTTTTATCGTGAAGGATTTTTTTGAGGTGGTGGAAAATTTCACAACCCATTCGGATCGCTTCGGAGAAATTAGCTGCACCTACAGGTCTTACCATAAATTCCTGAAAGGCAATGGGCGCATCGGAGTGAGCCCCCCCATTGATGATGTTCATCATAGGAACAGGAAGGGTATTGGCGTTGACGCCTCCTACATATCGGTATAGGGGTTGACCTGCTTCCATAGCTGCAGCTTTGGCCACGGCAAGGGAAACACCCAAAATGGCGTTTGCACCCAGTTTACTTTTATTAGGTGTACCATCCAGATCGATCATAATCTGATCAATGGTATTCTGTTCAAAAATATCCATGCCCAATAACTCAGGGGCAATGACATCATTCACATTGGAAACAGCTTTCAGAACTCCTTTACCAAGGTATTTGGATTTATCGCCATCGCGAAGTTCTACTGCCTCATTAACCCCTGTAGAAGCCCCACTGGGTACTGCAGCTCTTCCAAAAGCACCATTTTCGGTAACCACATCTACCTCAATAGTTGGATTACCTCTGGAGTCTAAAATTTGTCTAGCGTGAATAGATTGAATCAAAGTCATAGTTTTAAAGGTTTAAGAGTATTATTTATTCTTCATCAAAGATACAAAATCATCGAATAAATACCTTGAATCATGAGGCCCTGGTGAGGACTCAGGATGGTATTGTACGGAGAAAGCAGGTTTATTTTTCAATCGGATCCCTGCAACCGTATTATCATTTAAATGAACATGTGTGATTTCTACGGTATCACTAATTTCTACATCTTCCCTTTTCACGACAAATCCATGATTTTGGGAAGTGATTTCACTTTTTCCGGTGAGGATATTTTTGATTGGGTGATTTAGGCCTCTATGACCATGGTGCATTTTATAGGTAGAAACACCACAGGATTCAGCCAAAATTTGGTGTCCCAGACAAATTCCAAATACTGGTTTATCAGTAGCCAAAATATCTTTGGTAGTCTTCACTGCATAATCCATTACAGCTGGGTCACCTGGGCCATTGGACAAAAAGTAACCATCCGGGTTCCAGGCTTCCATCTCAGATAAGGAAGTTTTAGCGGGAAAAACTTTACAGTAAACGCCTCTATCGGCCAGGTTCCTGAGAATATTTAGCTTAATCCCAAAATCCAGACAGGCCACCTTATATGGAGCATCTTCATCGCCAAAATAAAAGGGTTCTTTGGTGCAAACTTGAGAAGACAGCTCCAAACCATTCATGTCAGGCACCAGATTCAATTGGGCCTTAAGACCAGCAAGATCATCTTCATATTCGGAACTAATGATGGCATTCATGGCTCCTTTGGACCGTATGTGTCTTACCAATTTCCTCGTATCGATATCAGCAATTCCTGTTATCTCATATTTCACCAAATAGTCCTGTAAGGAGCCACTTGCATCTAACCTACTGAAAATTTCGGAAAAACTATTCACCACAATACCGGCAATAGTAGGATGATCTGATTCAACTTCAGTATCAATGACGCCGTAGTTTCCAATATGTGAGGTGGTGGTCACGACAATCTGACCAGTATAGGAAGGGTCAGTATAAATTTCCTGATAACCGGTCATACCTGTATTGAAACATATTTCACCACCATTGGTACCTGGACTTCCAATTAAAGTACCTTTAAACATGGTACCATCAGCAAGAAGGAGTGTAGCTTTTTGTTTGTTCATGTTATTAAAATGGACTTGCCAAAGTTAAGGAATTTTGGAATTTTACCTGTGTTAAAATGGAAAGGATATAAAAAAAGGGATTGAACCAACGTTCAATCCCCTTATATTTTGAAACCTCCAACATGTATTATTCGCCGGATTTTTCTTCTTTTTTGTCTTCAGCTTCAGGAGCCTCATCAGTTTTTGCTTCAGGGGTTTCCTGTGCATCTTCTGCCGCCTTAGCAGCACCAGTACCACGTCTGCTTCTTCTGGTGGTCTTCTTGGCTGGCTTGGCATCTTTCAACATCAATTCATTGAAATCTACCAATTCAATGATACACATTTCAGCATTATCACCTAGACGGAATCCAGTTTTGATAATTCTTGTATATCCACCTGCTCTACTACCAACCTTTTCTACTACTTCACCAAACAAGGCTTTGATACCCTCTTTATTTTGCAAATAAGAGAAAGCAACCCTTCTATTGTGAGTGGTATCTTCTTTAGCTCTGGTAATCAGAGGCTCTACGTATTTTTTTAGCTCCTTGGCCTTGGCAAGCGTAGTGGAAATACGCTTGTGAAGAATCAGGGAAGTAGCCATATTAGAAAGCATGGCTTTCCTGTGACTGGCTGTCCTGCCAAGGTGATTGAATTTCTTACCGTGTCTCATTTTATTTATTCTTCATCAAGTTTATACTTAGACAAATCCATTCCGAAGGTTAGGCCTTTTTCTTGGATCAACTGCTCCAGTTCAGCAAGGGATTTTTTACCGAAATTTCTAAATTTCATCATATCAGAAATTTCCAACTTGGCCAAATCACCCAAAGTCTTCACATCAGCAGCTTTCAAACAGTTAAATGCCCGCACAGAAAGATCAAGGTCTCCTAATGGAGTTTTCAATAACTTTCTCATGTGCAAGAACTCCTCATCAATTGGTTCTGGTTCAGAAACTCCTCCGGTATCCAATACCATAGTTTGATCAGAGAACAGCATAAAGTGTTGAATCAGGATTTTTGCAGATTCCTGAAGCGCTTTCTCTGGGTGAATTGAACCATCTGTAGTTACTTCAATGATAAGTTTTTCGAAGTCAGTTTTCTGTTCAACCCTGGTATTTTCAACGCTATACTTTACATTTTTGATAGGTGTAAAGATTGCATCAATTGGAATCACGCCAAATACCTGCTCCTTAGGTTTAGACTCTTCTGCGGGAAGATATCCTCTGCCTTTTTCAACTGTCAATTCAATTTCAAAACTTTTCGTCTCATCCAAATGGCAGATAACCAAATCTGGATTCAACACCTCATAGGAAGAGGTGAACTTGGCGATATCTCCAGCAGTGAATACAGACTGATTTTTAACCTCAACTGTGATTTTTCCATCTATGGAATCATGCAACTTTTTGAGTCTAACCTGCTTTAGGTTAAGAATGATATCAGTCACGTCTTCAACAACACCCTCGATGGTGGAAAATTCATGGACTACTCCTGGAAGTTTCACGGAAGTGATGGCATACCCTTCAAGGGAGGACAACAAGATTCTCCTCAAGGCATTACCTATAGTAACCCCATAGCCCTTTTCAAGTGGCTTGAAGGTAAATAAGCCGTGGAAATCGTCGGCTTTTTCCATCACCACTTTCTCGGGCATTTGAAACGCTAATATGGACATATCTATAGTTCTATTTAAGTCTGATAGTTTATTATTTAGAGTAAAGTTCTACAATCAGTTGCTCCTTAATATTCTCAGGAATGTCATCCCTTGTAGGAACTGATACAAACTTACCTGCTAAAGAGGCGTTATCCCACTCTAACCAAGGATAACGGTTACTTTTACCTGCTAAACTGGAAGTGATAGCTTCCAAAGACTTGGAACGCTCTCTGACACTTACAACATCACCAGGCTTCATGTTGTATGATGGGATATTAACTACTTCTCCATTTACAAGGATATGCTTGTGCGAAACCAACTGTCTGGCCCCTCTCCTTGTTGGGGCGATTCCCAATCTGTACACGGTGTTATCTAATCTTGATTCCAACAATTGAAGCAGGTTCTCACCTGTGATTCCTTGTTTTCTTGAAGCGATGTCAAACATCTTAGCAAACTGTCTTTCCAATACACCGTAGATGTATTTGGCTTTTTGCTTTTCAGCAAGCTGAATAGCATATTCAGATTGCTTTTTTCTTCTACCCCTTCCATGCTGTCCTGGAGGGTAATTTTTCTTTTGGAGAGCTTTGCTGTATCCTTCGATAGGCTCACCGAATCTTCTGGCGATTTTAGCCTTTGGACCTGTATATCTTGCCATTCTATATCTTCTTTAAGAAATTAAACTCTTCTACGTTTTGGTGGACGACAACCATTATGTGGAAGTGGAGTCACATCAACGATGGTAGTTACATCCAGACCTACATTTTGTAAAGTTCTGATGGCAGACTCACGACCTGCACCTGGACCTTTTACAAAAACCTCAATTTTTCTCAATCCTAAATCATAAGCTACTTGACCGCAGTTTTGAGCAGCCATTTGTGCAGCATAAGGTGTATTTTTCTTTGAACCTCTGAAACCCATTTTACCGGCAGAAGCCCAAGAAATCACCTGACCAGAATTATTGGTAATAGAGATGATAATATTGTTAAAAGAAGCCTTAATGTGGGCTTGGCCTACTGCTTCAACTTTAACTACTCTTTTTTTACCCTTAGCTTTATCGTTTCTTTTCTGAGCCATAATCTAATTCAAGATTTATTTGGTTGCTTTCTTCTTGTTAGCAACAGTCTTTCTCTTACCTTTTCTAGTTCTTGCGTTGTTTTTGGTTTTCTGACCTCTTACAGGAAGACCTTTTCTATGTCTCAAACCTCTATAACAACCGATATCCATCAATCTTTTGATGTTCAACTGAATTTCTGATTTCAGTGCTCCTTCTGTTCTGTACTCCGCAGCAATAATGTTACGGATAGCGGTAGACTCTTCGTCATTCCACTCACCTACCTTTTTGTCGTAAGAAATTTCAGCCTTTTCCAGAATAGCTCTGGCAGAGCTTTTACCAATACCGAAAATATAGGTAAGGCCGATTTCACCACGTTTGTTGTCTGGTATGTCAACACCTGCAATTCTTGCCATAATGATTAACCTTGTCTTTGTTTAAACTTAGGATTCTTTTTATTGATGACGTAAAGCTTACCTTTTCTCCTGATTACTTTACAGTCAGCACTTCTCTTTTTGATTGATGCCTTAACTTTCATGACATTTTATTTATACCTGTAAACGATTCTACCTTTTGTCAGATCGTAAGGTGACAGTTCAAGCTTTACTTTGTCACCAGGAAGGATCTTAATGTAATTCATTCTCATTTTACCCGAAATATGCGCTATCAGTTGATGCCCATTTTCAAGTTCCACTTTAAACATTGCATTGGACAATGCTTCTATAATCGTACCATCCTGTTCAATAGATGTCTGCTTTGCCATATTTAGAATTTATAATTTTCTTCTATATACTGGTGCGTAGTCAATATCTCGGTTCTGTCCTCAAAGATGGCTACGGTATGCTCATAATGCGCAGACGGTTTTCTATCCGCTGTACGGATAGTCCAACCATCTCTTTCCTGAACAATATTTCGGGTACCAAGATTAACCATGGGCTCAATCGCAATGACCAAACCTTCTTTCATCAAAGGGCCACTGCCTTTTTTACCGTAGTTAGGTACTTCTGGTCCTTCGTGAAGGTTACGGCCTAAACCATGCCCAACGAGTTCGCGAACAACGGTATAACCCTTAGCTTCTACAAATTTTTGAATCGCATGACCTATGTCACCGATACGGTTACCCGAAACAGCCTTTTCAATACCTAAGTAAAGAGAGGCCTGAGTTGCTTTAAGCAATGACAATACTTGGGGGGAGACTTCACCGACAGGGTAAGTATAAGCGGAATCGCTATGAAAACCTTGGTGAAAGACTCCACAATCAATTGAGATTATATCGCCATCTTTCAAAACATAATCACTTGGAAACCCATGCACCACCACTTCATTTACTGAAATGCATAGAGATGCTGGAAAACCATTGTAACCTTTAAAGGAAGGTACACCCTGATTATCCCTGATGTACTCTTCTGCTATTTTGTCCAGAAAGGAAGTCTTTACTCCTTCCTTAACATATTTTGCTACTTCTCCGTGAGCTTTACCTAATATTTGAGCGCCTTCTTTGATTATCTGGACTTCCTCGGAAGTCTTGTAATGAATCATATTGCGGCTGCGTAGTTCGAAGGATTATTTTTCATGTTACCACTCTTCATCATTCCTTCGTAATGTCTCATTAATAAGTAACTTTCAATTTGTCTTAGGGTATCCATAATTACCCCAACCATAATCAACAAAGAGGTTCCTCCATAGAATTGAGCAAATTCACCACCAACACCTGCTAGAATAGCAAAAGCTGGCATAATCGCGACAACTGATAATAGAATGGACCCAGGCAATGTGATTCTGGAAATGATATTGTCAATGAAATCAGAGGTAGGCGCCCCTGGCTTAATACCTGGAACAAAACCACCATTTCTCTTCAAGTCTTCCGCAATCTGCTCTGGATTCACCGTAATCGCAGTGTAGAAGAAGGTGAAAAGGATAATCATTATAGCAAACACCAAATTATACTGCCAAGAAGTAAAATCACTGAACGTACTGCCAATGTAATTGGCAATGTCATTTTCAGCAGACCAAATCTGAGCAATAAGGGCCGGAAGGAACATCAATGATTGGGCAAAGATGATGGGCATTACCCCTGATGCATTAACCTTGATAGGAATATACTGTCTTTGTCCACCATAAACTTTTCCACCAACAACCTGCTTAGCATACTGCACTGGGATTCTCCTAGTTGCTTCTGTCAATGCTACAGTTCCCAATACTACGAAGAACAACACAGCCGCTTCAAGAAGCAACAACAACATTCCTGAAGTTCCTTTAGAAAGTACTTCTGCAATAATGGCACCTGGGAATCGGGAAATAATACCAATCATAATCAACATGGAAATACCATTTCCTATGCCCTTTTCAGTAATTTTCTCACCTAACCACATACAGAACATGGTACCTGCGGACAGCAATACCAATGAGCTGAACATAAATAAGGAGGTACTCACCATAACAGCTCCGGTCGGAAGGATCGTGGCAGTTATATAGCCTATACCTTGTGCAACAGTAATGGCAATAGTAAGTACTCTGGTAATCTGATTGATCCTTTTTCTTCCGGACTCACCTTCCTTTTGCAACTTCTGAAAGTATGGTACACCAACAGTTAATAGCTGCAGCACAATGGATGCAGATATATATGGCATGATTCCCAAACCAAAAATGGAAGCATTACTAAATGCCCCACCAAGGAAAGTGTCAATCAAACCAAAGATACCCTCTGGAGCGTCACCCAATTTTGAAGGATCTACTCCAGGTAGTACGATAAAAGACCCTAGTCTGAATACAACCAGAAAACCGATTGTATTCAGGATCCGGATCCTCAAATCTTCAATAGAAAAGATATTCTTAACTGTTGAGATAAACTTTTTCATCTAATTAAAGCTTGTTTACTGTTCCGCCTACTATTTCGATAGCTTCAACAGCGGAAGCAGAGAAAGAGTGAGCACTTACATTTAATTTGGCTGTAAGTTCGCCACTACCCAAGACTTTTACAACATCATTCTTAGAAACTAATCCGTGAGCCACTAAAGTTTCTACAGAAATAGTGTCCAAGTTATGCTGAGCAGCCAATTCTTGAAGTACATTCAAGTTGATAGGTTTGTTAATTACTTTGTTCAAGCTTTTGAACCCAAACTTAGGTACTCTTCTTTGAAGTGGCATCTGGCCACCTTCAAATCCAAGCTTTGTCTTGTAACCAGATCTGGATTTGGCACCTTTATGGCCTCTGGTAGAAGTACCACCTCTACCTGAGCCTTGGCCCCTTCCGACTCTTTTTCTGGATTTTACCGAACCTTCTGCAGGTTTAAGTGTATGTAATTTCATAATTAAGCTTCCTCCACTTTTACAAGGTGACTTACTTTTCTTACCATACCAGCGATAGCAGGGTTGTTCTCAACCTCCACTGTTCTGTTGATTTTACCCAATCCTAAAGCAATGATAGTTGCTTTTTGATCCTTAGGTCTCTTGATTGTGCTTTTAACCTGAGTTATTTTGATCTTAGCCATCTTCTTATCCGTTAAAAACTTTTGACATTTTTACACCTCTTTGTTGGCTAACAGCGACCGCATCTCTTAATTGAATAAGCGCATCTATTGTCGCCTTAACCACATTGTGGGGATTAGAAGAACCTTTGGATTTAGCCAAAACGTCAGTTACGCCAGCACTTTCCAAAACGGCACGCATTGCACCACCTGCAATAACGCCCGTACCAGGAGCCGCAGGCTTGATAAGGACAAATCCTCCACCGTATTTTCCAAGTTGATCATGGGGTATGGTTCCCTTCAGAACAGGTACCCTTACCAAATTTTTCTTAGCATCTTCGATACCTTTGGTAATGGCATCAGTTACTTCGTTGGCTTTACCCAAGCCATAACCTACAACGCCGTTGCCGTCACCGACAACCACAATAGCAGAGAAAGAGAATCTTCTACCACCTTTTACTACTTTAGCAACACGGTTGATAGCTACTACTTTCTCCTTTAATTCTGTATCTGTTGCCCTAATGGGTTTTCTTCTTAACTGAGACATAATATCTTTTAAAATTTAAGGCCACCTTCCCTTGCGCCTTCGGCAAGAGCTTTAACATTACCATGATAAATGTATCCACTTCTGTCGAAGACAACTTCAGAAACACCTTTAGCAACCGCTCTTTCAGCAAGTTTTTTACCAACCTCCTTGGATACTGTTACAGTACTGTTTTTTACTGATCCAAGTTCTTTAGAGGAAGCATGGGCAAGGGTATGTCCTTTAAGGTCATCCACCAACTGTGCATATATACCAGTATTGCTTTTAAATACTGACAAACGAGGTCTAGAATCAGTTCCGGAGATTTTTCTTCGGATACTTTTCTTGATTCTTAGTCTTCTTAGATTCTTGTTAAAAGCCATTTCTCTTATTTTTTACCAGCAGTTTTACCAGCTTTACGTCTAACAATTTCACCAACAAAACGAACACCTTTACCTTTGTAAGGCTCCACTTTACGAAGTGATTTGATTTTGGCGGCAACTTGACCGATCAATTCTTTATCAATACCTTCCAAAGTAACCAAAGGATTCTTTCCTTTTGGGGTTTCGGTTTTCAAAGCAATTGAATCCGGTAATGCAAAGAAAATGTTGTGAGAATAACCTAAAGAAAGTTCTAAAACTTGTCCTTGGTTAGACGCCTTGTAACCTACACCGACCAATTCCAGTTCCTTTTTGTATCCTTCTGATACACCGATCACCATATTGTTGACCAAGGAACGGTACAATCCGTGCAATGACTTATGTCTTTTAGAGTCTGTAGGTCTTTCCAGGACAATCTGATTGCCCTCGACCTTTACAGCGATGTCGGGATTCACATCCCTAGTTAATGTACCTTTGGGACCTTTAACAGTAACAACATTGTGTGCTGTTACGTCTACAGTAACACCCGCTGGTAAATCTATTGGTTTTTTACCTATTCTTGACATGACGGTTTTTTAATATACGTAGCAAAGTACTTCTCCACCAATTCCTTCAACTCTTGCTTCTTTATCGGTCATTACACCTTTAGAAGTAGAAAGAATGGCAATCCCCAAGCCATTGATAACTCTTGGTAGATCTTCATGTTTAACATATTTTCTCAAACCTGGCTTACTAATTCTGGACAGGCTAACGATGGCATTCTGCTTGGTCGACGGGTTATATTTCAAAGCAATTTTGATAGATCCCTGAGGACCGTTTTCTTCAAATTTGTAATTTTGAATATATCCTTTATCATGAAGCACCTTCGTGATCTCCTTCTTGATATTAGAAGCAGGTATCTCAACGATTCTGTGAGAAGCCTTGATGGCATTTCTCAATCTTGTTAGATAATCAGCTATTGGATCAGTCATATTTATATAAGTCTAACTGCACTCTCCCGCTTAGGGCGTGCAAAGTTACACAATGATTGTTAGAATAAAAACTCTTGCTTGAATTTTACCAGCTAGACTTGGTTACACCTGGGATCTTACCTGCAGAAGCCATTTCCCTGAAGGTTACCCTGTTGATACCAAACTTCCTCATGTATCCCTTAGGACGGCCAGTCAGTTTACATCTGTTGTGCAATCTTACCGGGGAAGAATTCTTAGGTAGTTTGTCCAAAGCTTCGAAGTCACCTGCAGCCTTAAGTTCTGCTCTTTTCTTAGCATATTTTGCTACAAGTCTTTCTCTTTTTCTCTCACGAGCTTTTAATGACTCTCTTGCCATAATATTTCTTAGTTATTTTTGTTAACAAAAGGCATCCCGAAAGCTTTCAATAATGCGTAGCTCTCTTCATCTGTCTGTGCTGTAGTAACAAAAGTGATATCCATACCGGAAATTTTGTTCACTTTTTCAATACTGATCTCAGGGAAAATGATTTGTTCGGTTACACCAAGCGTATAATTGCCTCTACCGTCAAAACCTTTATCATTGATTCCCTTGAAGTCCCTTACACGAGGTAAAGCAACAGTCATCAACCTGTCGAGAAATTCATACATTTTATCCCCTCTTAGGGTTACTTTCGCACCGATTGGCATACCTTCTCTCAACTTAAAGTTGGAAACAGAAGTTTTTGCTATGGTGGCAACAGCCTTCTGACCGGAAATAAGAGAAATTTCTTCTACTCCGTGATCTACCAATTTCTTGTCTGCAACAGCAGCACCGATACCTTTATTGATAACAATTTTGGTCAATTTTGGCACTTGCATTACAGACTTATATTGAAACTTCTCCTTCAAAGAAGGTACAATTTCAGATAAATATCTTTCTTTAACTCTAGGTTTAGCCATTGATCACCTCCCCTGTTTTCTTAGAATACCTTACTAATTTTCCATTTTCTCCACGTTTTCTACCAGTCCTGGTAGCTTCACCTGTTTTTGGATCTACCAACATCAGGTTACTTACATGGATAGGAGCTTCTTTCTTTTCGATACCACCTTGTGGGTTGGCAGCAGTTGGCTTCACGTGTTTGGTGACCATATTAAGGCCTTCCACGATCGCTCTATTTTTCTGAAGCTCTACTGAAAGGATCTTGCCTGTTTTGCCCTTGTCATCACCGGACAACACTTTGACAGTATCTCCGGTTTTAACATGCAATTTGGGTTGCTTATTGAATTTTCTTTCCATGATTACAATACTTCTGGGGCTAAAGACACAATTTTCATGAACTGCTTCTCTCTCAACTCTCTTGCCACTGGACCGAAAATACGGGTACCTCTAGGCTCGTCGTTGTTATTCAGAAGAACTGCTGCATTATCCTCAAAGCGGATATAAGAACCGTCTTTTCTTCTGATCTCTTTCTTTGTTCTCACGATAACCGCCTTAGAAACGGTTCCTTTTTTCATGTTGCTGGAAGAAAGCGCAGACTTAACAGTTACCACAACTTTATCGCCGATGGAAGCATATCTTTTTTTGGTTCCACCCAACACACGGATAACCAGCACTTCTTTAGCGCCTGAGTTGTCCGCTACGCCTAATCTGGATTCTTGTTGTATCATGATTACTTAGCCCTTTCTAAAATTTCTACTAATCTCCAACGCTTGTTTTTACTCAGCGGACGAGTTTCGCTAATTTTGACGACGTCGCCTTCTCTAGCATCATTTTTCTCGTCATGAACCATAAATTTTGTAGTCTTAGCAACAAACTTACCGTAAATTGGGTGTTTCACCTTTCTTTCCACGGCAACTGTAATGGACTTATCCATTTTGTTGCTGACTACTTTTCCTATTCTTTCTTTACGAAGATTTCTCTCAGTAGTAGCCATTGTCATTGTTATTTAGCTAATTGTTTTGCTTTCAAGATCGTTTGCAGTCTTGCGATGAAACGTCTTGATTCCTTAATTTTATTAGGATTCTCTATTGGAGAGATAGCATGAGCAAATCTTAACTTGGTCAAGTTATCCTGCTCAGCGGCTATGCGTTCTGCGATCTCACTTTCGGAAAGTGATCTGATTTCTGAGTTTTTCATAGTATTTATTAACCTACGTAATCTCTACGTACCACGAAATTTGTACTAACTGGTAGTTTTTGCTGTGCCAATCTCAATGCCTCTTTGGCTACTTCAAGACTCACGCCAGTTGCTTCAAAAAGGATTGTGCCCGGCTTTATTACTGCCACCCAGTATTCTGGTGCACCTTTACCTTTACCCATACGAACCTCTGCAGGTTTCTTCGTGATAGGTTTGTCAGGGAAAATCCTGATCCAAACCTGTCCTTCTCTTTTCATGGCTCTCGTCATTGCAATACGGGCTGCTTCAATCTGACGGGAGGTGATCCATCCAGCTTCAAGGGACTTGATACCAAAGTTGCCAAAAGAGAGCGTATGTCCTCTTTGGGCGATTCCTTTGATCCTCCCCTTGTGCATTTTTCTATATTTAGTTCTTTTTGGCTGTAACATGATTTCTCACTAAACGGTGAAAATTAGTTATTTCTCTTTCTTCTTTTTGGACCGCCCTCTCTTCTTTTGCTTCTCGCACCGGAAGATTTAGGCTCATTGGCGGCACCGATGTTTGGAGAAAGGTCTCTCTTACCGAAAACCTCACCCTTAAATATCCACACCTTGACACCAATGATTCCATATACAGTATTGGCCTCGGAAACAGCATAATCGATATCTGCTCTCAGGGTATGCAAAGGAATTCTTCCTTCTTTGTACATCTCAGACCTTGCCATTTCAGCACCGCCCAATCTGCCTGAAAGTTTTATTTTTATACCTTCTGCTCCAACACGCATGGCCGCAGCAATAGATTGCTTCATGGCTCTTCTGAAAGAAATTCTGGCCTGAAGCTGTTGAGCGATTGATTCCCCTACCAATTTAGCATCAATTTCAGGACGCTTAATTTCAAAAATGTTGATCTGAACATCTTTGTTTGTAAGTTTCTTCAATTCCTCTTTTAACTTATCTACCTCAGCACCACCTTTACCGATAACCACTCCTGGACGTGCAGTATGGATAGTAAGGGTGATTCTCTTCAAAGTTCTTTCAATGATCACTTTGGAGATACCCCCCTTAGGGATTCTGGCATTGACATATTTTCTGATTTGCTGATCTTCATAAAGCTTATCAGCAAAGTCTTTACCTCCATACCAGTTGGATTCCCATCCTTTGATTACTCCAAGCCTAAAACCAATTGGGTTTATCTTTTGTCCCATAGTCTGATTTTAATTAGATTTTTCAGTTGTTTCTACTTCATCAGCGGTAACTTCAGCATTGAAAGCATCTACAATGAGGGTTACATGATTTGATCTTTTACGAATTCTGTGTGCTCTACCTTGAGGTGCAGGCCTCAATCTCTTAAGTGTACGACCACCATCCACAAAGATGGTTTTTATATACAAGTCTGCTTCTTCAAGTTTTGCATCAGGATTTTTTGCCTGCCAATTGGCCACAGCAGAAAGCAGAAGCTTTTCCAATTTAATGGAACCATGATTAGGGGTAAACTTCAGTATGCTCAATGCTTGTCCTACTCTTTTACCTCTCACGAGGTCAGCTACCAAACGCATTTTGCGGGGAGAAGTAGGAACATTTTTTAATCTTGCTATTGCTTCCATGATTATCTCTTTCCTTTATCTTTTTTGGCAATATGACCTCTAAAGTTTCTAGTAGGTGCAAATTCTCCAAGCTTGTGCCCAACCATGTTATCGGTTACGAAAACAGGTATAAACTTATTACCGTTATGCACAGCAAAGGTATGGCCCACGAAATCTGGGGAAATCATTGATCTTCTTGACCAAGTCTTGATTACCGATTTTTTCCCTGATTCGTTCATTACATCCACTTTTTTGGCCAAGTGATGTTCTATATAAGGACCTTTTTTTAATGAACGTGCCATAATTATTTGGTTCTTTTACTAATGATGAATTTGTTAGAATACTTCTTAGGAGATCTGGTTTTCTTACCTTTGGCAAGCAAACCTTTCCTTGATCTTGGATGACCACCGGAAGAACGGCCTTCACCACCACCCATTGGGTGATCTACAGGGTTCATAGCCACACCTCTGGTTCTTGGTCTTCTACCCAACCAACGGTTTCTACCCGCTTTCCCTAATACCACATTCATGTGATCACCATTGGATACCGTACCGACTGTTGCCATACATGTTCCCAATACCAATCTCATTTCACCGGAAGGCAACTTTACGGTCACGTATTTTCCTTCTCTTGCAACTACCTGGGCATAGCCACCAGCACTTCTTGCCATAGCACCACCTTTACCTGGCTTCAATTCGATATTGTGAACAATAGTACCCAAAGGTATGCTCATCAATCTCATTGCATTACCAACTTCTGGAGCAACACTCTCTCCGGAAATCACTGTCTGACCGACTTGCAGACCTTCCGGAGCGATAATATAGGTCTTTGCACCATCTACATAATACAACAAAGCGATGCGTGCAGTTCTGTTTGGATCGTATTCAATAGATTTCACTACAGCCGGTACGCCAAACTTATCTCTCTTAAAATCAATGATTCTAAGTCTTTGCTTATGACCTCCTCCAATATATCTGGAAGTCATTTTACCTACATTATTTCTACCACCTGATTTCTTTTTGGGTGCCAAAAGAGATTTCTCAGGCTTTGACGCTGTAATCTCATCAAATGCCGGAGCAACTCTAAATCTGGTACCCGGGGTTACAGGCTTTAATTTTTTAACTGCCATGATTATGATTCAATTAAATTTCTCCGTAAAAATCAATTATTTCACCTTCAGCTACTTTTACAATGGCTTTTTTATAAGCATTACTGTAGCCTGTAACGATTTTTGTCTTGGTGTATCTTGTTTTAGGCTTACCCGCATACCTCATGGTACGCACATCCTCTACTGTCACACCATACATTTTTTCTACGGCTCTTTTTATCTCTGGCTTGCTTGCGGTTTTTTCCACAACAAAACCATAAACTCCCTGCTCATTCATAGCAGAAATTTTTTCCGTAATCAAAGGTCTCTTGAGTATCTGCATGATCTTACTTCAATAAAAGGTTTTCTAACTTACTTACAGAACCCTCGCACAGTACTAAGCTGTCAGCATCCAACAGTTCGTAAGTGTTTACACTGTCTACTGTTACCACCTTTGCTTTTGGTAAATTTCTGCTGGACAGATAGACATTTTTGTTTACCTCTGGTAAAACCAATAAAGTCTTCTTGTCAGCAAGTGAAAGTCCATTCAAAAGCGCTAAATAGTTTTTGGTTTTGGGAGCATCAAAAGACACATTTTCCAAAATCATCAAGCTATTTTCCTTTACTTTATAGGATAGTGCAGATTTTCTCGCCAATCTTTTAAGGCTTTTGTTCAATTTGAAATTGTAGTTTCTTGGTCTTGGACCAAAAACCCTACCCCCACCTCTGAAGATAGGAGATTTCAATGAACCAGCTCTCGCACCACCTGTTCCTTTTTGCTTCTTAATCTTTTTGGTTGAACCAGCTACCTCGTTTCTTTCCTTGGATTTATGTGTTCCTTGTCTCTGGTTAGCCAAATATTGTTTGACATCCAGGTAAATGGCATGATCATTAGGTTCGATCCCAAATACCTCCTCAGAAAGGTTAACCTTTCTGCCTGTCTCTTCGCCGTTATGTTTTAATACTGCTAATTCCATTTTCTTACTTCTCTAGAATAACGAAAGAATTTTTTGGACCAGGAACTGAACCACTTACCAGTAGCAAGTTCTTTTCAGGATAGATTTTTAGGACTTTGAGGTTCAAGACTTTTACTCTGTCTCCACCTGTTCTTCCCGCCATTCTCATTCCTTTAAATACTCTTGAAGGCCAAGAACACGCACCAATAGAACCTGGGTGCCTTTGCCTGTTGTGCTGACCGTGGGTTTGACCACCAACACCAGCAAAACCATGCCTTTTTACAACACCTTGGAAACCTTTACCCTTAGAAGTTCCGATAGCATCTACGAAGTCACCTTCAACGAACACCTCTTCGGCTTTTACAGATTTACCAAGATCAACCTGACCTTCGAATTCGACCCTAAAGTCTCTGAATTCAACAACTTTCTGTTTTGGCGTAGTACCGGCCTTTTTGAAATGACCGATTAATGGCTTAGGCGTATTTTTCTCCTTACGCTCACCATATGCCAATTGAACAGCGTTGTACCCGTCTGTTTCAACATTTTTTACTTGCGTCACTACGCAAGGACCAGCTTCTATTAACGTGCATGCGACATTACGCCCATCGGCACTGAAAATGCTAGTCATTCCTACTTTTTTACCTATTATTCCAGACATCTTCTGTTATATAATAAACTTGAAACCCAAGCGCTTACGCACAAGGGTGCTTTTTAAGGACTGCAAAGTTAGAAATTAAATTCCACCTTACAAACCCCAACTTTAATATTTTCAATTATTTACGAAAATAAATTTGGTGTAAACCCCAAAGACTGGGGGACTATGCACTGATTATTGTCAATAAAAACAATAAAAAGAAAAACCCATCCGACTTGGCGGACAGGTTTTCCAAATATATCACTGTTAAACTGTCAGACTTTGATCTCTACATCTACGCCGCTCGGCAATTCGATTTTCATCAAAGCATCCACGGTTTTGGAGCTATTGCTGTAGATATCTACCAGACGCTTGTAAGTACAAAGCTGGTATTGATCTCTTGCTTTCTTGTTAACGTGTGGCGATTTCAACACGGTAAACTTCTCCTTTTTGGTAGGCAAAGGAATAGGCCCAACAACGATGGCTCCGGTCGCTTTCACCGCTTTAACGATCTTCTCTGATGACTTATCCACCAGGCTGTGATCGTAAGATTTCAATTTTATTCTGATTTTCTGATTCATGTCGATTAAAATTTAGGCTTTTTCACCTTTAACTTTTGCGATTACTCCCTCTGCAATATTGGTCGGAACAGGCTCATAATGCGAGAAGGTCAATGTAGCAGTAGCCCTTCCTGAAGAGATTGTTCTCAAATCAGTAATGTAACCAAACAACTCTGACAAAGGTACTGAGGCTTTAACCACTGTAGAAGTACCTTTGGTATCCATACCCTTCATCAAACCTCTTCTTCTGTTCAAATCACCAGTAATAGGACCGGTATATTCATCAGGTGTTACCACGTCCACAGACATGATAGGCTCCAACAATTGAGGCTTACATTTCTTAGCTGCCTCTTTGAAACCAAGTCTTGCAGCCATTTCAAATGAAAGTGCATCAGAATCGACATCGTGGAAGGAACCATGGAAAAGCCTTACTTTCATGGATTCGATAGGGTATCCTGCCAAAGGTCCATTTTTCATGGCTTCTGCAAAACCCTTCTGAATAGATGGAATAAATTCTTTAGGAATGACACCACCTACAATACCATTAACAAAGTCAAGACCTGTCTTAACCTCTCCAGTCTCAGCGTCTGCGTCTCTTGGGCTAAGTTCAAACACGATGTCGGCAAATTTACCTTTACCACCGGTCTGCTTTTTGTATACTTCTTTATGCTCAACAGAACCAAAAAGGGCTTCTTTATAGGCTACCTGAGGTGCACCTTGGTTGATCTCTACCTTAAATTCTCTTTTTAATCGGTCAATGATGATGTCCAAGTGAAGTTCCCCCATACCTCTCAAAATAGTCTGACCAGTTTCATGGTCTGTATTGACTACAAGGGTAGGATCTTCTTCTACTAATTTGGCAATAGCCATTCCAAGCTTGTCAACATCCGCCTGAGTTTTGGGCTCAATTGCATAACCGATAACTGGCTCAGGGAAAACCATGGATTCCAATACTACTTTGCGCTTTTCATCACAAAGGGTATCACCTGTTTTAATATCTTTAAAACCTACAACCGCACCGATATCACCGGCCTGAAGCCTAGGGATTTGGTTTTGCTTATTGGCATGCATCTGGAATACCCTGGAGATACGTTCCTTGTTACCTGAACGGCTATTGAATACATAAGAACCAGATTCCAATACACCTGAATATGCTCTTACAAAACATAACCTACCAACAAAAGGGTCGGTGGCAATCTTAAATGCAAGACCGGTAAATGGCTCATCTTCGTTTGGAGAAATTCTTACATCTTTCTCTTCACTTCCAACCTCAGAAGCAAAAATATCATCCTTGTCCAAAGGAGATGGCAACAATTCCATCACAAGATCCAGCATGGTCTGAACACCTTTATTCTTAAAGGATGATCCACAAACCATAGGAACAATTTTCATTTGGATAGTTGCTTCCCTCAATGCCGCTAGAATCTCAGCTTCAGTAATTGAATCTGGATCTTCAAAGAATTTTTCCATCAAGGACTCATCGAATTCCGCTACGGATTCCAACAAGTGTTCCCTCCATTGGTCAACTTCTTCCTGCATGTCTTCAGGAATAGGCACAACTTCATATGTCATACCCATATCTTCTTCATTCCAAACGATAGCTCTATTGTTGATCAAATCAACAACACCTCTGAACTTATCTTCGGCACCGATAGGAAGCTGCAATGGAACTGCATGGCTTCCCAACATTTCTTTTACTTGTTTACAAACGTCAAGGAAGTTAGCCCCGGCACGGTCCATTTTATTAACAAAACCGATACGGGCTACTTTATAATTATCAGCAAGTCTCCAGTTAGTCTCTGACTGAGGCTCAACACCATCAACAGCACTAAAAAGAAAGACAAGACCATCAAGAACCCTCAAAGACCTGTTAACTTCTACTGTGAAGTCAACGTGACCTGGGGTATCGATGATATTAATTTGGTATTTTTGATCTCTGTAATTCCAAAAAACTGTGGTGGCTGCAGAAGTAATGGTGATACCTCTTTCTTGTTCCTGAGCCATCCAATCCATAGTAGCTGCACCATCATGAACCTCACCTATTTTGTGGCTCACTCCGGAATAAAAAAGAATCCTTTCTGTAGTCGTAGTTTTCCCGGCATCAATATGCGCGGCGATTCCAATGTTCCTGGTATATTTTAAATCTCTTGCCATTATGAATTAAAATCTAAAATGTGAGAATGCTTTATTTGCTTCGGCCATTCTGTGCGTATCATCTTTCTTCTTTACAGCTGCACCTTCTCCTTTTGACGCGGAGATGATTTCACCTGCAAGTCTGTCAGTCATGGTCTTCTCACCCCTTTTTCTGGCATAAGTGATCATCCACTTGATACCTAGGGACACTTTTCTTTCGGGTCTAACTTCCATCGGAACCTGGAATGTCGCACCACCAACCCTACGACTCTTCACCTCTACGGCAGGAGTAATATTGTTAAGCGCTTTTTTCCAAACCTCAAGACCGTTCTCACCTACTTTTTGTTCTACCTTCTCGACTGCGTCGTAGAAGATTTTGTAAGCAATACTCTTCTTTCCATCAACCATCATACAGTTAACGAACTTGGTTACCAAAGTATCGTTGAACTTTGGATCAGGAAGAATATATCTCTTCTTTGGTTTCGCTTTTCTCATTTCTTTGTAATGTTTTTAATCGATTATTTTTTAGCTGGAGCGGCCTTTGGACGCTTAGCACCGTACTTGGAGCGACCTTGCTTACGGTCTTTTACTCCTGCAGTATCCAATGCACCTCTGATAATGTGGTAACGAACACCTGGAAGGTCCTTCACACGACCACCTCTGATCAATACGATAGAGTGCTCCTGCAAATTGTGACCCTCACCTGGGATGTAAGCGTTCACCTCTTTACCATTTGTCAACCTTACCCTGGCCACTTTTCTCATCGCTGAGTTAGGCTTCTTAGGGGTGGTAGTGTACACCCTTGTACATACACCACGTCTCTGAGGACAAGCATCCAAAGCTCTTGACTTGGACTTGGTCTCCAGGGTGGTTCTACCTTTTCTTACTAACTGTTGTATAGTAGGCATTAACTGATAGATTTATAAATACTTCCTTTAAACTTGTAAATTTTGGACTGCAAAGATAGGGAAATCGATAAAACAAACAAAATTAAGCTGTTGTATTTTATTGAATATATTATTATCGAAAAAAAAAGTTAGAAATATTTTGAAAATCAAAAAAAAAAAAAAATAGTTTTAATTATCATTCCAAGCATCGATGAGTTGAAAGGTAACGGTGAAAAATCTACCGGAAAAAGATTGTTACTAAAAAAAACAACATATTATGAAAAATTTAATCTTATTTGGCCTGCTAACATTTTCGCTATGGGTCTCAATCCCATTAATTTCACAAGCAGGCTGTACTGTAACTAGGTATTGCGGTAGTGCCGGTTCACTTTCATGCAATGGTACATCTTGTACTGGATCTAGGCCTGAGGTAGTAAATCCTTGGGTAAAATGTGATGGGGTTACAAGTTATTGTTATGGTCAACCAACTCCATAACTATCATTAAATAATCTGCCTTGAAAATTTCAAGGCAGATTACAAAAAAACAATTGTTTATGATCAAACTTATTAGTTATCTGACTATAATAATATTTATTTTAGGATGTTCAAAAGTTCAAACTGAAAAAATCCAATTATTCTCTACAGAAAAATTTTCAGACTATGATCTTGATTACTTCCTCTCCTCACTCAGTTCGATTGAGTTTGTCAATGGTACCTTCTATATAACCGAATATGACTATAGCAGATTATTAATTTTAGATAGAGACTTTTCGAAGAAACTTTTAATTGATGATTCGCACGAAAATTCTGGAGTAAGCTATCCTACATTTTCAACCCCTATTAACAACAAAATAGCTGTCTACAATTCAGGCAAACAAAGAATAGATTTTTACACCAATGAGGGGAAATTTATTGAAAATTTATCTTTAAAGGTGAATTCTGAGCTTTTGAATTTTGCTCAGCTAGACAATAAATTAGTCTACTCAATTTTACCAGATGATCTTCAAGGTCAATTTATTATCCATGATCAATACTCACATGAAATAAAAAGGTTTGGAGAATTAACCAACGTTTCATTCAACAAATTTCAAGAAATTTATAACAGCAAAGGTTATATTTTCCCATTAAAAAAGGGGTTCATTACAGTTTTACCCACAACAGGCGAAATAACAATTTATGATTCAGATTTAAACTCATCCTATAGTACAAACATTTTAGAGGAGATAAATTTGAAATCTGTCAAGGAAGATATTTACAACTTTTACAAGACAACACCAAACAGCACTATCGATATTGTTTCGGATTGTAAATTATTTGATGACAAATTATTCATATTGATTTATAACAGAAAACCAGAGGAGAGACCTAATCCCAGGCAAATTATTGTTTTCAATATTCATCAAAACGAAAAGATAAGATTAGAAAAGAAATATAATATCGGTGACATAAACAGCTATTATTCAAAAATATGCATAATTCCACCCAACAAAATTGCAGCATTTGAATTGCAAACTAGCGACATTCATATTTTTGAACTGAAATAAAGTGAGGCATATATTATGCCTCACCATAGCCCCCACCAAAATTCATTGGGAAATTTGGACCTTCAGCACCGGATTGAATCTTTCCAAAAGACTGCTCATATTTTGCAATATTATCCTTCAATGCCGCCAACAACCTTTTGGCATGATCCGGCGTCATGATGATCCTGGATTTTACTTTGGCCTTGGGCACACCTGGCATCAAGCGGATAAAATCAATGACAAACTCTGAATTCGAATGGGCAATCATCGCTAAGTTGGAATAAATGCCTTCAGCTACCTCTTCGGGTAATTCTACATCAATCTGTTGATTCTGGGGGGTATTCTTTCCGTCTTCCATATTTTTTGATTAAAAAAGGCCTGTATTTCACTACAGGCCTTTTATGATGATCTATGTAATTCGATTACTTAACAGCCTCTTTAGACTTTCTGATGGTCTTGTCCTTTTCTGCTGACATTCTATCATACTCATCTTGAGACCCCACGATGATACTTTTGAAGTTTCTCTGGCCGGTACCTGCAGGAATCAAATGCCCTACAATTACGTTTTCTTTCAAGCCCAAAAGTTCATCACGCTTACCTCTGATGGCAGCTTCACTCAACACTTTGGTAGTCTCCTGGAAGGAAGCCGCTGAGATAAAGCTCTCAGTGCCCAAAGATGCCGCCGTGATACCTTGAAGTGTTGGTCTGGAAACCGCAGTCTCAGCATCGCGCACCTGAACCAATTTCAAGTCCTTACGCTTTAAGCTGGAGTTCTCATCTCTCAACCTTCTGGCAGTAATGATCATACCAGGCTTCAAAGTAGAAGAATCACCGGCATCCATCACCACTTTCTTATCGAGGATATTGTCATTTTCCTCTCTGAAAGCCCACTTGTCTACAGTTTGTCCCTGTAGGAAGTTTGTATCTCCCGGCTCTAGGATTTCAACTTTTTGCATCATCTGGCTCACAATCACCTCAATGTGCTTATCGTTGATTTTCACACCTTGCAGACGATAAACTTCCTGAATTTCATTCACCAAGTACTCCTGAACCGCAGTTGGCCCTTTGATGGCCAAGATATCATTTGGCGTAATAGCGCCATCAGAAAGTGGTTCACCAGCTCTGATAAAGTCGTTCTCCTGAACCAGAATGTGCTTGGACAAGGAAACCATGTACCTTTTCTTCACACCATCCCTTGACTCAATGAAAATCTCTCTGTTACCACGCTTAATTCCACCATAAGTTACCACACCGTCAATTTCAGAAACTACAGCCGGGTTGGATGGGTTCCTGGCTTCGAACAATTCAGTTACTCTTGGAAGACCACCGGTAATATCTCTGGTTTTACCTACAGACCTTGGGATTTTAACCAAAATCTGACCAGCTCTTACTTTATCTCCAGATTCCACAGCAAGGTGGGCACCAACAGGAATGTTATACGCTTTACTTTCCTCACCATAGTTAACCACTACGGCTGGGTTTTTAGTCTTATCTTTTGTGTCGATGATCACTTTTTCACGATAACCTGTCTGATCATCGGCAACTTCTTTGTAAGTGATACCCTCTATAATGGCTTCAAATTCTACAGAACCGTCAAACTCAGAAAGAATGACTGCATTATATGGATCCCATGTACACAATGACTCACCCTTGGCAATTTTCTGGCCATCCTTTACATTCAATACCGCACCATAAGGCACGTGATTGGATACTAAGGTTTTGCCAGACTTGGCATCATTGATTTTGATTTCACCGGATCGACCCATAACGATGGAAATAGCGTCACCATCTTTATTGGTAGTATCAATCCACCTTAATTCTTCTTCAAATTCAACAACACCATCAAATTTAGCATTGATACTTGCCTCCACAGAGATATTTGATGCTGTACCTCCTACGTGGAAAGTTCTCAAAGTCAACTGAGTACCCGGTTCACCAATGGACTGTGCTGCAATAACACCAACAGATTCACCTGATTGAACCATTCCTCCAGTCGCAAGATTTCGGCCGTAACACTTGGCACAAACACCTCTTCTGGTCTCACAAGTCAATACTGATCTGATCTCAACCTCTTCGATTGTGGATTCATCTACTGTCTTAGCAATTTCTTCTGTAATCTCTATTCCAGAAGGAATAACGAGTTCATCAGTTATCGGGTCATATACATCATGAACGGACACCCTACCCAAAATTCTCTCAGATAGAGGTTCTACAATTTCGTCGTTATCTTTTAATGCAGAGACAACCAAACCTCTCAAAGTACCGCAATCATCTTCAGAGATGATCATGTCCTGTGCCACGTCTACTAACCTTCTGGTCAAATAACCGGCATCAGCTGTTTTCAAAGCGGTATCGGCAAGACCTTTACGGGCACCGTGGGTAGAGATAAAGTACTCCAATACGTCCAAACCCTCTTTAAAGTTGGACAGGATTGGGTTCTCGATAATTTCACCAACAGAACCCTGAAGGTTTTTCTGTGGCTTCGCCATCAAACCTCTCATACCACCCAACTGACGGATCTGCTCTCTGGAACCTCTGGCCCCTGAGTGCATCATCATGTAGATGGCATTGAAACCTTGCTTATCCTCTTCCATCTGTTTCATCAGGATGTTGGTCAAGAAGGAGTTGGTTCTGGTCCAGATATCAATTACCTGGTTGTATCTTTCATTGTCCGTGATCAGACCCATGAGGTAGTTGTTCCATACTTGGTCAACCTCATCTTTGGCCTTATTGATCAAAATGTCTTTATCATCCGGGATGATTACATCATTTAACCCCATTGAAAGACCACCGGAATATGCCATTTGGAAACCAAGATGCTTGATGTCATCAAGGAATTGAGCTGTTCTGGCTACACCGCAGATTTTAACTACTTCAGAGATAATCTGCTGCAGTTTTTTCTTGGTGAGCAGTTCGTTCACAAAACCTACTTCCTCAGGTACAAACTGGTTGAAGATCAATCTACCGGCAACGGTATCAATCACTTTTTCCTCTAGAGCGCCCTCTTCATTTCTGACTTTGACTTTACATTTTATCAATGCATGTTTAGAGACCGTTCCTTCATTCATGGCAATGATCACCTCTTCTTCGCCATAGAAGGTCATTCCTTCGCCCAAAACAGGCTCCTCAGGAGTGGATTTTTTACCTTTGGTCACATAATAAAGACCAAGTACCATGTCTTGCGAAGGTACCGTAATCGGTGCACCATTGGCAGGGTTAAGGATATTGTGTGAGGACAGCATCAATGTTGATGCTTCCAAGATGGCTTCATGTCCTAAAGGAACGTGTACCGCCATTTGATCACCATCGAAGTCAGCGTTGAAGGCTGTACACACCAATGGATGCAGCTGAATAGCCTTGCCTTCGATCAGTTTTGGCTGGAAGGCCTGAATACCCAGTCTGTGCAATGTTGGGGCACGGTTTAGTAGTACCGGGTGCCCTTTCAATACATTCTCTAGGATATCCCAAACTACCGGATCTTTTCTATCTACAATCTTTTTGGCAGATTTTACCGTTTTCACAATACCTCTTTCAATCAGCTTCCTGATAATAAAAGGCTTGAACAATTCAGCGGCCATATTTTTAGGAAGACCGCACTCATGGAGTTTCAATTCTGGTCCGACTACGATCACAGAACGACCGGAGTAATCCACCCTTTTACCCAAAAGGTTCTGACGGAAACGGCCCTGCTTGCCCTTCAGCATGTCTGAAAGGGATTTAAGTGCCCTGTTACCGTCTGATCTTACTGCATTTACTTTTCTGGAATTATCAAACAAGGAATCAACTGCTTCCTGAAGCATACGCTTTTCGTTTCTCAAAATCACCTCAGGAGCTTTGATATCGATCAAACGCTTCAAACGGTTGTTTCTGATGATCACCCTTCTATACAGATCATTAAGGTCAGAAGTAGCAAATCTACCACCATCCAAAGGTACCAATGGTCTCAATTCCGGTGGTATAACAGGAACCATACGGATCACCATCCACTCAGGACGGTTTTCAATTCTGGTTCTGGCATCTCTGAAAGCCTCAACAACTTTCAATCTTTTCAATGCTTCCGCCTTACGCTGCTGAGATGTATCAGTAGCAGCCTGGTGCCTTAAGCTGTAAGACAGGTCGTCCAAGTCCAACCTTGCCAATAGCATTTCAATGGCTTCCGCACCCATTTTGGCTATAAACTTATTAGGATCTTCATCGTCAAGCATTTGGTTTTCCTTTGGAAGCTTGTCCATGATATCCAAATACTCATCTTCTGTCAAAAAGTCTAAATACTGAACACCGTCCTCGGCCTTGATACCTGGATTGATTACTGCATATCTTTCATAATAAACAATCTGATCCAATTTCTTGGTAGGCAGGCCAAGAAGGTAACCGATTTTGTTAGGAAGGGACTTAAAGTACCAGATGTGCGCTACCGGAACCACCAATTCAATATGGCCCATACGCTCTCTTCTTACTTTTTTCTCAGTCACTTCAACACCACATCGGTCACAGATAATGCCCTTATACCTTATGCGCTTATATTTCCCACAATGACATTCCCAATCTTTCACAGGACCGAAAATCCGCTCACAGAACAAACCACCCATTTCAGGCTTATAGGTTCTGTAGTTGATGGTTTCAGGCTGCGTTACTTCACCATGTGAACTATCCAGAATGGATTCTGGAGAGGCCAAACTAATAGTGACTCTGGAAAAGTCGTTGTTTAGTTTTTTATTTTTTCTGAACGCCATAATTGTTGAAGAGTATGTTAAGGGCCTTTCGGCCCATTTTTTTTGAATTAATCAAGGGTAATTTCAAGAGCCAAACCTCTCAATTCATGAACCAATACATTGAATGATTCCGGAATATTAGGCTTTGGAAGGTTTTCACCTTTCACGATAGCTTCATAAGCTTTAGCTCTACCTACTACATCATCAGACTTAACTGTCAGGATCTCTTGAAGTACATGGGATGCACCAAATGCTTCCAAAGCCCACACTTCCATTTCTCCGAAACGCTGCCCGCCAAACTGTGCTTTACCACCCAAAGGCTGTTGCGTAATGAGTGAGTATGGTCCTATAGACCTAGCGTGCATCTTATCGTCTACCAAGTGACCTAGCTTCAGCATGTAGGCAATACCTACAGTTACAGGTTGGTCAAACTTATTCCCGGTAAGACCATCAAACAAGTAAGTCCTGCCATATGCCGGTAAGCCTGCTGCATCCAATTCTGTGGATACTTCTTCCATAGTAGCACCATCGAATATTGGGGTAGCATATTTCTTACCTAGCTTCAAACCTGCCCATGCCAATACTGTCTCATAAATCTGTCCGATGTTCATCCTTGATGGTACACCTAATGGATTCAATACGATATCCATAGGCGTTCCGTCCTCCAAGAACGGCATATCCTCATCTCTTACGATTTTGGCCACAATACCCTTGTTACCGTGACGGCCGGCCATCTTATCACCCACTTTCAGCTTACGCTTTTTGGCAATGTATACCTTAGCCAACTGTACGATACCTGCAGGAAGCTCATCCCCGACTTCCAGTGTAAACTTGTCTCTCTTGAACCTACCGGAAATTTCATTTCTGGAGTTGACATAGTTTTTCACCAATTGTTGGATCAGGTCATTGGTATGAAGATCTTCTGTCCAATCATCCAAAATGATGTCCGAAATTAAGTTCGCCTCTTCAGGCACATTGTAATTGGACTCATCTCTGTAAGGGTTTTTGGCAGGGAAAAGGTTCTGTTCAATGTTCTTAGCATTAAATTTCATCCCTTTGCTGATGATCTCATCACCAAATTTATGTTTAACACCCTGTGAAGTTTTACCATCGAGTAAGGTTACCAGCTTATTGATCATTTTTGCCCGGATACCCAAAAGGTCTTTGGAGTACTTCGCTTTTAATTTCTCAACTTCAGCCTTTGCCTTAGCCCTTAAATCTTTATCCTTTTTAGGTCTTGAAAACAACTTGGTCTCAATTACCACACCATTCAAAGATGGTGAAGCTTTTAAAGAAGCATCTTTCACATCACCGGCTTTGTCACCAAAGATAGCCCTTAGTAATTTCTCTTCCGGAGTTGGATCGGTTTCACCTTTAGGCGTGATTTTACCAATGATGATATCACCTTCTTTTACTTCAGCTCCCACTCGGATGATACCGTTTTCGTCAAGGTTTTTAACTGCTTCTTCAGAAACGTTAGGTATCTCAGAGGTCAATTCCTCTTCTCCTCTTTTGGTATCCCTTACTTCCAATTGGAACTCCTCAATATGGATAGAGGTGAAGATATCTTCTCTAACTACCCTTTCAGAAATAACAATCGCATCTTCGAAGTTATACCCCTGCCAAGGCATGTAAGCTACTCTTAGGTTTTTACCAAGAGCGAGCTCACCCTGATTGGTGGAGTATCCTTCACAAAGTACCTGTCCTTTGGTAATTCTATCTCCTTTAAGCACCAATGGTGTCAAGTTGATAGTAGTATCTTGGTTTGTTCTTCTGAACTTTATCAGACTGTAGGTTTTATACTGATCGGTGAAATTAACCAGAAGTTCATCGTCACTAAGGTCATATTTGATGGTAATGCTTTTCGCATCCACATATTCCACTACCCCATCGGCTTCTGCAACAATAAGGGCCCTGGAATCTCTTGCAGCTTTGGACTCAAGACCAGTACCAACGATTGGTGACTCAGGCTTCAATAATGGAACCGCCTGACGCTGCATGTTAGAACCCATCAAAGCCCTGTTAGCATCATCGTGCTCCAAGAATGGAATCAAGGAAGCAGCAACAGATACAATTTGGTTTGGCGCCACATCCATGTAGCTAATTTCCTTAGGCTCCAACACAGGGAAGTCACCTTCAAATCTTGCTTTTACACGTTCATTAATGAAGTTACCTTGTTCATCCAACGGCGCATTAGCCTGCGCTATGTTATTATCATCTTCTTCTTCTGCAGTCAGGAACACAATGTCATTGGCATCCATGCTTACTTTGCCTTCTTTCACCTTTCTATAAGGTGTTTCCAAGAAGCCCATCGTATTCACTTTTGCATGAACACAAAGAGAAGATATCAAGCCGATGTTTGGACCTTCTGGTGTTTCAATGGTACAGAGACGGCCATAATGTGTATAGTGAACGTCACGGACCTCAAATCCTGCCCTTTCTCTGGATAGACCACCGGGCCCCAAAGCAGACAGCCTACGTTTGTGCGTAAGTTCGGCCAGCGGGTTGGTTTGGTCCATAAACTGAGATAGCTGATTGGTACCAAAGAAAGAATTGATTACAGAAGAAAGCGTACGGGCATTGATCAGATCTACAGGTTTGAAGTCTTCATTATCCCTAACGTTCATTCTTTCGCGGATAGTTCTGGCCATTCTGGCCAAACCTACACCAAATTGACTGTAAAGTTGCTCTCCTACAGTTCTTACCCTCCTATTTGAAAGGTGATCGATATCATCTACAACGGCTTTCGAATTGATCAATCCGATCAAGTATTTTACGATGTTAATGATATCTTCAGTTGTCAATACAATTTTTTCAGGATCAATGCTCAGACCCAGCTTTTTATTGATTCTATATCTACCAACTTCACCAAGGTCATAGCGCTTGTCTGAGAAGAATAGGCCATGGATTACCTCACGGGCCGTAGACTCATCAGGAGCTTCCGTATTCCTTAACTGACGGTAAATCACTTCAACTGCTTCTTTTTCAGAGTTGGAGTTATCCTTTTGAAGGGTATTGTAGATAATGGAATAATCCGCCACATTCACATCTTCCCTATGTAGGATAACAGATTTGGCACCGGATTCAAGAATCAATTCAATATCTTCGTCTGTCAGAACGGAATCCCTTTCTAACAAAACTTCATTTCTATCTATAGATACTACCTCACCAGTATCCTCATCAACGAAATCTTCCACCCAGGTTCTCAAAACACGGGCTGCAAGCTTACGGCCTGTAATTTTTTTCAAGGTACTCTTGTGCGCTTCAACCTCTTCAGAAAGACCAAAAAGATCAAGAATTTCCTTATCAGAACCGTATCCAATGGCTCTTAACAAGGTTGTAACAGGGAATTTCTTTTTTCGGTCGATATAAGCATACATGACATTATTAATGTCAGTGGCAAATTCTATCCAGCTCCCTTTGAAGGGTATAATTCTAGCCGAATACAATTTAGTACCATTGGTATGCTTGCTTTGAGCAAAGAACACGCCGGGAGACCTATGAAGTTGAGATACGATAACCCTTTCAGCGCCATTGATAACAAAGGAACCTTTTTCGGTCATGTATGGAAGGTTTCCTAAGAAAACTTCCTGTTCAATTGTTTCAAAGTCTTCATTATCCTCATCATGACAAAGCAGTCTTAATTTTGCCTTAAGGGGAACGGAGTATGTCAAACCCCTGTCAATACACTCTTCAACGCTGTATTTTGGAGGGTCCACTGTGTAGTCAATAAACTCAAGGGTGAAATTTTCCCGGGAATCTGAAATAGGGAAATTTTCTGAAAAAACCTTGAACAGACCATCCTGTCTTCTTCTTTCTGCTGGAGTATCCAACTGGAAGAAGTCCTTGAAAGATTGTAATTGGATATCTAGGAAATCCGGATAGTCTTTGACTACCTTTATTGATGAGAAACTTTTCCTTGCGGTTTGATTCTGGATAGCCAAGGCAGTATATGTTTTTAGTGAAAATAAATAACCAAAAGCGACAATTTTCGCTTGAAATAGTGCAATTTTATACCTGAGCACAAACAGGAAAAGACCTGACTAGTTAGTCAGGTCTAAGCGCATAACCTTACCTATAAAAAGGAAAGGCTATTCAAATTACTTAATTTCTACTTCAGCACCAGCTTCTTCTAGAGACTTCTTCAAAGCGTCAGCCTCGTCTTTAGCGATACCTTCTTTAACTGCTTTAGGAGCACTATCAACCAATTCTTTAGCTTCTTTCAAGCCAAGACCAGTCAATTCCTTAACAAGCTTCACAACAGCCAATTTTTGACCACCAGCAGCTTTCAGGATAACGTCAAAAGCAGTTTTTTCTTCTTCAGCAGCGGCTTCACCAGCACCAGCACCACCACCAGCTACCATTACAGCACCAGCTGCAGCAGGTTCGATACCGTACTGATCTTTAAGGATATCTGTCAATTCTTTTACTTCTTTTACAGTCAAGTTAACCAACTGTTCTGCAAGTTGTGTAAGATCTGCCATTTTATTACTAATTTAAATTGTTTTTTGAATGATTTGATACGATTATTTTTCTTCTCTGTCGGCCAAAGTTTTAAGAACACCCGTAATGTTGTTCTGACCACTTTGTAACGCAGATACAAGGTTTTTAGCAGGGGACTGAAGCAATCCGATAAGATCGCCAAGCAATTCCTGCTTGGATTTAAGATTAGAAAGTAATTCAAGATTAGCTTCTCCAACAAATACATCAGTGTCGATGTAAGCACCTTTGAATACTGGTCTTGTTTCTTTCTTGCCTAATTTTTTCCTAAAATCTAGGAGTACTTTTGCAGGTAAATTTCCAATTTCTTTGGAAAACATGATACCTGAAAAACCTTTCAAGGTTTGATCAGCGAAGTCTTTGTAATCTCCTTCAAGGTTATCCAAAGCTTTTGCTATAAGGGTATTTTTGTACACCTTGTATTCCAAACCCTTTTCAAAACATACTCTTCTGAAAGCATTTACCTGAGCCACAGAGAAACCTGAAGCATCCGTGATATAGAAGTATGGTGTTTCTTTCAACTTCTCGGTAAGACTTTCGATTATTTGTAATTTTTCTTCTCTAGTCATGATTAAATACCTTGAATACTTCCTTTATCTACTTTCACTCCAGGAGACATTGTACTTGATAAGTGTATGCTCTTGAAATATGTACCTTTTGAAGAGGCAGGCTTAAGCTTGGAGATTGTATTGATAAGCTCTTTTGCATTTTCCTGAATTTGCTCAGGTGTGAAAGATGCTTTACCAATACCTGCATGAATGATTCCGAATTTATCAACTTTAAAGTCGATTTTACCGGCTTTCACCTCTTTTACAGCTTTGCCTACTTCTAAAGTAACGGTTCCTGATTTAGGGTTTGGCATCAAACCTCTAGGACCCAATACCCTACCTAGTCTACCAACTTTTGCCATTACGTTAGGCATGGTGATAATCACATCAATATCAGTCCATCCACCTTCAATTTTGGCGATATAATCGTCAAGACCCACATAATCTGCACCAGCTTCCTTAGCTTCTTCCTCTTTGTCAGGAGTACATAACACCAACACCTTCACGTCCTTACCGGTACCGTGAGGCAGGGCTACAACACCTCTGACCATTTGATCAGCTTTCCTAGGATCCACACCCAAACGGACGTCGATATCTACGGAAGCATCAAATTTTACATTGGTGATATCCTTTATAATGGAAGAAGCGTCTTCTAGGGAGTACTGCAGGCTTGGGTCGTACTTAGAAAGAGCTTCTTTTTGCTTTTTTGTTAACTTAGCCATAGTATTATTTTTATTCCTCCCAAGGAGCTTTACCAGAAACTGTGATACCCATACTTCTAGCAGTACCTGCAATCATTTTCATGGCAGATTCTACTTTGAAAGCGTTTAAGTCAGGCATTTTAACCTGAGCAATTTCTTTTACCTGATCCCAGGTAACAGAACCTACTTTTTTCCTATTTGGCTCTGAAGATCCACTTTTCACTTTTGCTGCTTCCAACAACATGATAGCTGCAGGAGGCGTTTTAACAACAAATTCAAAGCTTTTGTCAGAGAAAATAGTAATCAAAACAGGTAATACCTGTCCCATTTTTTCTTGGGTACGGGCATTAAACTGCTTACAGAACTCCATGATGTTCAAACCCTTGGAACCAAGAGCAGGACCAACCGGAGGCGATGGATTTGCCTGGCCACCTTTCACTTGTAATTTCAAATACCCAGTGATTTCCTTAGCCATTTCTTAATCTTGTTTTTCTACTTGTATAAAGTTTAATTCGACAGGTGTATTTCGACCAAAGATTTTGACCATAACGTTCAATTTCTTTTTATCTTCAAACACCTCTTCTATTGTTCCCGAGAAACCACTGAAAGGTCCGTCCATTACTTTAACGGTCTCTCCGACTATAAATGGTGTATCCAATTTCTCCGCAAACTCATCAATCTCCTCAACACGACCTAAAATCCTGTTGACTTCTGATTGTCGTAATGGCTCAGGGGTTTTGGAAGCTCCCCCTTGGTTTGAACCTAAGAAACCGATAACACCCGGGATACTCGTAATCACATGATTGGCCTCACCATGGCTCAAATCCGCATTGATCAAAACATAGCCTGGGAAAAAATTTCTTTCCCTTACCCTCTTTTTGCCATTGCGCATTTCGTAAACTTTCTCGGACGGTATCAACACCTCAGGAATAAACTCCTGAAGCTTCGCACGGACAATTTCATTATCCAAGTAAGACTTGGCTTTTTTCTCTTGTCCAGCTACCACCCTAAGTACGTACCACTTATGTTCAGCCATCAGTAATTATTAATCTTCGATTAGAATAAATCGTAAAACCATTTCATCAGGTTCTCGAATCCAAGGTCAATCAGGCCTATAACTAACGCAAAAATCAATGAAGCGACAATTACCAAAACGGCACTATTTTGAAGAAATGAATAAGTAGGCCATGTGACCTTGTTCTTCATTTCATCAATGGATTCGATGACAAAACTTTTTATATTCATGGTTTACATCATTAATTGCACGGGCAGAGAGATTCGAACTCCCATCAACGGTTTTGGAGACCGCTATTCTACCATTGAACTATGCCCGTAGATATTTTGGTTCCCAAAAGGAACGCAAAGGTAGTTAGAACTGGAATAAGAAACAAATGCGATCCCAAAAATTCTTCAGGATCGCATTTGATTTTATATCAATCTCGATGATTAGTCAAGAATTTCAGTCACCTGACCAGCACCTACAGTTCTACCACCTTCACGGATCGCAAAACGTAGACCTTTTTCCAAAGCAACTGCATTCAACAAATTCACCTCAATAGTAACGTTGTCACCTGGCATAACCATTTCCACGTTCTCAGGAAGCTTGATTTCACCGGTTACGTCAGTAGTTCTCAAATAGAACTGAGGACGGTACTTGTTGAAGAATGGAGTATGACGTCCACCTTCTTCTTTTGAAAGAACGTAAACTTCAGCCTTGAATAGAGCGTGAGGAGTTACAGAACCAGGCTTACAGATAATCATACCTCTCCTGATCTGAGACTTCTCAATACCTCTCAACAACAAACCTACGTTATCACCTGCTTCACCTCTGTCAAGGATCTTACGGAACATTTCCACACCAGTAACAGTAGACTTCAAGCCCTGAGCACCCATACCAATAATATCTACAGGGTCACCAGAGTTGATCACACCTCTTTCAATTCTACCGGTTGCTACAGTACCACGGCCAGTGATAGAGAATACGTCTTCTACAGGCATCAAGAAATCTTTGTCGATCAGACGCTCAGGAAGTGGGATATGCTCATCAACTGCATTCATCAATTCCATTACTGTATCCTCCCACTTAGCTTCACCATTAAGTGCACCAAGGGCAGATCCTGCAATTACTGGAATGTTGTCTCCGTCAAAGTCGTAGAAAGAAAGCAATTCTCTTACTTCCATCTCCACAAGCTCAAGAAGCTCAGGGTCATCTACCATGTCCACTTTGTTCAAGAATACAACAAGAGCAGGTACACCTACCTGACGGGCAAGAAGGATGTGTTCTCTTGTCTGTGGCATTGGGCCATCAGTAGCTGCTACCACAAGGATAGCGCCATCCATTTGTGCAGCACCGGTAACCATGTTCTTAACGTAATCAGCGTGACCAGGACAGTCTACGTGAGCGTAGTGCCTTTTTTCAGTTTGATATTCTACGTGAGAAGTGTTGATGGTGATACCTCTTTCTTTTTCTTCTGGAGCGTTGTCGATAGAAGAGAAATCTCTTAATTCAGAAAGACCTTTTTTGGCCAATACTGTTGTAATGGCAGCAGTCAAAGTTGTCTTTCCATGGTCTACGTGACCAATCGTACCGATGTTAACGTGCGGTTTGGAACGGTCAAAGGTTGCTTTTGCCATGCGTGAAAATCCTCTGTTTTAGTTAAAGATATGAATTAGTTAAATTTTTCAATGTTTCAGAGCCAACGACGGGATTTGAACCCGTGACCCCTTCCTTACCAAGGAAGTACTCTACCCCTGAGCTACGTCGGCTGATAACACTAATATGCTATAAAAAGCATAGAGCGGGAGACGAGGCTCGAACCCGCGACCTGCAGCTTGGAAGGCTGCCGCTCTACCAACTGAGCTACTCCCGCTTATATTACGCTTTGATCTTTTTCAAGATCATTTTAATTTAGTGGGGGAAACAGGATTCGAACCTGTGAAGACATAAGTCAACGGATTTACAGTCCGTCCCAGTTGGCCGCTTTGGTATTCCCCCAACTGAATTTTTTTAAGATTTTTAACCTTACAAAGGTTTTTGTACTCTTAACGGATGGCAAAATTATACCCTTTTCCTAAACATTCAAAATATTGTCAAAAATTTTCAAAGTATTTTTTACCAGCATCTATTAATCCGATTAGAATCAAGGAATTAATTTTCTTCTGTGTAAGATGAGATGAAAAATTCCATGTAACGCTTTGCCATTTCATCGGTTTCTTGATTCCAGATTTCTTTTGCCTTTTCCAAAACCGAGGAATCATCAATAAAAGCAAAAAGCCCAATAAATGCTGCAATCCTTATATAGTTAGCCCTATGAGCTCCAGCGAGTGTCTGTAGCTGTTCTATGGCCTTTGGCGCACCCTCCTGAGGCAATTTGGCGAAATAATCTCCATAGTACCCCAAATAGTAATACAAAGCCTGCCCGGTTAAAACATCAAGCTTTTCATGAAACCATTCTCCCTTTCCGGAAATTTCCTCTGATAAATAGTAATCTGCCAATGCGACAACCATTCGTATATTTTTTTCAGATTCATACCTGGCAGCAATCTCATCTCGATTGGAATTACTCTCTTCTTCCAAATAAGCACTCAATGCTGCACCAGCCACGTAATAGGAAGGATGGTTCATCCAACGCATGAAAGCCGGCGCATACTTTTCCCCATCGATCAATGAAAGGAGTTCTATGGCTCCTAGCCTTACCGTATGCCTTGGATCATTATCGGCCATTTCATAGAGTCTGTCTTCCAGCCGCTCTATGGCCATTAGCCACTCTGGATGCTGTGATATTTTCATAATAACCAGTTCGCGGATGGCCCAAAACTCATCATCAAGCCCTTTACCTATCAAAGCAGCCACATCCATATCCTCAGCATAATAAGTAGCTAGGCTGTCCAAGGCCTCATACCGGGCTACACCCAATTGTGAACTTCTGTATTGATGTATAAAATGCTCCTTCCCTCTGTAGGAACGCTTTTCTGCCAATATTTCTTTGGCCTCATCTACCAATAAGGTATTGACCGGAACTTCATTTTGGATAGCAAACTGCTGCCAAGCTTTATCAAGGACCAATTCCTTTTCATAGCGCTGACCTTGATGATACCAGCTGACTTTGAATGGTATTCTGTAAAGTGGGGTATTCGTGAAATCTTGTTGCTGGGCCACCGTCAATAATAGGTTTTCAGGTTGGCTGTAATCTACTTCATACGCTAAGATGGGATGACCTGAAGCCAAAAACCATTGATTGAAGTACCAATTCATGTCCATCCCTGTTACTTCCTCAAAAGCCAGCCTCAAATCGTGAACTTCTACGGCACTGAAAGCATGCTTTTCCAAATAATGTTTCAAGGAAGCGAAAAAAGCATCCTCACCCAAATGCCTTCTCAACATATGTAATATTCTTCCCCCTTTAGCATAAGAATGACTGTCAAACATATCCTCTCCATCCTCATGATAAAATCGCACCAAGTCCACCTGCTTTTCCCGTGACTCATCAAAGTATTGTTCCATTTCTGCCACCTGATGCATATCAGCATCATCCCTACCCTTTTTGTATTCGTACCAAAGGTATTCTGCATAATTGCCAAAGGCTTCATTTAAGGTGAGGTTAGCCCAGGACTCATTGGTTACATAGTTACCAAACCATTGATGAAATAATTCATGAGCGATGATACCATCCCATTCGGAATCAATCGCCTCTCTGGCTGTCAGGTTAAGTTCCTCCATAAAAATAGAAATGGTGGTGTTTTCCATGGCGCCGGATACAAAATCCCTCACAACGACTTGATCATATCGCTGCCATGGATAGCGTACCCCTAAAAGCTCGGAAAAAAAACCGATCATCTCCGAAGTATGGGCAAACACCTTTTTGGCGCCCTCCTCAAATTCCTTTTCCACATAATAATTGACTTGCATCCCTTCCCACTCATCCTGTATTTCCACAAAATCCCCAATCACTACAGCGGCCAAATATGGAGCATGGGGCAAATCCATCAACCAGTGATCTGTTCGGGTACCATCTCCATTGTCTTTACTGGACTGCAACAAACCATTGCTCAGCGTGCGGTAATCAGCATCCACTGTAAGCCTAATCTCTTGGGTTCCCCGTTCATTGGGTGTATCAATGGTGGGAAACCACTTGGAATTGTGTTCTGTTTCTCCCTGTGTCCATATTTGGGTAGGTTTATTGGGTTCTTCCCCTCTGGCATTGATAAAATAAAGGCCTTTGGTATCTGTTATTGCTCTGCTTCCTCCTCCGGCTTTCTCATTTGGCATAGCCGTATATTTGATCCTTACTTTGAGGGTGTCTTCACGGGTGAAGGATTTTGGAAGATAGGAGGTCAACTTTCTGCCATTATACCTAAAGTTAAGGGCCTGCTCACCATCATCCGTCAATAAAGCATAATGATGCACTTCAAAATCTTTGGCATCAAGCACCAGTTCATTTTGTGGAAAAAAGTATGGCTTCAGCGTCAGTTCTGCCGTTCCCAGCACCCATTCATTTTCATAATCAAAACTCAGATCCAAAGCCGTGTGCAACAAATCGAAATCTCTTTGCCTGCTGGCCTGATAGCCTTCAATTTTGTCTTCGAGGAGTCGGATCAATTCAGTCCGTTCAGGTCCACTTGCCACTGCAGTGTCCAGTTCAAAGAAAGGTTCTTCTACCTCTTCCTGATCAACCAACATGGTTTTAGAGGTTTGGCAGGACCAAAAAACAAATGCTGTCAACACCAAAATTAGATACGACTTGCAGTCTTTCATGAAAATGGTTTTTAAATATTTATCCTATATCTTAGCGCAAAATAATAGAAATGTATTCAGCAAGCATTAAAAATTCCGTATTTGAGGTAGAAAAGTCCAAGGAGTATTTTCTTGTCAACGGCAATATACTGGACTGGACCATTTCCAAAGTGCGCGACAGGCACTTTCTGGTAATCTATAAAGAACAGTCTTACAACCTGGAAGTAGTAGAAGTGGATACCCAGACCAAAATGGTCAAACTCAAATTAAACAACAAGCCCTGCGATATTCAGTTGAAGGACAAATTTGATCTCCTGCTGGAAAAACTTGGCATGAATAACCTGCAGCATCAAGCTGCCAAAGATATCAAAGCCCCTATGCCGGGACTGATATATGACATCAAAGTTTCAGAGGGTCAGGAAGTGAAAAAGGGAGATCCTGTACTTATTCTGGAAGCCATGAAAATGGAAAATATCCTGAAATCACCTGGGGATGGTACAATCAAAAGCATCAAAGTTAAGAAAGGGGACAGTGTGGAAAAAAATCAGGTATTGATCCAATTTTAAATAGGCACAGTTTCAGAATTCTTAAGGAAGGCCTTATATTTGGCGGATTTATAAAACAGAAAAAAAGAAATAGAATACCTTTTTCTTAGACCAACATCAATAATGAAATATAACAGAATATTGTTGAAATTGAGTGGCGAAGCTTTGATGGGAGAAAAAAACTACGGGATAGACTCCAACAGGCTGGAACAATACGCTCAGGAAATCAAAAAAGTAAAGGATCTTGGTGTAGAGGTTGCCATCGTCATTGGAGGAGGCAATATTTTTAGGGGTGTTCAGGCCGAAAAGACTGGAATAGACCGGGTACAGGGAGATTATATGGGCATGTTGGCCACCTTGATCAATGCCATGGCCTTGCAAAGTGCCTTAGAACAAAATGGGATGTTTACCCGTCTGATGTCAGGTATAAAAGTAGAAAGTGTCTGTGAACCTTTTATCAGAAGGCGTGCCATCAGGCACCTGGAAAAAGGCAGAATTGTGATATTTGGTGCGGGAATAGGCAACCCCTATTTTACCACCGATTCCACAGCCAGTCTTAGGGCCATTGAAATTGAAGCAGATGTGGTATTGAAGGGCACCAGAGTAGATGGCGTCTACACTGCTGACCCGGAAAAAGATAAAAATGCCACAAGATACAATGTGCTGTCTTTTCAGGAAGCCTATGAAAAAAACCTCAACATCATGGACATGACGGCGTTCACCCTATGTCAGGAAAACCATCTGCCCATTGTGGTGTTTGACATGAACAAGCCTGGCAACCTTCAAAAGATTGTTGCAGGTGAAGACATTGGAACCTTAATTACTTCAAAATAATCCAGAAACACATGGAAGAGATTCAATTATACCTGGACGAAGCCAAAGAGATGATGCAAAAGGCGGTAGACCATACCGCAGCAGAATTGGTAAAAATCAGAGCGGGAAAAGCCATGCCCAACTTATTGGATGGGATCATGGTGACCTACTATGGAGCCGCCACACCACTGCAGCAGGTAGCTTCGGTGACGACACCTGACGCCAGAACTTTGGCGATCAAACCTTGGGAAAGAACACTTATCAGTGAAATAGAGCGATCCATCATCAACTCTGATTTGGGTCTTGCTCCTCAAAACAATGGAGAAGTGATCATTTTGACGATTCCCCCTTTGACGGAAGAAAGAAGGAAATTATTGGTGAAACAAGCCAAGCAGGAAACTGAAAATGGCAAAATATCTATCCGGACAATTAGAAAGGACACCAATGAATCATTAAGAAAGTTGCAAAAGGACGGTGCTCCGGAAGATGAAGTGAAGCGAGCCGAAGATACCGTTCAAAAACTTACTGATAAATTTTCTACCAAAATTGATGAACTATTGGCCAAGAAAGAGGCTGAAATCATGACAATATAGTTAGGGAGTTACTTTTCCAAATCGCTAAAAATCATCAAGCCAGCCAAAAAAGCTGGCTTTTTTGTTCGCCAAAACCTGAGGGCAGGAGTAATTTGAAAACCAAAAACATTTAGAGCACAGCATTCAGGCAAAAATACTGCTTGCTTAAACTTCCGTATTTTTTCCCTATAACACCCCCCTTACCAGTCTTACCAACTTTTCACCAGAAAGGTTGGCCACCGCTACTACTTCTTCATGGGTGAATTCCTTGGCTACCTTTGGGATACTTTCATTTGTAATGACTGAAAAGGCCAAAACTTTCATACCCATATGATGGGCAGCTATGATTTCAGGAACAGTACTCATGCCCACTGCGTCTCCACCAATGATGCGCAGGTATCGAATCTCTGCCCTAGTCTCTAATTTGGGACCCTGAACCCCCACATATACTCCTTTCTTCAAATCCAGACCCAAACCTTTGGCAATTAGGCCTGCTTTTTCGATCCAATCTGCATCAAGAGGAGCTGACATATCCGGAAACCTAGGCCCTAAATTTTCCTCATTGGGCCCTCTTAGTGGATTGTCAGGGAGCAAACTGATCATATCCTCTATCAGCATGATATCTCCCGCTTCAAAATCCTCATTTAGGCCTCCTGCGGCATTGGTAACGACAAGCAGACCTACCCCCAATAGACGCATGACACGAATCGGAAAAACTACCGTCTTCATGGGATAATCTTCATAGTAATGAAAACGCCCACTCATTACCATGACAGCTTTACCATCAAGATGTCCAAAAATCAACTCACCGGAATGCCCTTCAACAGTCGATACAGGAAAGCCTGGAATTTCAGCATAGGAGAACTTATGATTGACTTCGATTTGGTGGACCAATCCTCCAAGACCAGAACCCAGGATAATCCCGGTTTCCGGTATAAAGGAGACTTTACCCTTTAGATACTGAACAGCTTCTTGCAGCATAATTTCATTTGTACAAAGTACAAGGTACAATGTACTAGGTTATTCTTTACTGTAATGGAAATTTACCGAAACGTTTAAATTTGAAGCTTATACTCGCTTCACCAACTCACGAATAATCAAACTCATTCCCGGTTCAGCCTTAGCAGCAGCAGCCAAAACTTCTTCAATCCTTACTTTTTTGATGTTGCCGGGAGAGCAAAGGTCTGTGATGGCAGAAATGGCAAAAACAGGTAGTTCCATGTGTCTAGCCACTATCACTTCCGGAATGGTACTCATGCCAATGGCGTCCGCACCAATGGTACGCAAATACTTGTATTCTGCCTTTGTTTCCAAATTAGGGCCCTGCACAGCTGCATAAACCCCTTCGTGCACTTTCAGATTGTGCTGTTTGGCAATACCAAAAGCCTTCTCAATCAGGGACTGTTCATATGGTTCAGACATATCCGGAAACCTTACACCAAATTCATCTAAATTTTTTCCCCGAAGTGGATTTTCGGGAAACAAGTCTATGTGATCATTGATAATCATCAATTCTCCTATCCCAAAATCAGGATTTAGACCTCCGGCAGCGTTGGAAACATAAAGATGTTTGATGCCCAGCAATTTCATCACACGGACTGGAAAAGTAACTTCTTTCATCGAGTAGCCTTCATAATAATGAAAGCGGCCTTGCATAGCTACTACCTTTTTACCAGAAAGCTCCCCAAGGATAAGCTTCCCTTTATGGCTTTCTACTGTAGATAAAGGGAAAAAAGGAATTTCTTCGTAGGGAATTTCCAGCGCTATGTTGATATTATGAATAAGTTGACCTAGACCTGTGCCAAGGATAATCCCTGCTTCCAGAGGTTCTTCAAATTTATGATGAATGAATTCATAGGCATGGCGGATCTGCTCTTGATATGAAATATTCGGTTCTTCTCTCATGCAACTAAAATTTTGCCTAAGGTAAGGAATAATGGCTTTTTGGCCATGAAATTTAAACAATAAGGAAACTATTTGACTTTTGGCATTGTAGTAATCTTCAAAGATTTCAAAACCAAAGCATGATCAAAATAATCGTAGGGACAAACAGAACAAATGCGCTATCCCTAACCATCGCAAAATTATACCAGCAAATCTTATTGGAAAAAGGCAGTTCATCCGAAATCTTAAACTTACGGGACTTACCCCATGATTTTGCATTTTCAGCACTTTATGAAAATAACGGCAAAAACCCGGCATATAATGCTTTTCATGATAAGATAAAATCCGGAGAAAAGTATGTGTTTATTGTGCCTGAATACAACGGTTCCTTCCCAGGTATTCTAAAAACATTCATAGACGGTATGACCTATCCCAATACCTTCAGAAATAAAAAATGCGCCTTGGTGGGTATATCATCAGGAGTAGGCGGGGGTGGCATCGCATTGAGCCACCTCACCGACATCTTCCATTACTTGGGGATGCATGTACTTCCCCTCAAGCCTAAACTAGCCAAGATTGAGGAAAATATGTCAGATAACCTGCTCACCAACAGGCTGTACATAGAATTGCTTCATACCCAAGCTGAAATGTTGATTGACTTTTAAAAGTTAATCAACATTATCATGTAAAAACCTATTGTTTTTCAGAAACTCGTTTTCATCACTCAGGTTGAACCTGGAAATGCTTCTTTCGGAACTGTGCTGAACATCCGTCAACTTCACTTGCTTACGAATGAAAGCTGGGGTTTCCAGTTTGTCTTTGAATTCCTCAGGAGACTGAGAGTAGGTTTTTAAATTCTTAAGCTTTTCAAAGCGCTCATAGGCCTTTTGGATGGCCTTTTGCCTTAATTGCTCATAATAATCATTGGAATAGGCCGTTGCAGGCTGTTCTTTAGGCAAATTGGTTTTTGGCAATTCCGGTTCTTGCTCTTTCTCAGCCGGCAATTCAAAAACTACCCTTTGGGATTCTGGTTGTGCTGGCACAAATTCAAATTCAGCTTCTTCTTCCTCATCTACTTCAACGGATTTCACCGGCTCATTTTTTCTTTCCTGCATGGAATTGACATTTTCCTCTCTTTCATTTTCATCATTAGCAGGTGTGAAAATTGGCTTTTTGAAGGTAAAAGTGAAAGTTTTTCCCGCCTCAGCTAAATCATCCTCATCCACTTTAGAAGTTTTACCTGATTCAAGGTCAATTACCTTTTTTACAGAATCACTTTCCTCTTGAGCAGGACTTTCTTCGACCCTATTTTCAACCGGCTTTTTTGGCGTTACTCCGGTCAGCTTATCCATCTCAAAGCCTGTGGCAATGACCGTCACGCGGATGGCTTTACCCAAATCCTGATCAATCCCTTGACCGAAGATCACATCGGCATCATCTCCTGCTCTTTCTTGGATATATTCAGTGATTTCACTCAATTCATCCATTGACAATTCATCTTCTTCCCCGGACATGATCGACAAAAGAATTTTTTGGGCACCTTTTATATCCACATTGTTCAACAAGGGAGATGCAATGGCTTTTTCAGCTGCCCTGATAGCCCTGCCTTCGCCCTCTTCAGAGGCTGATCCCATCACTGCTGCTCCTGCATCTTTCATGACAGTTTTTACATCCTCAAAGTCCACGTTCACATCTTGGTGAACCGTGATGATCTCAGCAATAGACTTGGCGGCTGTAGTCAGAACATTATCTGCCTTGGCAAAAGCTGATCTTATGGCCAAATTGCCGTAAATTTCCCGCAATTTATCATTTAAGATGACCAGTACGGTATCACAGTTTGCCCTTAAAGCTTCAATACCTTGTTGGGCTGCCTGCATTTTTTTTCTGCCTTCAAAAACAAATGGAGCCGTTACAATACCCACTGTCAGGACATCCATATCTTTGGCAATTTTCGCAATTACAGGTGCAGCGCCTGTTCCTGTGCCACCACCCATACCGGCAGTAATAAAGACCATTTTAGTGTTATCGGATAAAAGTTCACGGATATCCTCTTTGCTTTCAATGGCTGCATTTTTACCCTTTTCCGGATTTGCTCCTGCGCCAAGTCCTTCAGTAAGGTTAGCACCCAATTGTAACCTTAAAGGCACTGGGCTGCTTTTCAATGCTTGTGCGTCGGTATTGACGACCACAAACTCGACATCTTTGATGCCCTGATTATACATGTGGTTCACAGCATTGGAACCACCCCCTCCAACACCAATCACCTTGATGATGGATTTTTGGTTTTTGGGAAGATCAAATTGGTAATCTTTCATGTTATCTGACGTTTTATGTTGGTGAATTTAATTTCGAGTAGTTAATGAGGGAAGTGAAGGGCAAAACCCATCACCTCCCCAGTATGATAAGCCCTAGTAATTATTATCTTCGCCGATATCACTGGTGATGATATCTTTTAGTCTCATCCTTACTTTGGAAAATATGTTGGACGCCATGTCGCTGTTCTTTTCCTTTTGATCCTGTTTGGTATACATACCTGTCTCATAGCGTTTTCTGTAAGTTTCTTCTCTTTCATCAAACGATTTGAAACCTGCCAGCACAAGGCCTACAGAAGTCGCATACATGGGGCTCTTGATTTCATCTACCTTACATTTGCCCAGGTGCTCATTGGGATATCCAATTCTGGTATCCAGACCTGTCATGTACTCAAACAATTGGGCTACTCCTGAGAGCATAGAACCACCCCCGGTCAATACAATACCTCCTGCCAGTTTTTTGTAATGCCCACTGGCTACCAGTTCATTTTGTACATGCTCGATGATTTCTTCCATTCTGGCCTGAATGATGGCTGCAAGATTTTTTATGGATATTTCTTTTGGCGGTCTATTTCTTAGCCCAGGAATAGATACGATTTCATTTGGATTGGCTTCTTCTGCTATGGCTCTACCAAACTTGGTTTTAAGAAGCTCTGCTTGATTGTGAAGGACCATGCAACCTTCTTTAATGTCTGTAGTGATGATGTTGCCGCCCAAAGGAATGACTGCTGTATGACGGATGATATTGTCATAAAAAATGGCAATGTCAGTGGTTCCACCACCAATGTCTACCAGACATACACCGGCCTCTTTATCTTCCTCGCTCAGCACAGATAAAGAACTGGCCAAAGGCTCAAGAATCAGGTCTTTGGACACTAAATCTGCTCTTTTAACACATCGGTTGATATTGTTGATTGCAGTGGTCTGTGCTGTGATGATATGGAAATCCGCCTCTAATTTGGAACCCGACATACCCACAGGATCTTTGATGCCATCCTCATAATCAACCGTGTAATCCTGCGGCATGACATGGATGATGGTATTTCCAGGAGGTACGACGATGTTTTCCATATCATTGGCCAGTCGGCGCACATCTTCAATGGTGATTTCATCCTGATTGGGATTTCGGATGATGGCCCCATGATGGACTGTGCTGCGGATATGCTGACCTGCTATCCCTACGATCACATTGGCAATGTCAACTTCTGCCATATCAGAAGCATCACCGACAGCCTTTTGGATTGCATTGACTGTTTTGTCAATATTGGTCACAATCCCACGGATTACACCGTCAGAGACGGCCTTACCCATGCCCAACACTTCCAGTTTCCCGAACTCGTTTTTGCGGCCCACCACCGCACAGATCTTGGTAGTTCCAATATCGAGTCCTACAATAAATTTGTCGTTTTCCATAGCATCATCAATTATTCACAAACAATCTGGCCTTTGTATTTAATATTTACCCTGCTGTAAGTATTCCATCCTTTTTTGGGAAGAATTTCATCATAGAACAGGTTGATTTTTTTAAATTTTTCTTCAATATCCACAGCATCCCCAAATTCAATGACCTGCTTTCCCACTTGTTGGTATAAGCGGATATCTCCTTTCCTTGGGATTTCAAGTTCGGTGATCTGAGCTCTCCAAAAGGGATCCTCATAAATGTATCGGATCAGTTCCATCAACTCTGGATGTACTGCTTCAACATTATCCATCTCCAAAAGCTTCTCTGCATAGTTGCCATGAAGAATCAAAACCCTGGAGGTATAATGATTGGAAGTGGGTAAAATCATCCCCTCCTTGGAAATATACCCATCTGCTGCTCTTGGTCGGGAAATTCTGGCCAATGGTACATGCTGCTCAATTTCCACCTTGAGGTTGCCTTTCTGATCCCCATAGACCTCTGCATTCTTGACAAAAGGATGACTCTCCACTTTTTTCTCAATGTTGTTAAGATTGATTTCAGAGAAAGCTACACCTGGCGCCAATAATGGAAATTCCACTTTCAAGGCAGCAAGAATGTCTTTTTCATCCACAAAGTACACGTCACTCACCGCCTTGACATATACTTCAATTCCCGTCAGTGTCCTCTCAGCGCTCTTTTTTTCTATAAACCCGATAAAGACAAGCAGTATCAGGACGAGCAGCCCAACTATAAAGCCTCTTTTATACCTGATTTTCATGAGTTTTCATCCAGTTTGCAAGTGGTTCAACCAATCTATCAATATCTCCTGCTCCAATGGTCACCAAGACCTCTATCTCTGTACTGCCCAGGTAATCCAATAGCCCTTCTTTAGTCTGCAAAGACTTCTGTGGGGAACGTATACCGTCGAGCAACATGGAAGCACTAACCCCCTCAATCGGGAGCTCCCTTGCCGGATAGATATCCAGCAAAACAACTTCATCTGCTAAAGAAAGGCTTTCAGAGAAGCCTTCTGCAAAATCTCTAGTTCTTGTAAATAAATGCGGTTGAAAAACCGCAGTCAGTTTCTTATCAGGATACATCGCTTTGACAGAAGTCAAAAACGCCCTGATCTCTTCAGGATGATGGGCATAATCATCAATAAATACCCTGTCTTCCTCCTGAACCCAAATTTCAAATCTCCTTTTCACCCCTCTGTAGGAAGACAGCCCCTCACGTATCTGTTCTTCGCTCAAACCTTCATCCAAAGCAATGGCTATTGCGGCCAGTGCATTTTCTACATTGTGGAAGCCGGGCATTCTCAATGATAAGCCAATAATCTTATGACCATCCCCAAGGAAATCGAAGCGGAAAATACCAGGAAGAGCCTGCACATTTTCAGCCCTTATATCTCCTTTGTCCACGCCATACTGCTTAACTTTCCAAGGATTACTTTCTGCCAAACCAAGTTTTTCAAAGGCTTTATGCTGAATGTACAAACAACCGTTTTCCGGAAGTAATGCCACAAAGGCCCTAAACCCTTCCATCATATGCGCATCATCACCATAGATATCCAAATGGTCAGGATCTGCACTTGTCAGTACTGCCACATTAGGGTGCAAGTGTAAAAAGGACCTGTCAAATTCATCCGCTTCAACGACTACCCTTGCCTCCATCCCTTCTTCATCGTGAAGAATCAAATTACTGTTATAATTTTGGGTAACCCCACCTAAGAAAGCTGCAATATTTTTCCCCCCTGACTTTAGCAAATGGGCGATCATTGAAGAGGTCGTAGTCTTACCATGCGTACCTGCAACAGCTATAGAAGGCATACCGGAAGTGATCAGCCCTAGTACCTCAGCCCTCTTTTTCAGGTTGTAAGCATGCTTTCTGAAATAGTTGAGTTGAACGGAATCTTTTGGCATAGCCGGTGTCCATATAATCAGGCAATCCGAACTGCTATCCAATATCCTGGTGGGAACAGTGGCTACCTGGTCCACATAACTGATCTCCATCCCTTCAGATTCTAAGGCAGCCGTAAGTGGTGATGGGGTACGATCGTAACCGCTTACTTTGACTCCGATATGGTTAAACCACCTGGCCAAAGCACTCATCCCGATACCTCCGATACCTAAGAAGTGGACGCTATGTAAGGAATTCAGATTCATGCAATAATACTTTCCAATGCTTTGACAATTTGATGTGCTGCCTCTGGCTTGGCTAATTTTTTTATGTTCTTACCCATCTTCTCAACCTTTGCGGTATCTGAAAAAATGGTGTCTACTTTTGTTTTTAAATTACCTATGGCTTCAGCATCCTTCAGCAATAAGGCTGCCTCTTCCTGCACATAGGCCATGGCGTTTTTTGTTTGGTGATCTTCTGCGACATTTGGAGATGGGATAAACACTACAGGTTTCCCCACCAAGCTTAATTCCGACACAGACAAAGCACCCGCCCTGGACACAATCAAATCTGCTGCAGCATAGGCCAAATCCATCTCTTTGATGAATGCACTCAAATGGATGTGCTTTAGTGCAGAAAGTTTGACCTTTTCAGCCATATCTTCGAAATAAAATTTCCCGCTCTGCCATATTAGCTGGTAACCCCCATCTTCAAAAGCTTTCATATCTGCCAATACAGCCCTGTTGATGGTTCGGGCACCAAGACTTCCACCCAAAACCAAAATGGTTTTTCGGTCAGGCTCGAGTCCAAAATGTGCCATGGCATTTTCCTTTTTCCCCGTCAATTCAAGAATATCTTTTCTTACCGGATTGCCTGTATATTGAATCTTTCCTTTGGGGAAGAACTTTTCCATTCCCGGATAGGCTACACAAATGATTTTTGCCTTTTTGGCCAGCAATTTATTGGTAAGCCCTGCATAAGAATTTTGCTCTTGTATCAAGGTAGGTACACCCCTTTTTTGGGCAGCGTACAAAACCGGCCCGCTGGCATATCCTCCCACACCTACTACAGCCGCAGGATCAAAATCCTTCAAAATCTTTTCCGCCATTTTCAAACTCTTAAACAGCTTGAAAGGAAAACTGAGGTTGGATAAACTCAGGCTTCGCTGTAAACCTGCCACCGGCAAACCCATAATGTTATAACCAGCTTCAGGCACTTTGCTCATTTCCATTTTTCCTTCAGCTCCGACAAACAGAATCTCAGCCTTGGGATATTTATCCTTCCAGGCCTTGGCAATGGCAATGGCAGGATAGATATGGCCTCCGGTCCCGCCCCCACTGATGATGATTCTATATGTATTTTTCTCCTTCACGTATTAAGCTGTTTGGAATATTTTTCTGGATTTATTTTCCTCCCCAGCGCTTTCTATAGCATCTGCATGATCTCCTCTAGATACACTAAGGATTATTCCCACTGAAAACCCTGTAAATACCAATGATGTACCACCCATACTGAGTAAGGGTAATGGTAAACCCGTAATAGGTCCTAAACCTACAGCTACAGCCATATTGACCATAGCTTGTAAGACGAGTGCAAAGCTCAGACCTGCAGACAACAGTCCACCAAAAGGTTTGGTTGATGTAGCCACAATCCTCATCCCACGATACAATAATGCCAAGTAAAGAAACAATACTGTTGCGCCACCTATCAGGCCATATTCTTCAATGATAATAGCATAAATAAAATCTGAATAAGGATGGGGTAAGGTATTTCTTTGTTCAGATTTACCCGGTCCCTTTCCGGTAATTCCTCCGGTGGAAATGGCTATAAAAGATTGTTCTGCCTGAAAAGGAATCTCCTCACTTGAAGCAAATTTTTCTATCCTTGAAAAGAAGGTACCTCCCCGCTGGCCCAAAAAGACGGAAGCAGAAAGAAATACGGCGCCAACCAAAATCACAGCCATGATAAATTTGGCAGGAACCCTACCTATAAACATCAATAACAAGCAGGTGGCAAAAAGCAGCAAAGCGGTAGACATGTTGGCCAGGCCAATCAGCATGGTAATCAATCCAATCACCAAAATCATGGGCAGAAAAGCCTTCTTAAAGTCTCCAATATTTTTTTGCTTTTTGGCCAAAAGACTGGCCAAGGTGGCAATCAAAGCCAATTTCGCTATATCTGAAGGCTGGAAAGCCTTATTGATACCAGGGATGGTCAACCAACGGTTAGCCTCATTTACGGTAGATCCGAAAGCATAAGTAAACAACAAGAGCGGAATAGATATGCCAAGAAGAAACTTACCTATCAAACCATAGTACTTGTAAGGAATCTTGTGGGCTACCCACATGACAATAAAGCCCATAGCCACCATCATTGAATGGTCTAAAAGGTACTTTTCGGTATTCCCTCCTGTGTATTTGTATGCCAGGGACCCTGTGGCAGAATAGACCACCAAAATGCTGATGATCCCCAAAATGATAACAATCCCCCAAATGATGGGATCCCCTTTCAAGTTACGGTCAATCCATTGTTTGAATGTTGTCATCATGCCTTTTGTAATTTTAGCTGGTTTACGGCTGCCTTAAACTGCTCACCCCTATCTTCATAATTCTTAAAGAGATCAAAACTGGCACATGCCGGTGAAAGCAATACCAAATCTCCGGCTTGACCATTTTCAAAAGCCCACCTTACTGCTTGGTGGATATCTTTGGTTTCCTTTATCTGCTTGACCTTCCCTTCAAAAGCTTTTTTGAGCTTTTCGTTATCCACTCCCAAACAGATCAGCATCTTTACTTTTCCTTTGATCAAAGGATCAAGGACACTGTAATCATTTCCTTTGTCCACTCCACCTGCAATCCAAATCAGAGGCTGCTGATAACTGTCCAAGGCATAGGCAGTGGCGTCCACATTGGTACCTTTACTGTCATTGACAAAAGCTACTCCATGAATCGTAGCAACAGCCTCCATGCGATGGGCAGCATTTTTAAAATCCTGTAAGCCTTCTCGAATGGCCATCTCATCCACACCAGCCAAGATGGCTCCCAAAGTCGCCATCATGCTATTGAGCATATTGTGCTTGCCTTTCAAAATCACCTCTTGATGGGAAATGGAAATCTTTTTCCCTTTGGCGATCAGATCCAAATTCAATCCATCAAAATATCCTCCTTGATTTTGACTGGTCTTCAGGGATACCGGATAACAATCCATGGTCAATGGCTTGAAGCTTATCCCCTTATTGGTCAACAGGTCATCAGCATTAATTATGGCTGCCTGATCCAAATCCATGTTTTGGAACAAGGACATTTTGGAAAGGATATAATTATCAAGCTGATACCCATATCGGTCCAAATGATCCGGGGTGATATTGGTCAACATGGCAATGGCAGGCTTGAAATGCTTAAATCCATCAATCTGAAAACTGCTGACCTCCAATACCCACCAATCATGATCTTGCTCTACCAACTGTCCTGCCCAACTCTTCCCTACATTTCCCGCCAGCCCTACATTTAAGCCTCCTTTTTTGAGGAGGTGGTAGGTCAATAAAGCAGTAGTGGTTTTACCATTGGTACCAGTAATGGCAATGACTTTTCCTTTAGAAAACCGGAAAGCAAATTCAAGCTCATCAATCACTGGCAAGCCTTTTTCAAATGCAGCTTTCACTACTGGAGCAGTAGGTGGAATGCCTGGGCTTTTAATCACCTCGTCTGCCTCCAGCACTTTATCCAATGTGTGCCCACCCTCTTCAAATGGAATGGCTGCTTTTTCTAAAATCTCCTTTCTGGAATCGCTTATGGCTCCTGCCTCAGATACCCATACCGCATAGCCCTGCTGCCTGGCCAGCAATGCTGCCCCGATTCCGCTCTCTCCTGCGCCCAATATGGATATCTTTCTGCTCATTTATCTTAACTTCAAGGTTGCCAAAGTGATGATTGCCAATAGGATACCTACAATCCAAAAACGTGTCACGATTTTGGCTTCATGAATATTTTTCTTTTGGTAATGGTGATGAAGTGGAGACATAAGAAATATCCTCCTGCCTTCACCATATTTTCTTTTGGTATATTTGAAATAGCTCACCTGCATGATGACAGAGAGGTTTTCTATGACGAAAATCCCACACAAGACAGGCAATAAAAGCTCTTTTCTCAAGGCCAACGACAGCACCGCAATGACGCCACCAAGCATCAAACTCCCGGTATCTCCCATAAAGACCTGCGCCGGATAGGCATTGTACCAGAGGAAGCCGACGCATGCCCCGACAAATGCTGAGCAAAAAATTACGAGCTCAGCAGAATTAGGAATGAAAAAGACATTTAAATACTGTGAAAAAATGGCATTACCGGAGATATAGGCAAAAATGGCAATGGTTAGGCCTATGATGGCCGATGTACCTGCTGCCAGTCCGTCAATACCGTCTGTTATATTCGCTCCATTTGATATAGCCGTTACAATAAAAATCACCAATAAAATGTAAAGCACAGGAGTCATGCTTTCACCTAGAAAACCTAGGAAGTTCTCGTAATTGAGTTCATTGTTTTTAAGGAAAGGAATGGTGGTTTTTGCCACTTTCACATCCCTGTAAGCGGGGGTTTCTACCACTCCTTCTTCAATAGAAACAGGGTTGGTAAATTCCCTAACCACTACCCCTTCGTGGAAATAAAGCGTGGCACCTACTATGATGCCCACAGTAATCTGACCGATTATTTTAAATCTTCCTGCCAAACCTTCTTTGTTCTTGCGGAAGACTTTGATATAATCATCCAAAAAGCCTATGCCTCCCAACCAAACAGTGGTGATTAGTAAAAGAATGATATAAACGTTATTGACATTGGCAAATAGTAGAGTCGGTATGATGATACCAGCGATCATCATCAGTCCGCCCATGGTGGGTGTGCCTTTTTTCTCAACTTGGCCAGCTAAACCAAGATCTCTTACGGTTTCGCCAATCTGCTGCTTCCTTATCCAATTGATAATGTTTTGTCCAAAAGTGATAGTGATCAACAAAGACAATAAGGCAGCCATACCCGCTCTGAAGGAGATGTATTTAAATACCCCTGTTCCCGGAATGTCCATTACCCTGTCCAAATAATCAAAAATCGGATATAACATAATTAGCTTTTATTCAACAAATTGAGCATTTCTTTTACCACAAGTCTATCATCAAATGGGTGCTTCACCCCTTTGATTTCCTGATAGGTTTCGTGTCCCTTTCCGGCAATCAAAAGGATATCGCCTTTTTGGGCCATAATCCCTGCCGTTTTGATAGCTTCTCTTCGGTCCTCAATGATGATGGTTTTTTTGAAATCGACAGGATTTACACCAGCCTCCATTTCCTTGATGATAGCCATTGGTTCCTCATCTCTCGGGTTATCAGAAGTAAGGATGACTTTATCGCTGTATTGCGTGGCGATCTTAGCCATGATTGGCCTTTTGGCTTTATCACGGTTACCTCCACAGCCTATTACGGTGATCACTTGCTCCCCTCCTGTCCTTACACCTTTGATGGTTCTCAATACATTTTCCAGTGCATCAGGTGTATGTGCATAATCCACGATCGCAGTAATTCCATGAAGAGAAATCCTATCAAACCTCCCCTGAGCACCTCTTACTTTTGAAAGTTGCATCAATACCTCTTCTTCATCCTCACCCAGCAATACCGCTGTGCCATAAACTGCCAACAGGTTATATGCATTGAACTCACCGATCATTCGGAACCAAATCTGTCTGTTATTGATGTCCAGTTCAAGTCCCTCAATGGTATTGGAAAGCACCCTGGCTTTGAAATCTGCCGGATATTTTAAAGCATAAGTTTGCTGGGTGCCTTTACAATTCTGCAACATGACCATACCCCTTTTATCGTCAGCATTTACCAAAGCAAAAGCATCTTTAGGCAACTCATCAAACAATTTCTTCTTTGCCTTGATATAGGCATCAAAAGAACCATGGTAATCTAAGTGGTCATGGCTGATATTGGTAAAAATGGCGCCTGCCAGATGCAATCCGGCAATACGCTCCTGAACGATGGCGTGCGAAGATGCCTCCATAAAACAGTGCGTACATCCTTCTTCCAGCATTCTTGACAATAAGGACTGGAGGGACAAGGCATCTGGTGTTGTATGGGTAGCAGGAACTACCTTGTCGTTGATTTTATTTTCTACCGTAGAGAGTAATCCCACTTGGTAGCCCATTTCTCTGAAAAGTTGATAAAGTAGGGTGACGGTACTGGTTTTCCCATTGGTGCCAGTAACCGCCACCAACTTTAACTTCTCAGATGGATTTTCATAGAAATTAGAGGCCATAATACCCAAGGCCCGTGAAGAATCAATCACTTTCACATAGGTGACCCCTTCTCTTAATGCTTCTGGGATTTCCTCACAAATTACACAAGCAGCTCCAAGATCTAAAGCTGCATCAATAAAAGCATGGCCATCTGTTTGGGTACCCTTAACAGCTACAAAGGCAGTACCTTTCGAAACCTTTCGACTGTCAAAGACCAACTCTTTAACCTCCACCTCCATGTCCCCTATGGTGGCTGTCAAAGAAACCCTATACAATATATCTTTCAGCAACTTCATTTATCCCAGAATCAGATTGATGATATTATTTTGTTGAATGGGGGTACCAGGGCTGATGGATTGGTCCTTCACCCTTCCTTTACCTTGATATACTACCCTTAAACCTTTGTTTTCCAATACATAAAGGGCATCACGAAGTGGCAGACCACTAACATCCGGTACAGTTGGTGCTTCAGTTGGGGTGGCTTTCCACTGTATGGACTTCACCTGAGGTACGGATTTTACCCATCCCTCTCCCTGACCATCAAAATGGTTGGATATGCCAAATAGATTACAGATCAACTGCAATTCGTCTACCTTCCCCGCTTGAATGTATGGAAACTCATTGCCTGACTGCGCCTGAAATGTGTTAGGAGCAGTTTTGCTGTTAATTTTCAGGTCCTGTGCATAGATTTTATCTGCGATTTCTTTGAAAACAGGAGCAGAAACATCGCCCCCATATGCATTAAATCCTTTTGGACTATCAATTACGATGATAGCACTGTATTTAGGTTTATCAGCCGGAAAATACCCAGCGAATGAGGTATAATACCTTTGAGTGTATCTTCCATCAACCAGTTTTTGGGCGGTTCCGGTTTTGCCGGCTATTTTATATTCCTCTGAATAAATATTTCTAGCTGTACCGTTTTTAACCACTCCTTCCAGCAGTTCCTGTAATTGTTTGATGGTTTTGTCAGAAGCAATGGATTTTCTGAGCACTTCAGTCTGGAATCTTTTTTCTATGTTATTGCCTTTGGCTATAGCCTGGACAATCATTGGCTTTACCATCTTGCCGTTATTGGCCACCGCATTGTACAGCATCAAAGTATGCAAAGGTGTAAGCTTGGCTTCATAACCTATGGACATCCAAGGAAGTGTGGTGCCATACCAATATTTACTGCCGGGTGTTTTGAAATACGGGGCACCTTCCCCTTTGATCTGAAACCCAATGGGCTGATCGAGGCCCGCTTTTTCAATGTATGCCGTAAATTTGGAAGGATAGGCACCAAAGTGTTCATCTACTAATTTGGATATGCCTACATTGGAGGATTTTTCAAAAGCTTCTTTGATCGAAATTACACCATAGCCACCTTGCTTTACATCCCGCATGATGCGATCATAAAACCTGAAAGTACCATTCCCTGTATTTACTTCATCATTCAGATTGATCTTACCTTCTTCCAACAATGCCATCATACTAAGCAACTTGAAGGTAGAACCTGGCTCAGTCAAGCCTTGATCTCCAATGGCAAAATTATAGTTCTCCCCATATGCTCCATTTCTGTTCTTCTGAAGGTTGGCTATTGCTTTAATATGACCTGTCTCCACCTCCATCACAATGACACTGCCAAATTCAGCGCCCTTGTTGATCAGCTGTCTCAATAATGCTGATTCTGCTACATCCTGTATATTGACATCTAAGGTTGTAAGCACATCGTAACCGTCATCAGGCTTGACATCTGCAGCATCAAACACAGGTTTCCAAGAACCACCGGCTATGCGCTGAAACAAGGCTTTTCCGTTTTTTCCTTCTAAATAATCATTGAAGCTGTATTCCAGGCCAACCCCATACTTGTCTTCATTGAGGAAACCTACAGTTCTGCTGGCGAGGTTATTGAAAGGACGGTAACGCTTCTCAACTTTTTCAAAAATCACACCACCCCCCATTCTTCCATTTCTAAAAATGGGCCATTTTGACATTTTTTGCATATCCTGATACCCAATCTGCTTTCTGTTAAGGATAAGGTAGCGCTTCCCGTTTGTCCTCGCATCAGCAATCATTCTTTTGTAGGCATCAGCTGATCTGTCCCTATAGTAGGAAGACAGTAAAAAAGAAAGTGAATCTATACCGGCCCTGTAAATTTCTTCTTTGGCGACCAAAGGGTCGAATACTACCCTGTAAAAAGGTAAACTTGTAGCCAGCAAGCTTCCATCTGCTGCATATATATTGCCTCGGGTAGCACTTACCTGCCTAAACTGAAAATTAATGGACTCAGATTTTGCAGCCCATTTCTCACCTTCCACAAACTGCAAATGGACAATCTTATAAAAGATTGCCCCTGCAATTAGGGCGACTACTATGAAAGCAATCCTTACCCTAAGCACTATGGAACGTTTGATATTCACTTTTTAGCTTTTATTTTAACTGGTGGTTCACTGATTTCTACTATTCCAAGAGGTGCAATTTTCCTCGCCACCTCTGATTGCTTGCTGCTCAACATGTATTCTGCTTCCAGGGTGGTTACATCTGCCCTCAGATCCTCAACCTCAAGCTGAACCACTTCTATCTTCCTGATCAGGTTTTCTGCCCTGTGGTTGCTCCAAATATAGATCAATGCCAAAAGGGCAACATATAAAAAGGGTGGGACAAACTGAACAGGTATGCCATCTCCCAAAATCCCTTTTACATTCAATTTTTCCTCAATGAGGGTAAAGATGTTTTTCCCACTTCTGCGCTGAGCAGCACCCTGCTTGACTTTTTTCCTAAAAGTGTTCTGCTTCATCTTTACAGTTTTTTTGCAATTCTAAGTTTGGCACTCCTGGCTCTATTGTTCTGCTGGATTTCTTCTGCATCAGCGGTAATGGCCTTTCTATGGACCGGCTCCAAGGGGCGGATCAGGTTACCGAAGAAATCTTTTTCCACCTCACCCTGAAACTTACCCTTATTGATAAAATTTTTAACCAATCGGTCTTCCAAGGAATGGTAGCTCATGATGACCAATCGTCCACCGGGCTTCAATACCTCCACCGTCTGCCTCAACATTTCTTCCAAAGCACCCATCTCATCATTGACTTCTATTCTTAAAGCCTGAAATACCTGGGCGAAATACTTGAACTCTTTACCTCTTGGCGCAAAACGATTGAGTACTTTCTTGAAATTTTCTGTTGTATTGAAAGGATGTAATGCCCTTTCAGCAACCACCGCCTGAGCTAAGGTTTTGGCATTTTTGATTTCCCCATAAATCCCAAAAATCTTATGCAAATGGCTTTCATCATACGTATTGAGCACTTCCTTGGCGGTCAACTGGGCGGACTGACTCATCCGCATATCCAATTCACCATCAAACCTTGTTGAAAAACCCCTTATGGGTTCGTCAATCTGATGGGAAGAAATCCCCAAATCAGCCAAAATACCATCTACTTGTAGTATACCATACAGCCGAAGGTATTTTTTAAAATCCCGGAAATTTGCTTGTACAAATGTGAATCTTTCATCTTCCGGTACATTCGATTCCGCATCTGTATCTTGATCAAAACCATAAAGATGGCCTTTTTCAAGCCTTTTCAGGATCTCTTTCGAATGTCCACCTCCACCAAAAGTAAGGTCGACATAAACCCCATTCGGGTCAATAGCCAAGCCTTCAATGCAAGGGCTTAGCATCACGGGAATATGGTAGTCATGATCTGTCATGCTTATGAGAGGTATTGATCCATCAACTTGGACAACTCCGCCTGATCGGCAACGATATTCTGACGGTATTTTTCGGGACTCCATATTTCAACAAATCCACCGACACCAATCAATATTGCATCTTTGTCGATACCTGCCCATGCCATAAAAGTCTTGGGAATCAAAAATCGTCCTGCATTGTCCAATTCCACCTCAGTCATGCTCTCAAAAAAACTTCTTTTGATCCTCCTTTGAACAGGATCTCTATCAGAGAGCGAATTGATCTGGTGTAAAAGTTTCTTAAACTCAACCTGGGTGTACAACGCAAGACAGCCATCGTCTCCCTGACGCAGAATGAGTTCGCTACCATTGGATTCCGGAATTGCCGCCTTGATCTTGGCAGGCAAAGCCAGACGTCCCTTGGCGTCTACTTTACATTCATACCGACTGTTGAACATTCCCATGGGCTTATCTTGAGTTTGCTTTAAGTACAAAAGTAAAAAAAGGTTTCACACAATCCACCACTTTTCCCCACTTTTCTCCACTTTTTTTTAAATCTATCCAAAAGTTTGGGATTTCACAACTTTTTCGAAAAAAAATCATGCAATATAACTTGATTTACAAGGGGTTTGAAAAAAATTAAACAGTAGTCAAAAAAGCCTATTTTTCTTCGTTTTGAAGGATATTTACAAATAATTGTTCTTCTATTTTTAAACAAAGATGGATAACAACAGTAAAATGGATCAAAGTGGGAGAAAATCCCAATATCTTACCTGAAAAAGATAAAATACTCATGAAACCAAAGCAAATTTCAGCCGATTGTAAAAAAGTTGATCGTTTCACAAAGAATTTTATGGAGTTTTCCTTTTACCCTACCATATTTGTAGAGTTTTATGCATCACTTTCCATCCCTACCATTTAACATTATCCTTATGATACAGAAAAAACTTGCAATAATCCTAGTTACGCTATATTGGCTGGGGCTTTTTTCCTGTACTGAAAAACAAAATACTGAGTTTGAACTTGAAGGCATTTACCTTGCCAAGCTGGATATTGGTGTAGATGAGGTCCCTTTTTTTCTACATATTCGAGGGCAAACAGAAAAGTGGTCTGCAGAAATTATCAATGGGAAAGAAGTACTAGATTACGATGAGGTCTATATAAACGGAGACTCCATTAAAATCATGATGGGGATATTTGATGCTGAAATCAGGGCAAAAGTAGACCAAGATGGCAGCCTTCGCGGTGAATTTATCAAAAACAATACGGTTGGCTACAGCCTTCCCTTTACCGCCAACCAAGGTAACTATCAAAGGTTTGTTACTTCACAGGCTCCCGCATATGATTTTTCAGGAAAGTGGAAAACCGTCTTTGTTAAAGAGGATGGTCAATCTTATGATGCTGTAGGTATTTTTGAGCAAATTGACAATCAAATCAGTGGCACTTTTTTGACCAAATTGGGCGATTACAGGTTTTTGGATGGCAATGTAGAAGGCAACACCTTTTACCTTAGTGCTTTTGATGGCAGCCATGTTTATTATTTCGAGGGAAGCTTAGATGAGCGTGGCGATCTTGTCGGTAAATTCAGAAGTGGGCCAAAATATAAGGAATCGTTTACCGCTTCAAGGGATGAGGACTTTGAGCTTCCGGATGCCTATTCTTTAAACTACTTAAATCCGGAATACAAGAATTTCAGCTTTACCTTTCCAGATGTTGAAGGCAAGATGGTTTCTTTAGAAGATGAGGCATTTCAAGGCAAGGTAGTATTGGTTCAGCTTTTTGGAACTTGGTGCCCCAACTGCATGGATGAGACTAAATTTTTGGCCGAATGGTATAAAAACAATAAGGATCGCGGCATCGAAATCATTGCCTTGGCTTTCGAAAGTAAAGCTGATTTTGACTATGCGAGCGGCAGGGTAAAAAAAGCAATGTCCCGTCTCGGGGCAGATTATACCTTCCTGGTCGCGGGAGAAAGCTATAAACAGAAAGCTTCAGAAGCCTTACCGGCACTCAACCAAGTCATTGCTTTCCCCACATTGATCTATTTGGATAAGCAAGGCCAAGTAAGAAAAATCCATACAGGATTTAATGGGCCAGGAACAGGTATTTACTATGAAGAATGGGTAAAAGAGCATAATCAACTGATTGATGAACTGCTTAAGTAATAATAGAGGAACCGGATGTCAATAAAAGCTTAAGGTCCGGTTTCTTTATTTTTTCCTCTCGATCGTATACCTCACCAAACCTTCCAGAGAAGATTTGTATGCTGATTCAGGAAATGATTTCAATAAATCCAATGCCTCTTCGAAATACCTGTTCATGACTTCAGTAGCGTATTCCAGACCTCCTGATTTTTTGACGAAATCAATTACCTCATTAACAGCCTTTTTATCCTCATTCTTATTGCGAATCAGGTAGATAATTTTCTTTTTTTCCAGCCAAGAGGCATTATTAAGGGCATAGATGAGTGGTAAGGTCATTTTCTTCTCTTTGATATCTATACCCAGAGGCTTCCCAATTTCATCCTCACCATAATCAAAAAGGTCATCTTTAATTTGAAAAGCCATACCAACTTTCTCACCAAAGTCCCTCATTTTTTCAATCAGGTCAGTTCCAGCACCGGAGGTTGATGCCCCCACTGCGCAACAGGATGCAATCAGACTTGCTGTTTTTTGACGAATGATTTTGTAATAAACCTCTTCTGTGATATCTAGCTTTCTTGCTTTTGCGATTTGGAGGAGTTCTCCTTCGGACATTTCTCTTACCGCGTGAGAAACAATTCTGAGCAAATCAAAGTCTCCATTATCCACACTCAGTAATAATCCTCTGGACAAAAGGTAATCTCCGACCAAGACTGCTATCTTATTTTTCCACAGCGCATTCACAGAGAAAAAGCCCCTTCTGTAATTGGCATCATCTACAACATCATCATGCACTAAAGTGGCGGTGTGCAAAAGTTCGATTAGAGCCGCTCCTCGGTATGAAGATTCGGTAATTCCTCCACTTACACCGGCAGTCAAAAACACAAACATAGGCCGCATTTGCTTGCCTTTGCGTCTGACAATATAATTGGTAATATGATCGAGAAGTTTGACCTTACTTTTCATAAAGTCTCTGAACTTCTTCTCGAACTCCTCCATTTCTGTGGCTATGGGGGATTGTATCTGTTTGAGGTCGGGTTTCATAAAAGAATTAGGGTACAATAATACAATGGAATTGGGCGTAGACAAAACCCTTGCATCAATTAATTCATACATGAAACCTGTATTGACGCACAAACGTTTTGCAAAACTGCAATAAAATGAAAAAAGTAAGTGCGCTCACGAATTTTATTATCTTTGCTTTTATCGCTAAACTGTAAAGAACTTGGCAGAAGGATATATCAAGCATCAATATGAACCCATACTACCGCAAAAGGATGAATGGCCGGTAGTCAAGCTAAGCAAAAGCAGAAAGGATTTTGTTAAGAAAGTTGCCGAAGCCAGTAAGAAGTCGGTTCTGGAAATCACGGGCAATAACATAGATCTGCTCAAAGAAGAGTTGGAGACTACCCTCTACCGTGAAAAACTGAGAATCAAACAAAACCCTTGGGCAGTAGATCCCGACGATGATTCGGATTTTTGGAGAAAGGTAAGGCAGGTGCTGGTTCAGACAAGTGCAGATCCACATTTGAACAAAACCCAAAAAAAGAAAAAATACCTGGAAGTACTGGATGATATTACGATGCGGTATGCCGAAGAAATCGCCAGTAATTTTGTCCATACGCATTATAAGGTAACCAGAAGAATGGTCACTTTTGGCTTTGCTAGATTACTTAATGCTGCAAGGGTTAAAGGTATTAAGTCCCTTTTCAGCAATCAATTTACCCTTCAGGATAAGATTCAAATTGTAGGCGAAACAGATCAAATCCGTGAACTGGCTTCAAAAGGCACCATTGTCATGGTTCCTACACACTTTTCCAATTTGGACAGTATTCTTATCGGTTGGATCATCTCAGTTTTGGGGCTTCCGCCCTTCATCTATGGTGCAGGACTTAATCTATTCAATATTGGCATTTTTGCATATTTCATGAATGCATTAGGCGCCTACAAAGTAGATCGAAGAAAAAAGAACCTATTATACCTGGAAACTTTAAAAACTTACTCCTCTGAAGCGATACAATTTGGCGTACACAGTCTTTTCTTCCCGGGTGGAACACGCTCAAGAAGTGGGATGATTGAAAAAAAGTTAAAACTGGGCTTGTTGAGCACAGCAGTAGAAGCCCAGCGTGCTAATTACCAGAAAGGCCAGCAGAATGTTGGGGGGAAAATATTCATAGTTCCAGTTACCATAAATTATCACTTTGTACTGGAAGCACCTAGTCTGATTCAGGAATATTTAAGCATTACCGGACAAGAGCGATATTATAAAGAAAGGGATGAATTTTCAACCTCTTATAAGATTTCAAAATTCCTGGTAAAGTTTTTTACAAAGGGATCAGATATTTCCGTATCCATTGGCAAAGCCATGGATGTAATGGGAAACTACGTGGATAATGCAGGAAATAGTTTTGACCAACACGGAAGGAAGTTAGATACCCGTGACTATTTTGTTTCAAATGGAAAAGTCACCGTTGACCAACAAAGGGAAGAAGAATATACCCATCACTTGGGCAGAAGAATTGTAGAAGAATTCCATATTAATAACCGCGTGTTCAGCTCTCACCTGGTAGCTTTTACTGCGTTTCAACTGATAAAAAGAGAGAATAGAAAACTCGATCTTTATAATTTACTAAGGCTACCGGAAGAAGACATATTCATTGTGTATGTTGAATTCAAAGAAGCCTGCGAAATGGTATTGAATAAAATACTGGACTTGGAAGCACAGGGCAAGTTGCAGGTAGCACCGCACATGATGCAGGATATAGACGGGATTATTAGCCATGGGTTAGATAATGTTGGCATGTATCACGCCAAGAGACCTCTGATCAAAAATAACAACGGGAACATTGAAACCCAGGATTTATCGGTTTTATATTTTTACCACAACAGATTGATAGGATATGACCTTGAAAAGCTCTTCTAAAGAAAAATCGGTCGGAGTAGTCGGCATGGGTAGCTTCGGGACTGCTATTGCCAACATATTGGCAGAGAAAAGCAAGGTAATAGCCTTTGCCCGCAGGGCAGAGGTGGTAGATGAAATCAACCACGAACATAAGGTAAATGGCGTTTCTATCAACCCCACTATCAAAGGCACCCAAGATCCTGAATTTCTTTGTCAAAACTGTGATACTATTTTCATCATGGTACCTTCAGCAGCTTTTCAGGAAGTGATTAAATCATTTTCTCCTTATTTATATCCTTATCACTTGGTTATCCATGGAACCAAAGGTCTGTGTCTTAACCTTCCTGAAGGCAAAAAACTTACAGATGTACAAACCATCAGTAGAGACAATATACTGACCATGAGTGAGGTGATACTGAAAGAAACGGTTGCTATCCGGGTCGGTTGTCTTGCAGGCCCTAATTTAGCAAAAGAACTATATGCCGGTCAGCCAGCCGCTACTGTAGTGGCCAGCAAGTATAATGAGGTCATTTTAGAAGGACAAAGGTTGTTGAGAACCGATAAATTCCAGGTTTATGGCAATTCAGATATTGTGGGTGTAGAGTTGAGTGGTGTTTTGAAAAATATAATCGCCATAGCAGCAGGAGCCTTAGCTGGTATGGGCTTAGGTGAAAATGCAAAAGGTTTATTGGTTTCAAGAGGTATGGTAGAATTGGTGTATTTGGGCAATGCCTTGGGAGGTAGCCTAAAATCATTTATAGGATTGGCTGGAATAGGCGATTTGGTAACTACCTGCAATTCTACCTTATCCAGAAACTACACAGTGGGATTTAGATTGGCTAAAGGTGAAAAACTTACTGAAATCCTTGAAAGCATGGAAGAAGTAGCAGAAGGCATAAATACGATCCGCTTAATGAAGGCTTTTGTAGAAGGAAAGGGTATGCGAGCGCCAATTACCGAAAATCTATACAAGGTATTGTTTGAAGATCTTAAAATAGAGGATGCCCTTCAGTATTTGATGAAATATCCATTTAGTGTAGATGTAGATTTTTTATAAAATATCAGAGAATAACACGCATTGAAAGCATCAGAAAAATCACTTAATAGAGGAATACAACGCTGGGATTTGGTCTTCCTGATCATCAATTCTGTTATTGGGGCAGGAATTTTTGCTCTGCCCGCAAAAGTCTTCGCCTTATCAGGAATTTATTCTGTGTTGGCTTTTTTGGTTTGTGCCTTGGTGATGATGGTGCTGATCTTGGTATTTGCAGAAGTGAGTTCCAGATTTGAACAGACAGGGGGCCCCTACCTTTATACGCTCAAAGCCTTTGGACCCATACCGGCTTTTGTCATAGGATGGCTGTTGATGCTTACCCGGCTATTCAGCTACGCTACTTTGATCAACCTTATGGTTCTTTACCTCTCCTTCTTCTCTGATGTATTTAATCAAACAGAAGTGAGGGTTGGGATGATTCTTTTGATAACGGGCCTGATTACTTATGTGAATTGGATTGGGGTCAAAAATACGGCTAGAATCAGCAATATCCTTACCGTGGCCAAACTCTTCCCCTTGGCCGTATTTATTGGTGTAGGCTTATTTTTTATAGACTTTGACCTGATTGAACCAGGAACATTGCCCAGTTGGGAGGATTTCTCAGCCTCTACCCTCTTGTTGATTTTTGCTTTTGGAGGATTTGAGGCCGGATTGGTCAATAGTGGGGAAATTGTCAACCCCAAAAAGAACTTACCTTTTGGTCTGATTACTGCAGCTGCGATCATTGCTGGCTTTTATATCATGATTCAAGTGGTATCCATTGGTACTCTACCCGATTTGGCCAGTTCGGACAAGCCTCTAGCCGACGCAGCTACTGGTTTTATGGGTTGGTATGGCGGCATGTTTATCACCATTGGAGCGGTAATTTCCATCATGGGTACCTTGAATGTACAGATCTTAAGCGGCTCAAGATTACCTTATGCATTGAGCTTGGAAGATCAATTGCCCAAGTTCTTTGGAAAAGTACATCCCCGCTTTGCTACACCCTTTGTTTCAATTGCCTTTTTCGCTTCTTTGGTGGCTTTTGTAGCCATCGTTTGGGGCTTTATGAGTTCTTTGGCAGTATCTGTTATTTCCCGCTTGATCTTGTATGCGATGGTTTCGGCTGCTTTGATCAAGCTGAGGAAAACCCAACCAAAGGGCAATCATTTTAAAATACCATATGGAGAACATTTAGCCATTGCGGGCATTGTAGCCACCATCTGGCTATTATCCGGAAGTCAGGCAGAAGAAATCTGGGACACTATGATTTGGACAGGCTTGGGATTGGGGATTTTTGCCATTCACAGGATTTTTAGCAAACTCAGAAAAAGGAAGTAGGTGAAAATGATGGGATTTTATTAGATTTAAAAGAACCTAATTGAACCACATGTCTTTTCGAAAAATTTATCCCTTCTTCCTAATTATATTCTTGATAAATACCCAGGTTTTTTCTGCAATGGCCCAAAAACAAAAAGTATGGCTGGATTCAGATACCGGCAACGAAATGGATGACCTCTATGCCATCGTCCGTTTGTTGAAAGAGCCATCGGTGGAAGTAGTGGGTTTGAGTTCAGCCCATTTCAATAATCCCGACCTTTTGGTATTCGAAAAATGGAACGCCTACGACACCAAGGGTTTGAATACTTTAGAAGACTCCCAAAGGCTCAATGAGCTGATTCTAAACACCATGGGTCTGGCACATATTCCCCATCCCAGAGGAGCTGATAGACAGATCGCAAGAGCTTGGGGCGGAACAGAACCCAGGGATTCTCCAGCTGCCCAACAAATCATCCAAATCGCAAAAAGCCTTCCAGAAGGAGAAAAATTGGACATTCTCACCTTGGGCGCCTTGACAAATATTGCTTCAGCCATCATTTTGGCCCCCGAAATCCTTCCTAAAATCAGGGTTTTCGCTTTGGGAGCCAGGTACAACCAACAGACCAGGGCCTGGAGCAAAAATGAGTTCAACATCCGCAATGACCTGAATGCATTTGATTTCCTGTTAGATTTGAGGGATTTTGATTTCACGGTCATGCCTTTGGAAACAGCCCTCCCATTAAAGTATGACAGAGAAGATACTTATGAAAGGACAGACGACAATGTACCCATAGAAAAGATCCTGGCCGATCGATGGAGGGAGCAAAACCCACAAGATAAAACCAGGGTGATGTGGGATTTGGCTTTGGTACAGGCTTACCTCTTACCTCAGCATTCAGAGATGTTACTCGTCAACAGTCCTCCTGAAAACAAATCCTTTACGGTGAGGATTTATTCAAAGATAGATCGAGATGCACTGATAGAGGATTTCTGGAAAGTATTAAAACAATAAACCATGACATTGATACGCTTACTCAGCCTTGGGTTATGTTTGGCTTTTTTGGCTTGCTCGTCTAAAGAAGACCAATCCCTTCCCGATTATTCAAAATGGATGCATTTTGGAGGTACCAATGATGCAGCAAGGTATTCCTCCATCTCCCAAATCAATAAGGAGAATGTGAAAAACCTGGAAGTAGCCTGGACATTCAACACCGGTGATGCGACCGAAAGGAGTCAAATACAAACACAGCCTATAGTAGTGGACGGTATTCTTTATGGAGTCAGTCCGCAATTGAATGTATTTGCGCTTAGGGCAGATACCGGAAAGCCCATTTGGCGTTTCAATCCATTTCAAATTTTAGGCGGAGAGAACTCTTGGGCTGGACTGAACAGGGGACTTTCTTATTGGGAAGATGGGGAGGATAAAAGGATTTTTTCCAGTGCGTCCAATTACCTTATTGCCTTGGACGCCACAACTGGCAGACCCATTGAGGATTTTGGAGAAAATGGCATGGTGGACCTGAAGAAAGAATTGGACACAGACATGGAAGACTTCCTGTTGGTCAGCAACAGTCCCGGGGTGATTTATCAGGATAAAATCATTATTGGCATGCGGCTTTCTGAAGGTTTGGATGCTGCACCAGGCCATATTCGCGCCTACAATGTCCGAACAGGAAAAAGGGAGTGGATATTCCACACCATCCCTCAGGAAGGCCAATTCGGATACGATACTTGGGATCCAAATTACATCCAATACATAGGAGGGGCCAATAACTGGGCAGGCATGAGTCTGGATGAAAATAGGGGTATTGTGTATGTGCCTACTGGTTCAGCTACCTATGATTTTTGGGGAGGTTACAGGCATGGAGCCAATTTGTTTGCCAATTCTATAATTGCCTTAGATGCCAATACAGGTGAGCGTATCTGGCACTTCCAAGGCGTACATCATGACATGTGGGACAGGGATTTTCCCGCCAACCCTAACTTGATACGGATCAAAAAAGATGGCAAGTGGATAGATGCTGTAGCACAGACCTCCAAACAGGGATATGTGTTCGTTTTTGATAGGGTAACTGGCGAACCTATTTGGCCTATAGAACAAATTCCTGTGCCTCAATCTACCCTTCCCGGGGAAAAGAGTTGGCCTACCCAACCCCACCCTACCTTACCGGAACCTTTCATGCGCATGGTGTACACGGAGGATGAAATTCTACGGCTAACACCAGAATGGGAAGCTGATATTCGGAGCAAACTCAATAATGTTAAGTTTGGAAATATGTGGTTGCCTCCTAGCCATGAGCATGGGATAGTGCTATTCCCCGGAATGGATGGAGGGGCAGAATGGGGAGGTTCATCTTTTGATCCATTTACACAGACATTGTATATCAATGCCAATGAAATCCCTTGGGTAATAAGGATGGGCGCTAACCCTAAATCCACCAGTTTGGGACAGAGCATTTACGCCAACTATTGCGCCAATTGCCACGGCATGGACCGGAAGGGAAATCTTCCTGCCTTTCCCTCTTTGGCAGGTTTGGAGAAAAAGTATACCGAAAATAGCCTGGACAATCTTATCAAAAACGGAAAAGGAGCCATGCCTGCCTTCTCCCATATAGGAGAAGATGAGCGCAAGGCCATGATCGCCTATCTTTTTGGAGAAGAAAAAGAGGATCTAGGGGAAAAGAAAGAACTGGAAGGCGGAAAAGAAATGCTGACACCACAATTTTATATGCAGGGCTATTCCCGTTTACTGACAGAAGATGGATATCCTGGAATAAAGCCTCCTTGGGGAACGCTGACTGCCATTGACATGAATACCGGGAAAATCAAATGGCAATCTGTTTTGGGAGAATTCGACGAATTGACTGAGAAAGGTTTTGACCCAACGGGAACAGAAAATTATGGTGGACCAGTGACCACAGCAGGTGGTTTGGTATTTATAGCTGCTACCAAAGACGAGAAAATCAGGGCTTTTGATAAAGATACCGGAAAGATCTTATGGGAAGCCAAATTGCCGGCAGCAGGACATGCTACCCCAGCAGTATATGAAGTAAAAGGAAAACAGTTTCTGGTAATCGCCTGCGGTGGGGGAAAAGGCACCAAGTCCGGAGATGCTTATGTGGCTTTTGCCTTACCTGATTGACCAAAAAAGTCTGTGAACCACAACCTGACCCTTATATCGGGACAAGATACAAAAGGGGAACAAAAGGAAAAGCACATGCCTCAATAGCAGATGGTTAGGGTTTTGCAGGACGGATCGGAAAAACTTTTATGGATTTTGTTGTGTTTTCCCGAAGCTCGTGACAAGTTGTGGTTTAAAAAAATCAATTTTAGCTTTTCACTCCCTCAATTCTGTCTGAGTAAACAAGTACCAATTTATTGTCTTTATTAAGCTCTAAAACTTCAGACCAATTCTTTGAAATCAATTCGTGAAAATCCCTTATCTTCAAATTTCCAATTTTGATATGAATTACTTTTGGTGGAGGATTCGTCATCAAAATTTTATTGTAAAAATCCGCATCTTTAGAGATTATAGTTAATTTTTTCTTTTTCGCATACTCCCAAATCTGAGCATCCGTCCAAGTATCATCAATATCGAGTTGGTGGATATATTCCGAATTATTCCATAAAGAAAAATAATAAGGTAAGTTTACATCAATTAAAAATCTCGCCATCAGGCTACTGATTTTACTGTGAAACTATTGCTCATAAGTTTTGAAGCAAATTCTAGGCATGCCTTGATATCTTCAGGTGCTAAACTGGGAAATTGATACAAAATGTCTTCAGTAGAGTCTCCAGCAGCCAAAAATTCAAGGATGCTTTGCACGGTAATCCTTTTCCCTCTGATGGTAGGCTTCCCATTGCAAATATTAGGATCAATAGTTATTCTGGAAATCAATTCACTCATATTCAAATATAATCATTATCTCCTAAATACACAGCAGGGTTTAATCAACTATCCTTTGTCTTAATATGCCCCACTATCTGCTCGGCATGCACGATGGAGTTCTCAATAAAAAATTCCCTGGTATTCAATCCCCCGCAAACTACTCCAGCCAGATAAACGCCGGGCACATTAGATTCCTGATTGGTCTGATCGTAGCAGGGTTGCCGCTTTTCATCCAGGCTCAACTCCACACCCAATTGATCCAAAAGGGCAAAATTGGGCACATAACCTGTCATGGCCAGGACAAAGTCATTTTCAATAGTTACTTCCCCATTAGGCGTGTTGATAACTACCTCCTTTTCCCTGATCTCTTTGACCAAAGAATGGGTAAAAGCCCTGATGGACCCTTCCTTGATCCGATTCTCAATATCCGGTTTGACCCAGTATTTGACATTGGGGTCCACGCTCTCATTTTTGAGGACCATGGTCACTTCAGCACCCTTGCGCCAGGTTTCCAGGGCCACATCAACCGCAGAATTACCCCCGCCAACCACCAGTATCTTTTGACCGATATAGGGCCAAGGTTCTTTGTAGTAATGGGTCACCTTGGGAAGATCTTCCCCGGGCACCTTCATCAGGTTGGGCAGGTCATAAAAACCTGTTGCCAGAATAATATTTCTAGTAAGGTATATGCCTTTGGTTGTAACTATTTCAAAAAGCGCCTCTTTCTTTTGGAGTGTTTTCACTGCTTCATAAAGGTTCACCTTGAGTTTCCAGGTTTTGGCCACCCTCCGGTAATACTCCAAGGCTTCGGTACGGGTAGGTTTATGGGCAATGGACATAAAAGGAATGCCTCCCATTTCCAACTTCTCCGAGGTGGAAAAAAAAGTCATATTTAGAGGATAATTGAAAAGGGAGTTGGTCAGCACCCCCTTTTCAACAATGATATAGTTGAGACCAGCTTTCTCACATTCAATCCCACAGGCCAAACCAATTGGCCCGCCTCCCACGATAAAAACATCTAAAATCTCTTGATTTTCCATGTTTTTACAACAGCTTTAAGACTGCTTCTGTTCCAAAAAGTTCTCCACTTTAAACTTGACCTGTGTATCTTGGAAGGTTTCCGCCACCTGATCAAACTTTCTTTCCATCATGTCCACTTCTCCAGAATGCTTCCAAAGCAACACTGTCGAATTTACGGTGCCATAATAGTTCCCCACGTTGATAAACTGTGCGGAAAGCAATTTTTCCTGTTCTGGTGTAGCACCTGTATCGGGAAGTATTTCCTGAGGATCGGTCTCCTTCGAGTGCTGCCCTTTCATCAGGCTTAGAGGCTCAAAAGAAGCTGTGGAAATATGGTGGGCTAGGTTTTCCTTTGCTTTGGTCAATTTAGGCCAGGGAGTTTCCAGCACCGCATTGCTCAAACCGTAAAGTCCGGGCCTCAATTGGCGCACACCTTCCATCTTGTTGGAAAGGTAATAAAGTCCTTCCTGGTCAGCGACAAGCAGGTTAAAGCCCTCATACTCCGTTTTCTCCTTTTCAATTTCCTCCAAGTAGGACTTGGGGTCCATCTCCCCTTCAAGGAAATTTTTGACCAGATCTCCTCTGGATTTAGAAAACTCCCGTTTGTTTTTCAGGTCACGGAAATTGGTAATGGCAGCAAAGCGGCCATTGGGATGCATGCCCAACCAAGTGCCCCCGGCACGGAGGTCTTTTCCCCCATAAAATCCCGACTCCCACTGCTGCAAGGGCGCTGAAGGTCTTTCAAAAAATTCATCCCTGTTGGCGACAAGGATCAATTTGTATTCCGAATGATTGTTCCAATTAAATGCTAATAAACACATGGAGGCAAATTAAGAAAATTCCGAAATAGTTCGTCTTCATTTTAAAAGAACTTTGAGAGGGTACGAAAAAAATCGTAATATTTTTTGTATATACGACTCCCTTCGTATAACTTTGTACGAAACAAATCGTATTAAGTGCTATGAACACTAGACCCACGGAATCTGAATTGGAAATTTTGTCCCTTTTATGGCAAATGAAAAAAGCCACGGTCAGGGAAATCCATGAGAAACTGGCCGAATCAAAGGATACCGGTTATACGACTACCCTGAAGATCATGCAAATCATGCACAGCAAGGGGATCTTAGGAAGGGATGAGCAAAGTCGCACCCATTTGTACTTTCCCTTGATAGAAGAAAAAGCTACCCAGCAGCACCTTGTTGGCAACTTTATGGCTACAGCATTTGGTGGTTCTGCCAAAAACCTGGTCATGCAGGCTTTAGGGCAGAGCAATCCCTCCAGAGAGGAATTAGATGAAATCCGCGCATTTTTGGACCAACTGGAAAAAGACAAATAATGGAAATGCTTGAAAATTTGGTTCCCGAACCTTACCTCTATGCCCTTGGCTGGATGATTATCCATGCCTTATGGCAGATTGCAGGTATAGGCTTACTGCTATGGTTAAGCCTGGCTCTTTTCAATCAGAAAAGTGCAGCTTTTAAATATCACCTGAGTTTGGCAGCTTTGGCTACGATTACTATTGCCGCCCTGGTTACCTTCAATTGGCAATTAAATAACCAATCAATGGTCCCGGAAAGCACACTGAGTGAAGCTGAATGGGCGTATTTATACACCCAACCTGATTTTTTGAAGCAAATAGACGCTTCACAAGAGGCTAGCCCGGAAGGGATGATTATCATTAGAAGAATAGAAAAGCACATTCCGCTTTTGGTGAATGTATGGTTGATAGGCGCCTTCCTATTTTTCTTCAAAACTGCCAGCGGACTGGCTGATCTTCGCTCACTTCATCGAAAAAGCCATTCTCCAGTTCCGGATAGGTTAAGGCTTGTGGTCAAACAAATCAGTAAAAAACTGCAGGTTTCTAGACCCATTCAAATTCTATCGAGTACCCATATCGATATTCCACTGACCTATGGGATACTGAAGCCAGTCATTCTGATCCCCAGCGCTTTGTTATTCCAGATGAGCCCAACGCAATTGGAGGCCATTATTACCCATGAAATGGCCCATATCAAAAGGCATGATTACCTGGTGAACCTCATCCAATCCATTTTGGAAATGCTTTTCTTTTTCCATCCCGTATTTTGGTGGATAAACCATGAGGCCAAAAAGCAAAGAGAAATGGCCTGTGATGAAATGGCAATAGCATTGGGCGCAAATCCAAAAGACCTCGCCTATGGCTTGGCCAATGTCATCAACCATGCCCAAAATCATGCCCCTGAAATGGCCATGGCAGCTGCCAAAAAACAAAATCCAACTTTGGATAGAATCAAAAAAATTATGGGAGTGAAAACCTCCCCAACACAACCAACTACTTTATCCACAATTACCATGATGATTACCTTTATCCTGGGCGCAACCCTCCTGGTAGGAGCAAGTGACCAAAACAGCCAATCTTCAGAAGACCTGCTGCTGACCCAAGCCAATACCCAAACCATTGATATGGAATATCAAATGGTGTATAATTATGATGAAGCTGACACTATCCCCAAACCAACAAGAAAGATAATTTTTATTGACTCCTCTGCCAATGAAGGCGTTGATACCCTATTTTTTCAAAAGCATACAAAGCAAGCAGAACCTATAAAGTATTTTGAGGTTCTTTTCCAGGGTACAGAAGGTTTTTTTGAGGGTATGGGAAGCCTTTTTGAGGGAACAGGAAGCCTTTTCGAGGGCTTCGATGCAGGCTGGGGTAATTTTGGTAACCTGCCACAGCTGGAACTTATAGAAATACCTATGCCCAATTTTAATTTTGACAATATGCCAAAATGGGAAATGGATCCTGAAACTTTTAAAAAATTACTCCCTGACTCCACCCTGTTAAAAGAATTGTCCCTAGCCAGAATTTCACTCGCTGACAGTACACTACAATTAAAGTTGGCCAAGAAAAGCAATATGTCCAAAGAAGAATGGGAGCAGATACAACGAGAAAGTAATATATTCTTGGCCAAAGTGAAACAAGCACAGGCTGAAAAACGGGAAGAATGGAATCAGGAGAGAATAGCCAAAACCGAGGAATGGAAGAAAACCTACGAACCCAAAGTAAAGGAGTTCCAGGAAAAAATGGCGGAGTGGGAAAAACAAAACCAACCTAAAATCGAGGAATATCAGGCCAGAGTAAAAGCTTGGGAAAAAGAAAACCAGCCAAAAATCGAAGAATTCCAGCGAAAGATGGAAGAATGGCAAAAGGCCAATGAAGAAAAAATGAAAGCTTTCCAGGAAAAAATGGAGGCCTGGCAAAAGAAGCATGAAGCAGAAATGAAAGCCCTTGAACAAAAGCTTAAAGAAGCACAGCGCAAGAACGACTAAACCAACATAAATCATAAAAGGGCCAGGAATAGTTATCCAGGCCCTTATTTTTTTCAATTGGCCGAGCTCAAAAACTCCCTAAAAGCCCCATAATCATTGGGAAGTGCCGCAGCTTTCTTCTTACCCTTCATAAATTCCTTTAACCGATCAGGCAATTCCAGATCAATCCCTAACACCTTATCCACAACGGACTTGAACTTGCCGGGATGGGCTGTTTCCAGAAAAATTCCCACATAATCATCCCCATTCATCCTCAGGAAATTGCGAAGCCCTAAATACCCTACAGCCCCATGGGGATCCAACGTATAGCCTGTTTCACATTGGACTTTCTTCATCACCTTTGCTGTATCTTCATCATCAAAGAAAAAGCCTTTCACTTTTTTCCTTAACAAAGCTTCGTCATTCCCATACAAAGCCAACAACCTGTAAAAGTTGCTGGGGTTGCCTACATCCATAGAATTGCTGATGGTCGCAATGGAGGGTTTAGCCTTAAAATTCAACCCATGCAGGAAATCAGGTACGATCTTGTTGACATTGGTGCTGGCCACAAAAACATCAATGGGCAGCCCCATGCGCTCTGCCAAAATCCCTGCACCCAAATTACCGAAATTACCACTGGGAACAGATACAGCCAATTTCTTATCCTTTTCCGGAAGTCTGCACCAGGCATAAAAGTAATAGAGGCATTGGGGAATCCACCGGGCAATATTGATGGAATTGGCAGAGGTCAAAAGCATTTTTTCATTCAACTCCTGATCCAAAAAAGCTTCTTTAACCATTCGCTGACAGTCATCAAAGACCCCATCCACTTCCAGGCAATGGATATTTTCTCCCAAGGTGGTAAACTGCATTTCCTGAAGTGCCGAAACCTTACCTTTGGGGTACAAAATGATCACCTCCACCCCGGGAACTTTATAAAACCCATTAGCCACTGCCGAACCGGTATCCCCTGAGGTAGCTACCAAAACACGAACTTTCCTTTCCTCTCCTTCCATCAACATGGACATGAGCTTGGAACAGAAGCGTGCCCCAAAATCCTTAAATGCCAAAGTAGGGCCATGGAAGAGTTCCAAACTATAAACTCCCTCCTCCACCTTTACCAATGGCGCATCAAAAACCAAGGTATGGTCCACCAATGCTTTGACCTGTGACAGATTCAAATCCTCTCCAAAAAGCGCTCCAATCACTTCATAAGCCATCTCCTGAAATGTCATGGTCGGCAGGTCTTCGAAAAAGGAAGCGGGCATTACAGGAATATGCTCAGGCATATACAGTCCTTGATCCGGGGCAAGGCCCTTGATTACCGCTTCTTTTAAACCAACTTGATGATTGGGATTATTAGTACTGTAATAGCGCATATAAAAAGAGGACAAAAGGTTTAAAATTTTAAATTCAAGGGGTCTGAACATAAGCTCCTCTGTCATTGACTTCGGAAACATATATATCTACCCCTAAACCGATTTTTTCAAAGACAGCTTTGCTTGCTTCTCCTGCCTGTATGGCGGTATTTCTTCCCTGGGAGAGGATAAATATGGTAGGGCCTGAACCTGAAATCCCTGAGCCCAAAGCACCTAAGTCCATCACAGCTTCCCGTAATTCATAGAAACCGGGTATTAATAAGGCCCTGGAAGGCTCTGCAATCACATCTTTGAGCGACCTGCTGATCAGCCCATAATCACTTTGGTAAAGTCCGGCGATCAAGCCTGCAATATTTCCGGATTGCACTGTGGCTTCCTTCAAAGAAATCTGTTGTCGAAGGACAGACCTGGAATCAGCCGTTTTCAATTCCAAATGGGGATGGACCAAAGTACAGTACAAGCCTTTTGGTACAGGCAATTTGACCATATCCAAATGATCATAGTCCCGGATCAATACAAACCCTCCCAGAATGGATGGTGCCACATTATCCGCATGTGCCGCTCCGCAGGCCATACGTTCCGCCTCCATGGCAAAAGGCACCAAATCGTTTTTTTCAAAAGGTTTGCCCAGCAGTTCATTGGCAGCAACCAGAGCAGCAGCGGCGCTAGCGGCAGAAGAGCCCATTCCCGAACCTAGGGGTAAACCCTTTTCCAAAGAAATTTCCATTCCTTTTTGGGTTCCGAGTGCATCAAGCATGGCCTGAATGGCCACTGTACAGGTGTTTTTATCCGCTTCCAAAGGGAGTTTGCCTCCATCTCCTTCAATACGTGCTACTGTCAATCCCACCGCTTCCTTCAACTCCACCGTCACCTTATCACCAAGGTCATCAATGGCAAATCCCAGGATATCGAAACCACAGGAAACGTTGGCCACTGTGGCGGGTGCAAATGCAGTCACCTTTTTCATGGGCTATCGGGTATAATTTCCAAGACGGATCACATCGGCAAATACACCCGCAGCAGTCACATCCGCACCTGCCCCCGGTCCCCTGATGATCATGGGGAAATCATGGTAACGCTCGGTGGTAAACAAAAGCATATTGTCGCTTCCTTTGAGTGTATAAAATGGATGACTGCTGTCCAGGGCATTGAGCCCTACTGTTGCTTTCCCATTTTCAAGCGTGGCCATAAACCTAAGCTTTTTACCTTCTGATTGAGCTTTTTGAAGCATCAAGGTAAAATCACCGTCATGCTTTTTCAACTTTTCAAAGAAAATTTCTATATCCTTTGTCTCTACACAATCTTCTGGAACCATGCTTTGGATGCTGATATCCTCAAAATGCAAATCCTGTTCTGCTTCACGGCCAAGAATCAATATTTTCCTGCCCACATCCATACCGCTCAAATCATCCCTTGGGTCCGGTTCAGTGTAGCCTTTGTCTTTGGCTTGCCTGACAACCTCAGAAAATGGAACACCCTTTTCAAATTCCGAGAAAATATAATTCATGGAACCACTCAAAACTGCTTCTATCCGTATCACCCTATCTCCACTCAGCATCAAATCCTGAAGGGTATTGATGACGGGAAGGCCTGCTGCCACGTTGGTTTCATATAGAAATTTGACACCTCTTTTATAGGCCAGCTTTTTAAGTGCTTTGTAACGCACCAAAGAACCTGAGTTTGCCTTTTTATTTGGGGTCACAATTGGAATACTTGCTTCCAGCACCCTTTCATAAGCCCCGGCCACATCTTGACTGGCAGTACAGTCTACAAATACGGAATTGGAAAAATTCATCTCCTCCATTTGCTGAATAAACTGTTCTAAATCCATGGGCTTGGCATCTGGGGCATCTTCTGGGGCAGGACAGTTTTTCAAATCAAATCCATCCTCATGAAAAGCCATAAACCTGGAATTTGCGATACCATGGATCTGTATATCCAGGTCATTTTCCCGTTGCAACTTTTCCCTTTGATTGGCGATCATGCGGATAAGTGCTTTGCCAATCAATCCCACGCCCACCAGAAACAGGTGTAATACCTTATTATCGGAGAGGAAGAAAGCTTCATGTAAAGCGTTTAGAGCCTTTTGGAGGTCTGATTGCGCCACTACTGCGGAAATATTCAATTCTGAACTTCCTTGGGCAATGGCATATACATTGACATTGTTTCTTCCCAAGGCCTGGAACATGCGGCCACTTGCGCCGGGATTATGCTTCATGTTTTCCCCAACAGCTGCCACTACGGCCATATCAGAAACCACCACAACCGGATCCATCTCTCCGTTTCTTATTTCAAAAAGAAATTCTTTTTCTATAGCCTCTTTGGCTTTTTGGACCTCAACTGAGCGAATAGCCACGCAAATACTGTGTTCAGAAGAGGCCTGACTGATCAAAACCACATTGACATGTGCATTGGCCAATGCCCCAAAAACCCTATAACTAACCCCTACCACTTCGATCAAACCGGCTCCCTCAATATTGAGTAAAGAAATACCGGACAAAGAAGATATCCCCTTGATTAACTTACCGCTGGGATGATCCCCATTGATCAAAGTACCCGGATGGGCAGGTTCAAAAGTGTTCTTGATATAAATAGGAACTCCTTTTCGCATCGCCGGCTGCATGGTCGCCGGGAATATCACCTTGGCGCCAAAATGGGAAAGCTCCATGGCCTCGCTATAACTCAATTGCGGAATGGTAAATGCCGTATAGACCAATCTCGGATCTGCGGTAAGCACCCCGGAAACATCCGTCCAGATTTCCAAGGAATCTGCCTGCAATGCGGAAGCAAAAATGGCGGCTGTATAGTCAGATCCGCTTCGCCCCAAGGTGGTGGTTTCCCCTTTCTCTGTGGAAGCAATAAACCCGGTGATGACCTTTAAACCTGGGTTCTGATGGAAAAAATCTAATATCAGATCATTGGTAGCAAAGAAATCCACTTTGGCATTGCCAAACCGATCATTGGTGCGCACGACGTTTCTGGCATCGAGATAAATGGCCGGATAACCCTCTACTTTTAGGGCTTCAGTGAGTATGTAGGCCGATAAGCGCTCTCCAAAACTGGCCACATAATCCAAAGTTTTGGGGGAACATTCTTTGATCAGATATATCCCATGAAAGAGATCCTCCAATTCGTTAAATCTTACTTTGACGAAAGTAAGTACAGCCGATTGGAGTTGGATAGGTATAAGCTCCTTCACCAAGCCAAAATGACGCTCTTCAAGGGACTTGACCTGATCTACATAAGTCCTATCTCCTTCCCTGGCCTTTTCTGCCGTATTCAGCAGCACTTCCGTAACACCACCGAAGGCTGAAAATACAACGGCAAAGTCAGTATTTTTATCCTGACTTTTGATGATATCAAAAACCTTTCGGATGTTGTTCTTATTAGCAATGGATGAACCTCCAAACTTTAAAATCTTCATGATTCAATAATTTTTAAGGAAACTTTTAATGAAAACTTAGGACAAAAATAGTCCTTATTCAAGGGGCGATATGTGAAATAGCTTACGGGATTACCCCGTAATGGTGGTAGAAAAAAAATACATGTTAAAAGACATCACCATCCCATCAAGCTTCCTATCAAAGGAAGTCAATTTTGTAGGATATAAAAGGTTTGCTTTTGGCATGTCTCAAAAATTGATTCAGCAATCTTAAGGACAAAAATCCATAATCCAAAAATCTTTTTATTGTTTTTACAAAGAAAAGTAGGATTTGTTAACTATTAATCAAAAAACCTAAAGGACAATTAACGCGTGATTAAGCCAAGGCACAAAATAATGTTTTCCTATGACCAAAAAAGCCTGTGAGGGAAGTGGGGAAAATGACTTCTTAGGGGCACTCTCTCAGGTCAGCAACTTCAAGGTTGCCAAAAATAAGTTAACATTACTGGACGGAGCGAAGGAGCTGTTAAATTTTGTTCCCAAAAATTAAATGTATCAATTTTTTTTGGCCCATTTATAAATTCTGGGCTTACTTATTTTTTTGAAAAGCACATGAACACCTGGCAGAAAGTATATGCAACCTGAATCACATTTAGATCTTTTAATTTCATTTTTCTTTGTGGAAAATTATCACAAAAGTCATGAAAGGAACAATTATACCTGTAGGTGTTTCTATTCTTATCGGATTATTAATTTTTACAATGATCCATGTTGAGGAAGAGAAAACTAGCCAGGAAAAAACAAACATTGACAAGGAAGACATTCTGCTTTGGGCAAAAGCTAGAAATTATTTTATGGCCCTTAGGGTTGATGACAAAAAGGAAACTGATGAGCTTGAAAACGAGCGCTTTGAGCTAGGTCAACTACTTTATTTTGATACAAGATTAAGTGTAAATAACGAGCAAAGCTGTAATAGCTGCCATGACTTGTCCAACTATGGGGTAGACAATAAACCCACTTCGCCCGGTGCTTTGCCTGGCAGCATAGGAGATAGAAACTCTCCAACAGTTCTAAATGCGGTATTTCATGATAGCCAATTCTGGGATGGAAGAGCTAAAGATTTAGCAGAACAGGCAAAAGGACCCATTCTTAACCCTGTTGAAATGGCCATCCCCCATGAGGGAATCCTTATAGATAGACTCAAAGAAGTAAATGAATACATTGAGCGATTCAATAAAGCATTTCCTCTTGACAATGATCCAATTACCTATAATAACGTCGCAACTGCTATCGCTTCTTTTGAAAGCATGTTAATAACACCTTCAAGATTTGATGATTTTATGGCCCTTGATTTTGAAGTCCTATCTATCCAAGAGAAAAGAGGACTAAAAGTATTTCTAGACGCCAATTGCCAATCCTGTCATGACGGAATTGCCTTAGGAGGTGAACAATACCGAAGGTTTGGTGAAATGCAGGATTTCAGAAAACTGAACCCTAAGATAAGTGCTGACGAAGGAATTTATAATTTGACAGGCAATCCCGGAGATCTTTACAAATTTAAAGTTCCGAGCCTAAGAAACATTGAAAAAACCTACCCTTACTTCCATGATGGGAGTATTTGGGATCTGGAAGAATCCTTAGTCATTATGGGAAAGACACAGCTAAATAAAGAGTTTACCCAAAATGAAATTGATGATTTAGTCGCTTTTTTAAGGACCCTAACCGGTGATTTACCCAAGGAGTTGAAAAAAGTTCCGTCTATTCCGCAATAAATAACAGGCCGCAATTAGAACTTGCGGCCTGTTTTACTTAACAACCTTCCTTCCTTCTGGTGTCAATCACATAAGTGATTTTCCAACCAGTGTCAGTTTTGATCAATTGAAAGGAATTGATGCCGCAATGACTAAAATCGTCGTTGACATAGAATTCATAAGGTGTCCAGGCAGAAGCCATTTGTCCATCGATTTTGATATGGTATTCAAGGATTTTCTCATCCAAAACAGTACCTTCTGGAGTCGTAGAAATCCTGGTAATAAAATCTGAAACCGAATTGGAACCAAGTGTAGCACCCATCTCACCTGCTATCACCGTCTGCATACTGGCATCTGGATGAAATAAAACCTGCACTTTAGCCCCATCTTTGGCTTTCATTCCTTCAAATAAGGTGCTAATTACTTTTTCGACCTCTTTTTCTTCCTGAGCCATTAGGCCATTTATTGAAAAAGAAAATATCGCAACTAGAAATAAGATATTTTTCATCAGTTTTTAGATATACTTCCACCCGTACCGGTTTTAACATTAATTTCTTTGGGATTGCCCCCATAATAAATTTTCCCAGCAGTAGCTGCTGACCCTTCTATCGAGCCTATTGTTCTGAAATAAACAGTGGCTGCTGTATTAACCAATACTTCTACCTCATCAGCAGTTAAACTCTTTCCATCAATTTCTGCATTGGTAAAGGCCCTCAGACCTAGGCTCCCTACTTCTCCCTTGACGAAGATCCTGGCATTGGTGGCTGCTTCAATATTGAATACCTCGGCCTCGACGATTGCTTCTATATAAGCACTTGTCGTAGCAAGAAGATAACCTTCTTCTGCAATTATCCTGTCTTTCGCAATAACGCGTGCACTCGTATTTGCCTCGATGGCTTGTATATCCCTGTAAGTAACTTTTACTTCCACATCATGGTTACGATAATTTCCCCTTGCCAATCGGATTTCAAGTGTTCCATCCACTATGGATGTTTCCACCTTACCAAGGTCAATGCCTGAAACGGTAATATCAGCTTTGTTTTGTTCCCCTTGCGCCAATTCCACTTTAATGGAGTTGGAAGCTTTCACAGCATCAAACTCCCCTAATTGTCGGGTTTCCCTTTGAGTTTGGGCCATTATCACGCTGGTTGAAAAAAGAAGCAGTACAAAGAAATAGATGGTTTTGGTATTCATCGGTATATTAAGTTGGTTTAAACTCCTCCATAGAGCTTAAAGGTCATGTTTCTCAGTGCAGGATTATTGACCGCATAGTGCATTGCCTCTGCGATATCTGCCGGACTGACCCATAAACTAAAATCCGAATCTGGCATGGCTTCCCTATTGGTAGGGGTATCAATAATGCTTGGCACAAACAGGTGTGCGCGTATTCTGGTCCCCTTTGCTTCCTCAGCCACATAATTGGCCAGTTCTTCTACCATCCTTTTGCTCAAAGCGTATGCCACAACTCCTTTTCCATCTTCAGGTTGCAAGGCAGGCCTCGCACCAACAAACAAAAAATTACCAAAATCAGCCTTTTTCATTACCGGAAGGAAGTTTTTCACCATATTGAACGCAGAATAAAAATTCAACCGGATCATTTTTTCCAGATCCTCAGTACCGGTATTTTCAATATCACCCATTGCAAAACCGCCCACTAATAGTCCGATAGCGTCCACTTCACCATACTGTAACTGGTACTCCTTAGCAAAATCCTGCACAGATGCTTCATCTGTCACATCTACTTCATATACATCATCCGCTTCTTCCAATTCATCACCTGATTCAGGTTCAACCAAGGCAATCACCCTGTAACCTTCTCTTTTGAATTTACTGACTACAGCCCTTCCCAAATTTCCAGCGGCCCCAGTAACAATTATATTTCTTTCCATATGTACTTTTGTTTAGATTTAAATTCCATTACAACCTTTCCATCTCATGCCCCAAGTAAAGTCTGTTTTTAGAATTGCCGAAAACAAAAAACTTCGCATCTTCATTCTCAAGGTTCTGGTCTATTCGGTCTTACTGTACCTTAGCAAGGTATCAAAACCATTTGGAGAATGGGTCAAAGAAGTTGAAGGACTCTCAAATATAATAAATGCCTTCCTTTTTCTGTTAGGAGCCAACATCCTTATCTCCTTAGCGCGAATGCTGACAGCAAGAATTTACCTCAGAAAGCAAAAGGAAGAAAATCTTCATCCCAATTTTCTATTGGGCATTGCATGGATTTCCAATATACTAAATTCGATTGTATTCATTTCAGCTTTAATCATGGCTTTTGGTTTGAGGCCCTTTGAATTTTTAACCAGTTTGACCATTGTTGCAGCAGCTATCGCCATCGTTTCCAAGGAGTATATCACCAACACCATCAATGGCTTGATCATCATGTTTACGGATCAGTTCTCCTTAGGAGATACCATCAAAATCAATGATCAAAAAGGAATTATTAAGGACATCACACTTTTAAATACCGTGCTCAAAAGGGATGATGGGCTTACTATGATGATACCCAATAACCTGATGCTCAGTACGCATGTAATCAATTACCGCTTTACTGACAGAAAAGATGTTGAATTTCTATTTGAAGTACCCATAGAAACCCAATTAAGTCTCAAGGAGATCAAAGAAAAAATTGAACCTAAGCTGAAAAAACGATTAGAATCCAAGGAAATTTCGAAATTCGTTGTGGGTCTGGATGGGGTGTTCAAGGAAAAAATTGCTTTCAAACTTATTGTGGGTATTGCCCCTGAAAGAGAACCTGAAATAAGGGAAGAGTTTGATGAAATATTACTGGAACTGTTGTATGACAAAAAATAAAGAAAACTATTTTGACCAGGTCTACCAGGTTGTAAAGCTTATCCCCAAGGGTCGGGTCACCTCTTATGGCGCCATAGCCAATTATCTCGGGTTAAAAAGCGGCGCAAGAATGGTTGGCTATGCCATGAATGCCTCTCATTACCAGCCGGATATCCCAGCTCATCGGGTGGTCAATAGGGCAGGTGTTCTAACCGGAAAACACCACTTTGAAACCCCCTTCAAAATGCAGGAGTTGTTGGAACAGGAAGGCATCAAAATAGAAAAAGATAAGATTATTGCCTTCGAGCAACACTTTTGGGATCCTATGGAACTTGAAAATACATTGTGAAAAGAACCTAATTCAGGTATTTTGAGACATTATTCTATTTTTTTTAACATTTTTTCACTTTTTTAATCAAATGTGTACGCTTTTTGTTTTGAATCCTTTAAAATCAAGGAATATGGAAACAGCATTGAAAAGTCACATCGCAGAAAACTTGAGAAAACACAGGGTTTTAAGGGGATTCACTCAGGAGTACATAGCAGAATATTTAGGAAAAAAAGACTACACAGCTTATTCAAGGTATGAACAAGGAAGATCCAACTTAAAAATGGAAGATGCGCTAAAGTTGGCAGAGTTATATGAAGTGGAGGTACAGGAGTTGATCTGCACTGCCCCAAGCGTTGGTGCTCAACAGGAAACAATCAAAAAAAATGGAAATAACGGTCAAATTTCCGTACTCGTAGATCTTGATGGTAGCATAAACAGCCTGGAAAGTAGCATATTGAGGTTAAAAAAGATCAATGAGTTAATAGCAAGGCAAGAACTCTAGACTTTTTCCCGAATTAAAACAAGCCCAGTAAACATCAATAGGCCGTTGAGAATCAATACCTCAAAACCAAATTCGTATCCCCAAAATAATTTTTTGGAATTTTGTGCAATAATAAAAGCGATTATAGGGGCAGCTAATGCTAAATAGGGCACCCATTTATCCCTCACTTGCCATTTGGTAAACAATCCAAAAGCATAAAGCCCTAAAAGAGGTCCATATGTATACCCCGCAATGATGAATACTGCATTAATAACACTTTGATCATTGATCCAACGAAATACAAGTACTACCAAGAACATCAATGCAGTAAATGCCAGGTGTACCTGTTTCCTAACACTTACCTGTTTTTCTTTTCCATACTTCTTATCTATACCCAAAAAATCAAAACAAAAAGAGGTGGTCAAAGCAGTAAGGGTGGAGTCAGCACTGGAATAAGCCGCCGCTGTTATTCCCAAAATGAATACAATAGCTGCAAATGCAGAAAAATGTTGTGTAGCCAGGAAAGGGTAAAGGTCATCTGTCCTTGCTGGAATAGCGAGCGCATTATTTTCCACAAATTGATATAATAAAACCCCTAGTGTCAAAAACAACAAATTGACAAGTACCAAGATAATGGTAAACCAAAACATGTTCTTTTGTGCATCACCGATGTTTTTACAAGTAAGGTTTTTTTGCATCATATCCTGATCAAGACCAGTCATTACTATGGTAATAAAGGCCCCAGAGGCAAATTGCTTAAAAAAGTTGGTTCCGGACTTCCAGTCCCAATTGAAAATTTCAGCTCTCGAATCAGAAGCAACAGTCTGGAAAATCTCAGAGAAGCTTAGTATTCCCAAATCTTTAGCTACCAAGTAAATACTTACCAAAACAGCTGACAGCATAAAAAACGTCTGTAGTGTATCCGTCCAAACCACTGTTTTTATGCCACCCCTATGCGTATAAAGCCAAATGAGAGAAACGGTAATCAATACAGAAAACCAAAACGGAATACCCCATTGGTCAAAAAGGATCAATTGAAGAACTCCTGCTACCAGGAAAACCCGGATAGATGAACCCAAGGTGCGGGAAAGTATAAAGAAAAAAGCACCGGTTTTATAGGACCAAAAACCAAACCTATTGTCCAAATAGGTGTAAATTGATACCAAATTGAGTCGGTAATATAGCGGAAGCAGCACTTTGGCGATAGTAAAGTATCCTAAAGTATAGCCCAGTACTACCTGAAAATAATGGAACTTGGTGTTTCCGATTTCTCCTGGAACCGAAATAAATGTAACGCCGGATAAAGAGGCACCTATCATTCCAAAAGCCACCAAAAACCAGGGAGACTGCCTATCACCGGTAAAAAATGTTTCTTCTGAGATCTTTCTGGAGGTAAACCAGGAAATCAAAAACAACAG
>NZ_AMGM01000004.1 GCF_000298295.1 Cecembia lonarensis LW9
GCGACGTGTATGATATGGTTCAGGAGTATATGACTGAGTATGCCGAGGAGAAGGATTTGGAATTAATTTTATCCTACACCAGAGGTGGAGCAATCTGGTACTCCAAAAAGGCCCTGGATGTAACAGATGATGTCATCGCGGGTATCAATAAAAAGTATGGAGAGAAAAAGTCTGCAGAAAAATAATACGGTTTAAGTACCATTTAGATGAAAAGCCCTGTTGACACAGGGCTTTTTTCGTGTTGGATTAATTGGTACTTTTGCAGCTCAACAGAAAATTACCTTTCATGAAAATCACGGAATTCCTAAAGCATAATTACCGACATTTTAATGCAGCTGCTTTGATCGATGCTGCAGAAGGCTACAAAGCACATTTGGACAATAATGGAAAAATGATGATAACATTGGCAGGTGCCATGTCCACTGCTGAACTTGGCATTTCCCTGGCAGAGATGATAAGACAGGACAAAGTTCAGATCATTTCCTGTACTGGTGCCAACCTTGAAGAAGATGTTTTTAATCTGGTAGCACATGATTATTATGAAAGAATTCCAAATTATAGAGACCTTTCACCAGAAGAGGAACAAGATTTGCTAGATCGTCATATGAATAGGGTTACTGATACCTGTATTCCTGAAATGGAGGCCATGAGAAGGATTGAAGATGTGATCCTGGATGAGTGGGTAAAGGCAGATCAAGCAGGTGAAAGTTATTTTCCGCATGAGTTCTTTTACAAAATCTTACTATCCGGAAAACTGGATGATTCATTCCAAATTGACCCAAAAAACTCCTGGCTATTGGAAGCTGCCAAAAAGAACCTTCCGATTATTGTACCGGGTTGGGAAGATTCTACTTTGGGTAACATGTATGCCGGGCATGTGATTTCGGGAGATGTAAAAAATGTACATACTGTAAAGAGTGGTATTCAGTACATGATGTTCTTGGCTGAATGGTACACCCAGAATGCAAAAGAGGATAGTACGGTAGGTTTCTTCCAAATTGGCGGAGGTATTGCAGGAGATTTCCCTATTTGCGTGGTACCGATGTTGCATCAGGACCTTCAAAGGGATAATGTGCCATTGTGGGGTTATTTTTGTCAGATTTCTGACTCGACCACCTCATATGGTTCATATTCCGGAGCAGTTCCAAATGAAAAGATAACTTGGGGAAAATTAGGACTTGACACCCCCAAATTTATCATTGAATCTGATGCGACAATTGTAGCACCACTTGTGTTTGCTATCGTTATGGATCAATAAAATGATTACAAAAAAAACCATTTTGAAAGCAAGCAGCCTATCACTGCTTGCTTTTTCAATTTTAATTCAAGTTTCGGCTCAAGAACTTAGACCGTTTACAGCTGTCAATTCTCCCTACAATGAGCATCACGCTGTTTTGGCTCCATTTGGAGGGCTGTTTTTTTCAGTGGGCTACCATCCTGAGAATGCCGGTGGACAAACTGATCCCGGAGATATTTGGATGAGTGAACCTTCAGGCACTTCTAATTGGAGCAAACCTCAGAGGGTAAAGGAGCTGTCAACCTCAGGGAATGATATTGTGGTTGGCTTTACCGACCCTGTTTCCATCTTGGTTTACCATGACGGACAACAAATGCCTAAAGGAATTCATGCCTATAGCAGACTTAATAACAGCTGGACCTACCTCAGGCCTTTATCGATAGAAAATTTCAACAATGAATCCAATCTTTTTAGTGGCAGGCTGTCAGCTGATAAGCAGACACTCATCATGTCCATTCAGACAAAAGATGGTTTTGGCAATGAAGATATTTTTGTGAGTTTTAAGACAGCTGAAAATTCCTGGACTGCTCCGCTGAATTTAGGCCCTACCATCAATAGTTATGCCCAGGAGCAAACACCATACCTTTCAGAAGACCAACGGACACTTTACTTCTCATCCAATGCCAATGCAGGAGGTCGTGGAAAAAATATATTTTATTCCCATAGGGTGGATAATTCCTGGCAAAACTGGACCCAACCAAAAGAATTGCTTACTGCAAACTCTATTGGATCTGAATCAGGCTATGCCAATATTTTTACCGATGAAAATTTGGCCATATTTACCACAACTTCTAATTCAGAAGGTATGGGTGACTTTGTACTCATAGCGTTTGAAAAACAATCCTGGGAAGATAATGAAGAAGCGCAGCAATTGGCCCGTACCATTACAGCTTCTGCTTCAACCGAGTTGGAAAACGAGGGGCAAAACTTGAAGGTTCCGGAAACCGAAATAATGACATCAGATTCAACTACACAAAGCCAGGTAAAAAATAAAATGCAAATCTCAGATCGGATTCAGGATGACAAAAAAAATAATGCTGCAATAACATCAACAACACCACTTGTTTTAACAGTGGAAGATAAAAGCAGTGAAAGAGATGCATCAACACTAGTCCAAAAACAAGAAGAAAAAGTGACTAAAGTGCCATTGAAAGAAGTTCAAATTTTGGATGCCAAAACTTCGGAACCCTTATCCTACAGATTGACCTTATCTGATGACAGTGCCTTCATAAAAGAGGTGGAAAATCAGGAAGAAATGAGACAGGCTTTTAATGCCTGGGATTGGAAACACATTATGGTGCTGGCTAAAGGATACATGCCTTTAGGCTTTAATATAGAAGAATGGCAGCAGATAGAAGAGGGAAAACTAAAAATGGAAACAGCGGTAAGCGGTGCCAGTCTGGTATTAAAAAACATTCAATTTGATCGGGGAACATCTGAATTTGCCGACACCAAGACACTTCAAGAGCTGGATCGTTTGGTGCTTTTTATGAAAGAAAATCAGGACATCAAAATCCGACTGGAAGGCCATACCGATAATATCGGAGATCCAGCCCTTAATAAGGAACTGTCCATCAGGAGAGCATCTAAAATCAGAACCTATTTGGCTTTGAAAGGTATTGACTATGAAAGGATCCGGACTACAGGTTGGGGCGGAACAAGACCTTTGGCGGACAACAGCTCAGAAGAAGGCCGAGAAATCAACAGAAGGGTTGAATTATACATAGAAAGATAAATACCCTTGGATTATAAGAAATCTTTCCATTGAGGATATTTTTTAAAGTCAATTGATTTATTAACATTCCCTTTATATTAGGTTAAAAATTACTTAACAATCATGTTGTTATGAATGGCAAAATGTTATATTTGCATAACAGAAAATATTTATGGAAACCTTCTTTTCATTGGTGTTGATGACCGTGTTTTACGGGCTGTTGATCTTAGCTGTATTTCCTGAAAAATACCTAAGAAAAATCAGTCATTTCAACCACCACAAAAATGCTCCTGAATATCTAAAGTTTTCCCTCGCCACGCCAATATTTTTCTCCTTTTTGATAGGTTACACCATAGCCGCTACCATGTTATATTTCTTTGTAGGATTTTAGATTTCATGCAAACTATCCTATAATTGGGGATGGATGCAATAGAAAAGGAATTTTTAACCTACCTCAGTGATTTCATTACCCCTCACAAGACAGCCCTGATAGAGGAAATACTGAATAAAAGAACCCGATATTTCACCGTCGTGCTGGAAAATATTTATAAACCCCATAATGCTTCTGCCGTACTAAGGACAGCTGATTGCTTTGGGCTTCAGGATATTCATGTGATTGAAAAGGAAAATTCCTACAAAATCAATCCGTATGTGACCAGAGGGGCTTCCCAATGGGTGGATTTGTACAAATACAGCAATGAATCAGGAAATGCTGTTCATGATTGTTTTACTACTCTTCGGAAAGGAGGTTATCGCATCATGGCCACAAGTCCCAAAGCTGGAAGTATTCCCATCCATGAATTGGAACCTGATCAAAAGCTAGCTTTGGTTTTTGGCAATGAGCACGAAGGGGTCAGTCAGGAAATTCTGGAGCAGGCAGATGGCTTGGTACATATTCCCATGTATGGATTTACAGAAAGTTTTAACATTTCAGTGGCAGCATCGATCTTTTTATTTGACCTCTTAAATAAAGTAAAAGCAAGGGAAATACCTGATTTCTATTTGACAGAAAAGGAAAAAGAAACCTTACGCTCCACATGGTACAGGGGATTGGTCAAACAGGTTAAGATTCATGAAAAAGAATTTTACAAAAAAAGAAACGAAAAATTAAACCCTTAAAGGTGAATAAAAAAAGCCCTCCATGAAGGGAAGGGCTTTCAAAATAGTTTATCATTACTAAACCTATTACCTTTTCACGATAGGCAATGAGATACTGCTCGGATATCTGCTGGAATGATGAATTGAGTTAGTAGCGACTACACCCTCTGTTTCATCATAATTATTACCACCGGTGTTCATATTTCTATCAAATCTCGGGAAATTGGAAGAAGAAACCTCGATCCTGATTCTATGTCCTTTCTCAAAGTAATTGGAAGTTGACATAGGGGTCATATTCACCTCATACACCTTACCTTCTTCCATAAATACCTCTTTTTCGTATCCTTCTCTATACCTTACCCTCTGAATGGTTTCATCTAAGTTATAGGCCCTACCATCAGGGTAAACATCAATCAGTTTTATGGTCAAGTCAGTATCCTTTACATCGGAAGACAGGAACAGCTTGGCCTCAATAAATCCACTCACTTCTACACCTTCAGCCAAGGGTTCGCTGGTATAAACCAGGATATCTTCTCTCAACTCCATTTCCTGCTGATCAAAAGAGCCACCTTGAACAGCATTTCCAGTACAGCAAACATTTCCACCATAAGAAGTTACAGGATCCATAGGATCATATTGAAAAGTGTCTGGATTGTCTCTGCCAGGTCTTTTCTTGGTCAGCACACCATCACCCAGTCTGGAATTTGCCTTGCCTTTACTGTCCAAAAAGAAGGTTTCCATTTTGGCTTCTTTAGGTGGCCAGGTATCTGAACTTTGCCATTTATTGATTCCCATGGTAAAATACTGAACCTTCGGCATGGACTCCAAAATACCGTTATCTTCTCCTTTGAGCCAATAGTCAAACCATTTATAAGTGATTTCAGTATCAGGAAGTCTGGCATCACCTACACTTCTTTCTCCCACAATGGTATTCTCTGTCGCTCTGAGGAAAGCACAGTGTAGGGTAGGCCCTATGATAAGGAACTGGGAATCTTTGGTTTTCTGTTCTTTGGCATTGGCGATGATGTGGTTATACATGGCCAGGTTAGGACTGGAAGCAACATCATACCATGATACAAACCAAAAAGCAGGTTTTTCAAAATCCATATCATCATGAAATAAGCCTCCTTCATACCATTTGGGGTCATTAGGTTTCCGGGTAATCATTTCTTCATAGATTCCCATCGGACCGTTCACATTTTTGATGATGTCCTGAACAGGAAGATGGCTAAGCCCTTCTGACCAATCTACTCTTGGGTAGCGAGGTGCCATATCATAAAACCTTTGCAGTCTTAATAAGTCCTTTTGTTCGATCCCTACAGGCAACTTTGGGGCCAAAGGATCATGTTGTGTACCGTACAACCACGCTGTGAATAACATCTGACCGGCCCCACCGCGGTACCAGTTACCCTGCTCATAATAATCACCGATTCTTCCTACTCCGGCACCAAAACCTTGAGGTACCAGAGCTGTATGGGCTGGGTGATTTAGGGAAGCTACTGCCATTTGCCATTCGGCAGTTGAAGAGCAACCAATTGTTCCTATTTTTCCGTTACTCCAAGGCTGTTTGGACATCCATTCAAATGCATCATACCCATCTGTTAGGGGTACGCCAAGGATATCCCATTCTCCTTCAGAAAAAAACCTCCCTCTTTCATTTTGTACCACATAGGCATAACCTTTTTTTACCGCATCCAAGGCGGACTGTAAGGTTCGGGTAACCAGCTCTCCATCACGGTAGGAATTGAAGTTGTAAGGGGTTCGGGAGAAAATAATGGGTACAGGCTGATCCGTCTTGGGCCTGTAAATATCGGTTGCCAACCTGACACCATCTCTCATCGGCATCATGACCTTCTGGTCAACAATGGCAACTTCTTCCAATGGTTCCAAAACCGTCTTTTCCTGAGCCATAAGGACTCCGGAAAATAACAGCAGAAACAGAATTAAAGGTAAATTTAATTTTTTCATAGTGTGCGTTTATAATCTTACCCTTTAATATAAAATTAAAAAAAATAAATCATAGACGCATTTATGCGAATGGAGTCAATATTAACTTTTTGCGGTGTTTAAACCATTTAAAAATCTATTGCAGTTAGGGGAATGGATTAATTGGATCTAAAATTAAAAGTATTCTTGAGCTTATCTCCAAAAGGCTCTCTGGCGGCACGTTTCTTAGCCCTCTTCTTTTTTCTCCATTTCCTATCCTGCTCCTTACTTTTGACAAGCACCGTACGGGCAGATATGCCTACTTGACCTCTGAAAAATTCCTCCCTTCCTGCCAAATTTACATTTGGTTTATAATCCAATGAAATAACGGTATTGGCCACTGTTAACTCCAAGCCAGCGATAAGATCCATCCCCATCGTAGCATTGCCATAGGTATGAACGATTTCTTTGGTTTCCCTTTGCTTCACAAAACTTTCTTCTCTTCCAAAAGAAAAACCGGCACCGTAATAATAATTGAATCTTTTTGAAATAATAGGCCGGTGATTCGCCATTAAAATGTGGGCTGTGGTGTTTTTATTAAAATCGCTTTGGATAATTCCTTCCACGGTCAATTGCTGCATGATGCGCTGCTTTGCCGTAACACCTACCATTCTACTTACATCATTATTGCCAAACCTAAGGCCTACTGAAGTGGCATAACGCTGCGCCACAGTCACTTCTGCAACAGCACTAACAAAAATGAGCGTAAGCCCAAGAATTTTGAAAAAAAGAAAGGATCTCATGAAAATCTTATTAATTGCTAAATTTACCAATGAACCTGACCAATGTTCAATTATTATACCAATTTTCACCAATCTTCAGAATCTTCTTCATGATCCAAAGATTTTTTTTGGGCATTAAAAATTTGAAGGAGAGCTAAACCTCCTTCCATGACATACCACTCATTTTTTTCTAAAAAATTTTTGACCAAAAAAAGGTTTTCCAAGGTAGGTGAGCCTACATGTTTGGGAATCTTAAAAATTCTGGGGTCTTTTTTATCCAGATTTAAAACCGGATTTTCATTAAAAAAGTAAGGCAATAAAGTAGTAGAAATACTTAAGCCAATGTGATCTACAGGATAGTCCTTGAGGTGCGTATTTACTCTAATTCCAATATCCTGAAAAAACTCCATGGTTTCTCCCAGGCGTACCCTGGAGCCAGCCCTACTTTTGCCCTTTGTTTTCAAATATTTGACCTGACTCTTTCCTTGTTTTTTTCTGACCATATATGCCCTGAATACTTTATGGTGCAGTAGTTCTCCATTCTGGACCAAACCCACCGCTGCCAAACCTGAACGGATCAAAATGATAAGATAGTTGCTGAATTCTTCCAAAATAAGAACTTCTTTTTGCACATCCATATGGAGCTGTACAGATGTTCTCAGGGAAAATAGTTTCTCTCCGTTAGCATTTAAAAAAATGATCTTTTTCTTTTTTGTGGAAAATTGAATTTCCAAATTATTGTTTTTCAGAAAGCTGAAAAATGAAAGTGTCCACTTATCATCAAATATCAGAGGATCCATCAATCTCTTGCATTAAATAATTAAATTTAGTCTTACTTTTGTTCAAATATAGAAACTTCAAGCAAAACATGGGTCAAGAAATAGATCACCTATTGGAAAAAATGTGTGATAAAAATGAAGCAGAAGCTTACCTTTTTGCCGATAAACTGGCTAAAATTAATTCCGAAGAGGTAGTGCTTAAGCTGATCGGGATTCTTAAAGGAGATGACATTGAAAATGCTTATTTGGCGGCACGGGCATTGGGTCAGATGGAAAGCAAACACAATGCTTTGAACACCTTATTAGAAGTAATTCATGATAAAAAGAACCAGCATAACAATGGCGGGTTGGTAGAGATGTTGGGAAATTTTGATCTATCCTACAAATTCGTTGACCTTTTTAGAATTTATTTATTTGGAAATTTCAAATCGTCTATTTTGGCGAAAAATTACCTGGATACTGTTGAATTTGAAATCAGTCCAAGAGTGTTGAAAAAAGTGGAAAAGCACTGGAATCACTATTGCCACAATGTCAGCCAGGAAGCTGCAGATTATCAGGTAAAATATTCTGAAGCTCAAGAGATTATACAAGAGTTAAAACAAATATTAGCCGAATAAAGAGTAACTTTGTTATCAATTTTTATGTTCAAAATAAAATGGAAATAAAAAACGTCATCTTAATGCAGGAGGGTTTTCTAGCTGACTTTGGCTTTAAGTTGGATAATCGCTCATTATACTACGTAAAAGAAACTGTTGAAGGAAAGCAAATGGTTTTTTTTCATTATTCGCAGCATGATGATAGCGCCTATTTAGAATATCATTTAGGAATTAGATTAGAAAAGGTTGAAAATATAGTACATCGATTTTTACCTTCTTTAGGAGATTACAAAGAAAGAAGTATATCACTCGTGGAAACCATGGACCGCATTGATCCGGAAATGCCGCGAAGGTTTTTGATAGAGAATGATTTTGAAGTGAAAAAAGTGATTCAACAGGTTGAGCATTTTTTGATAAAAAAAGGTTTCAGATTCCTGGATAAATACACTTCAGGTAAGGAACTTGAAAAGTATTTCAATGCTGATGTAGGCATCCCAATTGTCACCCAAAATTTCACTTACAGGTCTGCTAGAGGGATTACAATGGCTAAACTTTTTAATCCCAAGAACTACGAAAAAACCAAAAAGCTTTACCTCAACATGTTGAATGAAAAGCAGGTAACCCCATTTACTTTGGCCTCTTTTATCAATTTATTGGATTACCTGGAAAATCTTTAAAATTAGGAATCACTGTTTTTTGGGAACCCCTCTTACCGCTGCTGCATCCAATGGATTATCAGGCCAATAATGCTTGGGGTACCTTCTCTTAAGATCTTTTCGAATTTCAAAATAAGTTTTCTCCCAAAAGCTCCTCAGGTCGGAAGTAACCTGTACAGGCTTAAATCCAGGTGAAAGCAAATGCAAAAGAAGGGGAGTTTTTCCATCATTGATCCTTGGTGTTTGCAACATCCCAAAAAGTTCCTGTAGCCTCACGGCTAAAACAGGCGCTTCCCCATCAGAAGCATAGCTGATTTTAATCTGACTGCCGCTGGGAACCATTATTTTTTCAGGTGCCAAATGGTCCAGCGCTTTTTGTTGCTGGTAGTCTAGGTGATGTAACAGTATTGACTTAAGTTCAAGCTTTTTCAAGTCTTCATTTTTCTTGACTTGCTGAAGATAGGGTCCAAGCCAAGTTTCATTGCGTTGAAGTAGTTGGTTTTTGCTGTAGTCTGGCCAATCTTGATCCACATTCCATTTTCTTAGACTGAGTACCCTATTGCATAATTGCATGGTATCCGGACTGAAATCCAAGAGCTTTTCACCATGCACCCGGATGGCATTTACAATTGCCTCCATTTTTTCTGCATCGCTCATATCCGTCAAAGATTCTGCACGCAAGACAATTCCTCCAATGGACAGCGTTTTTTGAGCCAATAGCCCCCCTTTTTTCAAATCCCAGTTTATGATTCTTTTTTCTTTTAGAAAAGGGCGAAGATCTTTGGGATTTAAAGGGGAGGCCATAAAAATTTTCCCAACATCATCACGTTCATCAATATGGGATACGGCTAGCCAAGATTCCTGTGCCAGATCATCCCTATGAGAAAACATGGCCAATCTTCCATTGGCCAATTGGAATTGTGCATTGTTACCAGGTCTGGCAAAGGCAATCCTTTCAGGATAAGCAGAAGCGATCAATGACCCTGTTTCGTAGGGATCAACAAATCCATTTTCTGCTTCTACCTTAAAAAGTTTTCGGTATTGTTTGGCCACTTTCTCTACCTTATTGATTCCTTTTATAGATAAAGATTCATTCCTGGCTCTTCTTAATGCCTCTATCCTCAAATTGATATCTACCCCTGCATCGGGTTTCAATGGATCACGTTCTTCCAACAATGCAGCAATATCCCCTGCAAGACTTACTTTTCCACTGGCTTGGGCAGTCAGGAGCATATGGGCTATTCTTGGATGAGCAGGAATCCTATGGATGGCCTTGCCATGTTCGGTTATTTGGCCATTTTTAATAGCACCCATTTCTTCCAATAAATCATAAGCTTGTTGTATAGCACCATAGGGCGGGGGGGTCAACCAAGATAAGGTCTTCCAGTCCTTAACACCCCAATTCACCAAGTCCAGCGTCAAGGGAGCTAAATCCGACTCCATAATCTCAGGCGTCCTAAAAGCCTCTAAATTGGCATCAGTTGCTTTAGACCACATCCTATAACAAATCCCGGGACCTAATCGGCCTGCACGTCCTGCCCTTTGATCGGCTGCATCTCGGGTAATTCTGACTGTTTCAAGACGGTTCATGCCAGATCGTGGATTGAATCTGGAAATTCTACTGTAACCTGCATCTATCACTACAGTAACTCCTTCAATGGTCAAACTCGTTTCCGCAATAGATGTAGAAAGCACAACCTTCCTTAACCCCTTTTTATTGGGCAAAATTGCCTGGATCTGGGTCATGGGGCTCAATTGTCCATAAAGGGGATGAATAGAAAAAGACTTGAGTTGTCGTTTAAGTAAAGCTTCTGTTTTTTTTATTTCTCCTTGACCGGGAAGAAAAACCAATATATCGCCTTTGTGTTGCTGCGCCACTTCAAGCACCTTTTTTGAAACAAACTCCGGCATCATCCAAGGATCATAATCTCCTTCATAAAAAATTTCGACAGGAAAGGTTCTTCCTTCAGATTTAAGGGTTTTGGCAGACAACAAAGTGGCTAATTGGGGCATGTCCAAAGTGGCAGACATAATCAGAATCCTTAAATCAGGCCTAAGGACCAGCTGGATCTCCCTGCATAATGCCAAAGCCAGATCTGCATGGATATTTCTTTCGTGAAACTCATCAAAAATAACTAAACCTATGTCTTCCAGTGCATTGTCATGCTGCATCATCCTGGTCAAAATTCCTTCGGTAAGCACTTCAAGACGAGTATTTGGAGAAACTTTATTTTCAAATCGAATCCTAAACCCGACTTTTTCACCAACATGTTCACCCAAAAGATCTGCCATCCTATAAGCAATGGACTTAGCAGCAAGCCTTCTGGGTTCCAGCATCAAAATTTTCTTTCCTTTCAAAAATTCTTCTTCCAACAATGTCAGTGGTAGTAAAGTACTTTTACCTGCCCCGGGAGGGGCATGAAGAATTAAGGTGTTATTGGAGGCCAGTTGCTTTTTGAACTCAGGTATTAACTGAACAACAGGAAGATCTATTGAGGAATAATTAAATGACAATTGCAAATGAAATTTAGGGCAAAGATAAAAAATACCACCACTTGAAAGGCTTCAAGGGTGGTATAAATCATGGGTTGAGCAATGTTATGATTTACTATATTTTTACCCAAGTCTGTTTTTTATGGCTTTCTATGATTCTTTCACAGATCAAAAGCTCTCTGTAGCCATCCTCAAAGGTAGGGAAACTTGGGTTTTCCGGTTGTTTTCCCTCTCTTACTGCCGCATAAACCTCTTTGAACATCTGCTTTGAAGTATCTGGAAACCCTTCATTGTGGCCTCCCGGAAAACTGATCAGTCCAGCTGCATCTTTATGAAACAGTGAAGGGTCTTTCATCAAGTGTTGATTGGCAGTTTCTCTTTTTCCAATCCAAATTTCATTTGGCCTTTCGGAACACCATTCAAAATTTGCTTTAGAACCTGCTATTTCAATATTTAATCTATTTTTTCTACCGGCATTTACCTGGGAAACTGTAACAGATCCTTTATTGCCGTTATCAAAACGTAACATCACCGTTGCATGGTCCTCTGTATTGATGGGGACTTCTTCATAATCAGATGGCTGTAACATTTTTCCTGAATAGGTTTCAATGGCTTTCAAAGGCTTGAGACGGGTTTTATGTACAGTCGAAAAATCTGCCATCACTTCAGTCACTTTTAAGCCCGTAACATATTCTGTCAAGTCCAATAAATGAGATCCTATATCCGCTATAGCACGTGAATCGCCGGATTTATCAGGTTCAAGCCTCCAATTGTAATCAGTCTGCAAAAATAACCAATCCTGAAGGTATGAGCCCATAATACTATATATCTCACCTAATTCTCCATTCTCCCGCATGTTTTTCATCTGTCGGACCATGGGATAATACCTTAAATTGAAGTGTACGGCATTTACCAGGCCTTTTTCTTTGGCTAATGCAACTAATTCTTCCGCCTCTTCAATTTTGGTTGCCAGAGGTTTTTCACAGACAACATGCTTTCCGGCCAATAAAGCCGCTTTGGATTGAGAAAAATGTAAAAAGTTAGGTGTACAAACGTGCACTACATCAATAGAGGCATCTTCTAGCATTTCTTCAAAAGTGTAGGCGTTAGGGATGCCCAATAATTCCGCCTTTTCTTTAGCCAATTCAAGATTTACTTCGCAAAGGGCTGTAACCTCAATACTCGGAAGTCTTCTAAGTGCTTCCAAGTGTGCCGGCCCTATAAAGCCTGTGCCCACAATAGCAGCATTGATTTTTTTTGTCATAGGTCTTTTGGTTTGAAATTTACTTTTCTAATGAATAAAGATAGGAGCAAGATTTTGATTTTAAAAATTGGATAATAGCAGCTTATTTAAAATGTACTTCCCAATCCAAAAGCAGAAAAGCCTGAACTCAAAAGAGACAGGCTTTTACAGAGAACACAAAAAATCAAACGTCAGTCAGAAAAAATTTAAATTACTTGTATTCGGTCTATTTAAATTACTATGTGAAAAATTGCTAAAAATATACAGGAGACTCCTAAGACTTTAAAAATCATTCCTGTGTAAATACTCAGATAATGGGTGATTGCATTGGCATTACTTTCAAATAAAACGGTACCATCCTCACGTTTGTGAAAGAATTCATACATATTGGTTTCCACATGGAATTGGGTCGAAATCAATAAACAGATCAAAGCAAATAAGAAATGGCTTACAATAAGCTGAACTTTTGATAATTGACTTGAAATAAAAAATTTTGGCAAAATAGAAAACTCTATTTCCTGAAATTGGGCATTATCCAAACTTTCATTTTCCATGAAAATTCCTGTCTCATTGGTAGAAAAGGCCATATAATCATCGTGAACAATGATATACTCCACAGCTTCATCAGCCAAATTTTGCTTTTCTTTGTAAAAAGTAACATTTATTAGCATCATAAAGGCCACTATTCCGCCAAGAAGTCCTATAGAAAAGACTAATTTAATTGCATTTCTTAGCATGTCCACCTGTAATTTTAGAGTTCGTTTTGGGCTTCCCGCACAATCGAAATAATACATAAAAAAACATTTTTCAAAATTTTTGTTACAAACAGACGTACAAAACAAAATATTCTTCATAAACCTGTTTTTTATGTATATGAAATCGATTAAATACTAACAACATAGGTATTCATTTTCGCATTTTATGTGATTCAGACTCGGGATGATTCAAAATAAAATGAATGAAAGTCTAAGATTAGTAGCAGGTTAAATTTAAATACCATAAACCATGCCAATGTTGTTCCATTCAAGGATACACCAAGCAGTTCATCAAAATCCATAAAAAATCAGCAGCAGGAATTTAGAAAACCTTCTAATTTTAATTAAATTGGTAATCTTAAAAAAAGAATAAAGATCATGGCCAATTACAATCTTAAAATCAACGGACAAAATTATCAGGTTGATGTTGAGGATGATACGCCTTTATTGTGGGTATTAAGAGATCATCTTGGATTAGTGGGTACGAAATTTTCCTGTGGGATCGCCCAATGTGGAGCCTGCATGGTGCATATTAATGGAGAATCTACTTACTCCTGTACTTTACCAGTATCCAGTGTTGGATCCGATGAGGTTACAACCATTGAAGGTTTATCGAAAAATGGAGATCATCCTGTTCAAAAAGCCTGGGACGAAATTGATGTTGCTCAATGTGGCTATTGTCAGGCAGGACAGATAATGCAAGCTGCCGCATTTTTGAGAAAAAACCCAAACCCTTCTATGGAGGAAATAGAAAATGCGATGAACAGAAACCTTTGCAGGTGTGGAACTTATCATAAAATCAGAGAAGCAGTTGCCTTGGCCGCTAAAACGAAATAATTATGGAAAAGCTATTGAAAACAAACAGAAGGGACTTTCTTAAAGTCGCTGCAACAGCAACCGGAGGCTTGTTCATTGGTTTTTATTGGTCAGGCTGTGATTCTCCAAAGATGAAGGTATTGACTGATGAGGAGGTGCTTTCACAGGCCTTGGACTTCAATGCCTACCTGTCCATATCTCCCAGTGGTGACATTGTCATTTATTCTCCAAATCCGGAGTTGGGGCAAAATATCATTACGTCTTTCCCTATGATCGTGGCGGAAGAATTGGATGCAGACTGGTCGAAAGTCAGGGTATTTCAAGCCCCATTGGACAATGATAAATTTTACCGTCAACTGACGGGGGGATCTGGTGCCATGCCGCATTCCTGGGAAAGGTTACGGAAAGCAGGTGCGACTGCCAAACACTTATTGTTGACAGCCGCAGCAGAAAAATTAGGCGTAGGGATAGATGAGTTGGAAGGAAAAGAAGGCATCATCTATCACAATGGGAAAAAACAGTTTGGATATGGAGAAGTTGCGGGTGAAGCGGCTAAACTGACTGCACCCGATGATGTACAACTGAAAGACCCTGAAAATTTTAAAATCATTGGTACTCCTGTAAAGAATGTCAAAAATAAGGACATGTTTACAGGTATGCCCCTTTATGGTTTGGATGTCTACAGGGAAGGCATGGTAAATGCTATGATTCAGCGTCCTCCCTTTGGGATGAAAATCAAATCTGTGGATGACTCTGCGGCCAGGTCTGTTTCGGGAGTTACAGATGTAATCGTATTTAAAAATAATGTGGCCGTGGTAGGAAATTCCACATGGCCTTTGATTAAAGCCAAGCGGCAGCTGAGGATTGAATATGAACCTGATGGGTCAGTTGAAAGCAGTTTTGACCATGATAGGATCATGAAGGAAATGCTGGACAGTAAGACTGCACAGGTGATGCGTAAAGATGGAGATGTGGACACTGCTTTCAAAAATGCAGCTCAGGTCATCACCAGCGAATATCAGTGTCCTTTTCTTTCCCATTCTCCGATGGAGCCTCAAAACTTCTTTGCGCATGTTAAAGGAGATAAAGTAGAATTGATTGGTCCTACTCAGACCCCAGACAGGGCAAGAATGGAAACAGCCCAGTTACTGGGCATTCCAAAAGAAAACATTACTGTAGAACTCACCCGCTTGGGAGGTGGTTTTGGTAGAAGGTTGAGGGCTGACTTCGTTGTAGAAGCGGCGGAGCTTTCCAAAATCCTGGATAAACCGGTTAAAGTTAGCTGGACCAGAGAAGATGATATGACAGGAGGGGCCTACAGACCTGCTGTGAGATACAGGTTCCAAGCGGCATTGGATGAAAATGGCAATATGACTGCCTACAAACTAAGGGGTGCCGGTATCAATGCCGGTAATTCCACCAGGGAGAACAATTTCCCTTCCGGTTCTGTAGACAATTTGCTAATTGAAAATGTTGAGCACAGGTCTCCAATTACCACCAATGCCTGGAGGGCACCAATAACCAATTTCCTGGCTTATGCAGAACAATCTTTTCTGGATGAGGTCGCATTAGCAGCAAAGAAAGATCCGGTGGAATTTAGATTAGCCTTGCTGGACAGGGCCAAAAAGAATCCCGTTGGGGAAATCCATTACGATATTGACCGTATGAGAGGAGTCATAGAGATGGCAGCAGAAAAGTCCAATTGGGGTAAAAATAAAGATGTATTACAAGGATTCAGCGTATATTTCTCCCATAGGTCTTATGTGGCACAAGTGGCAGATATCGTCATGGATGGGGGACAAGCTGTCTTGAAAAAAATAACTGCAGCTACAGATTGTGGCGTCGTGGTGCATCCTACAGGTGCCAATCATCAAGTGAGGGGTGGTATAGTAGATGGCATGGGGCATGCCATGTTTACCAATATGACTTTTGAAAACGGTCTTCCTAGACAAAGGAATTTTGATACCTATCGATTGATCAGGATGAAGGAAGTACCTGAAATTGATGTACATTATGTGGACAGTGGCTATGACCCTACCGGTCTGGGTGAACCAGCACTTCCTCCCACTGGGGGAGCGATCGCCAATGCGATTTTTGCGGCCACAGGTAGAAGGCTAAGAAGCCAGCCATTCATAGAGCAAAAAGAATTTTCAGATATCAAATTGGAAATAAGAAGAACATAAGTTGCTTAAACCCTATTTCCCTAAAACCCCTGACTTACCAGTCAGGGGTTTGATTTTTTTAACCCAGATTATATTTCATCCATCCCTCTCTCCGGCCAATAGGGCCCAATTACAGTTAATAGATGATCTTCTTCAAGAATGCTGAAGCTAAGCAGCATTTGATCTTTTTCCTCTTCATGGATGTTAAGACAAGCATTAAAATAAATCAAATCGAACTGCACCCTAACTGTACCCGAGGACTCTGATTCAAATACAGGTTCCTCTGGGATGCTCACATTTTCTGTCACTGCACCTTCTTTACGGAAATAATAGGAAAGAAAAATACCTAAGTCTTTTGTACTATCCTCAAAGAATTTTTTCAAGCAGACTTTAGAAATAGGATGGGGGATGGATTCAGGCAGATGAAAGCTCCAGGAATGTTGCATATTTAAATTTATCCAAATTGAATGTTGACTCCAACCGAATGAATCACCAAAACTAAAAAAAGCCTCTAAAGGTCATTTAAAGGCTTTTTATAAAGGCATTGATGAAGATCCAGGATTTGCTTTTTTGAATATTAAATCAATTTCTCAGCTTCAGTCCTTAAAATATCATTTCCATCAGCTTTTCCAGCTTCAATAAAATCAATAACAACCTGAGTCTTATCTTGGCCCTTTTCCAATAATACCCCCAAAGCCAGCATTACTGCGATTCTGGTACCGACTTTCTTGGCTGCTGTATTAAATAGGGGCTCCAATTCCTCATAAGTCACCTCTTGGGAGAATTCCTTAATGGATTTGATGGCTGTTTCCAATTTATCCCCGGACAGATTGGTTAGCTTTTTACCGATTTGTTGAATCTCGTTCAAAGCCTTTCTCTGTCCTTGTTGCTGATTCGTAGGTTTAGATTTTGTTTGGTTTTGAGTTGGAGTTTTTGTGCTTTGTTTTGCCCAAGTGTCTCTCAATCCTACAGTCTTATTGAAAACCAATTGTCCGTCTTTCGAATCAGGATCAAGTGTAAAATAGCCTAACCTTTGAAATTGGAATTTATCAGCCAGGGTTGCATGGGATAAGTATGGCTCCAAATAAGCTTCTTTGATGACATTCAAAGAATCGGGATTCACAAATTCCAAGAAACTCTTATCTTCATGGGCATCTGGTGCTTCATCCAAAAACAATCGATCATACTCTCTTACCTCTGCTTTGATGGCATGGGGAATGGAAACCCAATGAAGGGTTCCTTTAACCTTTCTCTCGCTGGCAGCTGTACCACTTCCGGAACGGGAATCCGGATCATACGTACAGTGGATTTCCTGTATTTTTCCGGCATCATCTTTCACCACCGACTCTCCTTTGATGATATAGGCACTTTTCAGCCGAACTTCATTGCCAAGTGAAAGCCTGAAGAAATTTTTGCCACCATCTTCCTTGAAGTCTTCCCTTTCAATGTACAACTCTCTGGAAAAAGGAACTTCGTGGGTGCCAGAATTAGGCTCTTCGGGATTGTTTTCCAAATGAAGGGTTTCCGATTGACCTTCAGGATAGTTGGTAATCACCAATTTGACAGGATTAAGCACCGCCATCACCCGGGTAGCAGTTTTATTCAAGTCCTCACGGATGCAGAACTCCAACAGGGAAACATCTGTAACATTGTCTCTTTTGGCAATACCTGCCAAATCACTGAATTTACGGATGGAAGTAGGAGTGTAACCTCTTCGTCTTAATCCGGAAATGGTAGGCATCCGGGGATCGTCCCAACTAGCCACTATATTTTTTTGTACCAATTCTAAAAGCTTTCGCTTACTCATCACGGTATAGCTGAGGTTTCGACGGGCAAACTCCCGCTGCTTAGGTCTGAGTAATTTAGGATCCCAGATTTGATCCAAATACCAATCGTAAAGTTCCCGGTGGGCTTTAAATTCAAGTGTACAAAGTGAATGCGATACCTGCTCTATGTAATCGGACTCTCCATGGGCCCAGTCATACATGGGGTATACACACCAATCACCTCCGGTTCGGTGATGATGGGCATGGATGACCCTGTATAAAATGGGGTCCCTCATATGCATATTGGGAGAGGACATGTCTACCTTGGCACGAAGGACATAACTCCCTGCAGGAAATTCTCCATTTTTCATCCTTTCAAATAAATCCAAACTCTCACCAATAGGTCGATTTCTAAAAGGACTATCTGTTCCAGGAGAAGTTGGAGTACCTTTTTGTGAGGCTATTTCTTCGGATGACTGCTGATCCACATAGGCTTTCCCTACTTTGATAAGGTCTACTGCCCAATCATAGAGTTGCTGAAAGTAATCTGAGGCATAACACTCATTAGCCCACTTAAAGCCAAGCCATGCAATATCATTTTTGATGGCATCCACATATTCCTGTTCTTCCTTCGCTGGATTGGTATCATCAAACCTGAGATTGACCGGTGCGTTGTATTTTTCACCTAATCCAAAATTCAGGCAAATGGAGGCAGCATGTCCGATATGAAGGTATCCATTAGGCTCAGGAGGAAACCTGAAACGTAGCTTTTCTTTAGGAAAGCCGTTGGCAAGGTCCTCTTCAATAATATGTTCAATGAAATTGATTGATTCTTGTAATTCTTTCATGGCAGTGATTTGGATGGCAAAAATAATTCAATAGTACCGGAGGTTTAAGAAATAAATCCGTTTTTTTTTCATCTCAACCTTTTTACCCGAAATCTAAGACTTTTTTAAAAGTAAAAGAAGTTAGCTGACTTCAGAAGAAGGGCAAAGAGATATTCTTAAAAATTTACTCAGTCAGGTTAAATTTGAAAAACTCCACTTTTCACAATGAATCTTGGGGGAGGTGAAAAAAATGTGGAAATTAGTAATATGAATTATCCTATTTATTTGGACTATAACGCTACAACGCCCTGTGACCCGAAAGTAGTGGAAGGCATGCTTCCATTTTTCAGCAAGCACTTTGGAAATGCCGCAAGTAAAAGCCATCCCTATGGATGGCTTGCCGAGGAGGCTGTTGAAACATCAAGGGAACAGGTTGCAAATTTGATTGGTGCTAAACCAAAAGAAATCATTTTTACTTCCGGTGCCACCGAATCACTAAATCTGGCCATTCAGGGAATTTTTGAATTGTTCTCAAATGAAAGTCAGCACTATATTACCTGCAAGACGGAGCATAAGGCTGTCCTGGACAATTTCCATAAAATCCAAGCCCAAGGAGCAGAAGTCAGCTTTTTGGATGTCAACAATAAAGGTGAAATCAATCTAAAAGACCTACAAGAAAATATTAAACCCCATACAAAAATGATTTGCCTGATGTGGGCCAATAACGAAACCGGCATTATCCACCCCGTGGAACAAATTGCCAAAATCGCTGAGGAACATCAGATAATCTTTTTAACCGATGCTGTTCAAGCAGTAGGTAAAATACCTGTAAATACACAAAATATCCACTTGATGGCCTTTTCGGCCCATAAATTTTACGGACCAAAAGGGGTAGGGGCACTCTACATCAGGCACAATCATTCCCTTCCTAAGCCCCTGCCCATTATTGTGGGAGGAGGACATGAAAAAGGATTCAGAAGCGGGACTTTGAATGTTCCTGGTATTGTAGGTATGGGAAAAGCTGCTGAAATTCGGCAAATGTCAATGATCAATGAGGGCGAAAAGTTGGGCAAGTTGCGGAACCTTTTGGAAGATAACCTGCTTTCCATCCCTGATACCACACTCAATGGAAGCAATGAAAACCGTTTAACGCACGTCACTAATATAGCATTCGGTGGGGTGGAAGGGGATGCCCTTTTGAGGGCTGTCAATCAAAAAATAGCGGTAAGTTCAGGCTCAGCCTGTAGCAGCATTTTGCCTAAGCCCTCCCATGTTTTGGCAGCAATGGGACTTAGCAATGATCTTGGAAGGGCCTCTATTCGTTTTAGCCTTGGAAAATTCACACAGGAAGAAGACATAATGACTTGTATTGAACATGTTAATGCTGTTCTTGAAAAGCTTAGAAATTAAAAATTACGACTTCCTCAAGAGTTTTTCGTAATCCTGCTGGGTATCTACATCCACAATCCCTAAAGGAAAATCTATAGCCATTGTTTCCAAGGGATGGGAATAAATAACTTTCTTAGCACCCTCCGCATCTGATAGGGCCAAAAGTTCAGGGAAATATTCTTTCCCAAAAATAGCAGGAACACCCAAGGTGTTTTGATAAGCACAAGCAACTATTCCTTTCCCATTATTAACCCATTTGGTCATCATTTTATCCAAAAGGGTTGCATCCACAAAAGGCTGATCCACCAACATGAGTAAAACAGCATCCAAGGACCTTTTTGTAATCAACAATTTCAAACCTAACCGCAGGCTAGCAGACATTCCCTTTTCCCAGTCAGGATTACTTATGACCCAGGTATGTTTAAGGTCCAGTTGCTTTCTGATGACCTCTTCATTGCCTCCCAAAACCACGACGCAATCTATGGCTTTTGATTCCCTTCCTGCATTAATGGCATTTTCGAGTAAAGTTTTTCCCTCATAGGCCAATAGTTGTTTGGGTTGGCCCAAACGTAAAGAACCTCCTGCAGCAAGGATTATTATACCAATGGGAAATTTATCCATGGACATTTTCTTCGTGTATGGGCCCTTCTTTGCTCCTTAGGTTTGACCCCGGTTTCTTAGCCAGCACCATTTTGATTTCACTTAAGATAGAAAGGGCGATTTCTTCTGAACCCTCAGCGCCTATGTCCAAACCCACAGGGCCGAAAATATTCCTATCATCTACCTGTATCCCTTCTTGTTGAAGTCTTTCCAATAGTTTAAAGGTTTTCTTTTTAGGTCCAAGAATACCTACATAGGGAAGTTCCCAAGCTTGGATCCGTTTAAGTACCTGAACTTCATATTCGAAGTTGTGGGTCATCAGCAAGGCCACTGTATTTAGATCCCATGCCACTTGATCAATGGTTTCCTCGGGCGTTCCAGTCAAAATTTTGAAGGCTGAAGGAAATCTACCTTCGGTAGCATATGATTTTCTTCCGTCTATCAACCAAAGTTCCCAGCCCAATAGCTCAGCCATTTTGGCGAGTGGCTGTGTATCATTCCCAGCGCCAAACAACAAAACCCTAGTAGCACTTTTAATAAGTTCGTAAAAGACCACGAGTTCATCCTGTTCCGTGTAAGTTTTTATCAGGTTATTTCCCTCCACTTCAATTTGACCAGCTATCCTTTTTACTTCTTCTAACAATATAGAGGGAATAGGGGATTCATCACCTGACCATTTAGCTGACTTTAACAGCAATTTAGTCCCAATTTGTTGTTCTTTTGACCTTTTAAGGGAAAAGAAAGTGAGCAAAACCGCCCTATCTCTATTTAAAAGCGCCTTTTTCAATAATTCAAGGGGATTGTCTGGATTAGATGCGTCAATGGGTTCAATGAGTACTTGGATGATACCGTTACATCCCAAGCCTATACCGAATTTCTGATCGTCTTCGTCTGTGGTATCGTAGGTTACCAACATTGATTTTTGTTGAAAAATTACCGATTGGGCTTTTCTAAGTGCATCTCCTTCGAGACAGCCACCAGAAATAGCTCCTGTCAGCATACCGTCTTCAGTCACCAACATTCTTGCACCAGGACGGCGATAAGCAGAACCATCCACTTTAACTACAGTTGCTAAGGCTGCCTTTTGATCATTTTCCTGACAGATTTTATAAGCTTGAATGATTTGCTGGAATTCTTTCATGTCCTCGAATTAAATCCCCAAACTACATAATTTTTTAGGCAGAAGAAAACAGATTTGATAGAAGGTAAAAGTAGAAATTCAATCTGGAAAGGATTTGCTAGCATTATTTGTAAATCTGGCAATCATTTTCGAAATTAATAGGAAATACAGGGAAAAAAAGAGAATTTTGTAACATATGGCAAGATCAAGAGAAACATTTAGTAAAAAAGAAAAGGAAAAACAAAGAGCTAAAAAGAAACAGGAGAAGAAGGAAAAAAGAGAAGCCAGAAATTCTGATACAGACAAGTCAACAGATTTTGAAGACATGATTGCATATGTGGATGAATTTGGGAATATCACTTCTACACCACCTGATCCGAGCAAAAAGAAGAAGGAAATTGATCCTGATACCATTGATATAGGTATCCCTAAAGCCGTTGAAGCTGAAGATTCAGATGCAGGCAGGAAGGGCAAAGTGACATTTTTCAATGATTCCAAAGGTTATGGTTTCATAAAAGATGAACAAACACAGGAAAGTATATTTGTACACATGAGTGGCTGTATTGATGAAATCAGAGAAAATGATAAAGTAACCTTTTTGACGGAGAAAACTCCTAAAGGCATTAGCGCCATAGAAGTTAAACTTGTTCAGTAAAAAGTAATTCTAATTCCAAAGCCTGGAAAAAATCATTGAATTTTTCCAGGCTTGTTTATTTCTTACAGGATAGCTTCCCCGAAAAGCATGAAAATACCTTCATTGGCAGATATTAAAAAAGAGTTGCAATATCTTGATGAAAAAGAGCTGACAGAAGTCATCATAAACCTCAGTAAATTTAACCGGGACAATAAAGCCTATCTCTATTTTAAACTTTTTGAGAGAGAGAATCCACGCATCTTTATTGACATGGTAAAGGAAGATCTCGATCTGGCATTCATGGATGCCAATACCAAGCATTATCATTTGGCCAAAAAATCCGCGCAGGCCATTCGTAGGAAATTGAATAAACACCTGAAACTGAGTAAAGACAAAGAAGCTCATGCGGAGCTCATCTTGTATTTTTGTGAAAAGATGAAGCTTTATGGCTACCTCAATTTCCGTCATCCCGTCATTGAGAACCTTTACAAAATCCAACTAGGCAAAGTAGAAAAAATTATTTCAGGTCTTCATGAAGATTTACAGTATGATTTTCGTTTACAACTAGAAAGTCTAAACGGGTAGTTAATTTGAGAATTCTTTTCTTTTGGTTGTGTATTTTAATCTTGGGACCTCCCTTGTTGGCCCAAGATTTACAGATCCATCTGCGGTATGATGGGGATCCCATGAAAGGACTTGGCTACCAGATCAAAGAAGTACTGGACCTTCGGGTGTCTAAGCAACAAATTGGGCAGGTGCATGCCCTTGGCAACGTCAAAAGAAACATCGCCTTTAAAGCACAGCTCGACCAAACGGTTAAAAACTTTTTTCACTCAGCCATACAACAAATTGAAGGCAGCTCCCAATCCATTCAGGTAAGAATTTATGAAGTAAAAGTAAGTGAAAAAAAAGCTTCAAATAATAATGTATATGAAGGTGATTTTCAGCTGGTAATAGGATTTTATAAAATGGGGATAGGAGAACCTGTCCATTTGGTGGACTATAATGGTTCTGCCCAGTACAAACGGTCCATCAACAGGCTGGATATGATAGAAAACGTAGTCAATAGGGTTTTCAAAAACAGCGTCAGTTATTTTGATACCTGGATGAAACTCCAGGTAATGGAAAATAGACATTTGGCCAGAACTGTACGTTTGGAAATCATTGACCAAGTGAAGCCCAGTCACCGCGACACGGTGTATTATGACGTAAACAGACCACTTCAATGGAGCGATTTTAGAGATAAACCCCAGAGAAGCAGCAGGTTCAATGCCAGCATTTTCACCAGTTTTTCCATGCAGGGCAAATCGATGATTGAAGCTGGGGAAATTGTACAACGGATAGAAATTGATGTATACATGTTGCCAGAACAATCATGGGTAAAAAATCCCAGTGATTATGCGCTCAACCATGAGCAGAGACATTTTGATGTGGTCAGGGTGGTAGCAAACCGGCTAATAACCAAACTAAAAAACCTTGACCTGGACCCGGATTGGTATGAAGCGACCATCAATGATGCTTTTTTTGATGCTTACAGAGAAATGAACCGCCTTCAGGAGATTTATGACAAGCAGACCCGGCATGGCATGGATATTCAGGCACAGGAAGAATGGAATGGCCTGCTGGATGAGGCTTTAAAAGGTAATTGGGCAGGGATAGATCGGGTCCTTAGCCAATGATTTTTAATAAAAAAAGGCCGATACTGTTTTTTTGTATCAGCCCTTTTTGTGGGTTCTCGAATTTAGTACTTCAAATCTTCATCTTTATCCCATAATCCCCAATAGGCACCCACATCACCTTCGGCACCCACTTTCCAAGCCTCATCAAAAGAAGAAAAATAATGGATATCGATGGATTCCTCCTTGGACCATTTCTGGATATTGATAAAATATTTGATAAAGTTTTCGTCAGAAGGAACGGCGCCGTAAAGTGCAGTTCCTTGGCTTGGCCAACCTGTCTCTGTAATGATAACCTTCTTGCCATTACCGGAACGTACTGCTCTGGCATACATGTCTTTGATGTACAATAAGGAATAATCCAACGCACAACCTTCCCAATAAGGATAGCAATTGGCAAGGATCACATCACAGGCGTCGGTAATGCGTGGTTTACGTTCAAATTCATAATAAGCATCCACATAACCTACAGGGATATCAGGCAACTCACTTTTCACCTGATGGATAAATTCAAGGAGTTGATCTTCACTCAGATCCTTTCTATACATTACCTCATTGCCCACAGCGGCAATATCTACGTAGCCATCCTTTGCCAATTGGATCAGGTTTTTGACTTCTTTTTGGTTGATCTCATCATCCTTTCCCAACCAAGCGCCAACAAGGGTTTTGATGCCATATTCTTTGGCAATTTTTGGAATCAGTTCATTACCATCTGTACAGGAAAAGGACCGGACCCACTGGGTATAGGGGCGAATGATATTTAAACGTCTGCGAATTTGTTCTTCAGAAAGCTGATCTCCTGGTTGCTGCCCATCTTCATAAGGGCTAAAACAAAGGCCAGGCATGCCTTCTTTTAGCGTAGACCTAAATAATTCCGATAATTCTTTGTTAGAAAAGCCTTGCAAATCTTTTCCAGCAAGGGCCAAAATTTTGTCAGGGTTAAACGACATAGTTATTTATATTTTAAGTTTTCATTTTTATCCCACAATCCCCAAGCCTGGCCTACATCACCCTCATGGCGTACTTTCCAGGATTCATCAAAGGAAGAAAAGTAAAACATCTCCACGCTTTCTTCTTGAGACCAATTTTGGATATTGATAAAATAGCGCATGGCATTTTCCATGGAAGGGTAGGCCTCATTGTTACTACTGCCTTCATTTGGCCAACCTGTTTCGGTGATGATGACTTTCTTGCCATTTGCAGCCTGCTTCGCTAGGGAATACATTTCTTTCAAATGCGCTGTTGCATGCGTGATATTGCTTCCTTCCCAGAATGGGTAGCAGTTAACCAGTACAATATCACAAGCATCCACCAAGGCAGGATTTTCCTTAAACTGATAGTAGGCATCCACGTAACCTACCGGTATACCGGGAAGGGCCTGTTTTACTTTTTGGATGTAATGCAACAGTTCTTCTTCGGTTAATTCATTCCTGAGCATTACTTCATTTCCGACCACTGCAATATCCACCAAGCCCTGGTCCGCTAAACTGATCAAGGACTCAATTTCTTTGTCATTATTGGCTTTATTGCTATCAATCCAAGCCCCAACCATGGTCTTTAATCCCTTCTGCTTCGCCACCTTTGGAATAAATTCATTCCCTTCCGTACAAGAGAAAGAGCGTATCCATTGGGTATAAGGGGCTACCACTTCCATTCTCCGGATGATTTGTGCTTCAGTTAAGTGTTCCCCGATGCTTTGCCCCTCTAAATAGGGACTGAAGCAAATACCGTGAAGACCGGTGTTAAGCGTGTTATTGAAAGCATTCTTAATGTCAGATGGAGTAGTTTTTGAAAAATCAAAATCTGTTTCCAGCGTCTGTTTTTGAGATACAAGGAGGGCATTTCTATTTTGATAGACAGAAGTAATGGTGATAGGTTTGGTACTTTTACGCGCATCCAATTCAGCCCGTATTTCATTGGCACGTGTCTCTGTCAAGTCGTAGTCTTTCATCACATACATGGCTATTAACGTACCGAGTATGGGCAGGCCGGAATAGAATGCCCTTAGTCCCAATACAGCCCCTTCTGATTGGGTTTCCAGTGTCGCATCAAATCCCACGATGGTTAATATTGCTCCGCTAAGCAAACCTGCAATAGCGAATCCGAACTTGACCATCCACCAATATATGGCACCAAAAACGCCTTCACGTCTCTTACCCGAACTCAATTCATCCAAGTCAATCACATCAGCTGTCATAGACATCATCAAGGTAAACAAACTGCCTATACCAAATGAAAAGAAGGGGAGGGCAAATAGGAACATGTAGGGTTTACCAGGAATAAATAAAAACCAAAGCAAAATATAACCGAAAACAGAAATCCCCTGAGAAGCAATAAAAGCCCTTTTCTTTCCAATTTTTTTGGAAAGCTTGGCTACAATTGGAATAACGATAAAGGTAGTAACCAAAGCCCCGACACTTCCAAAAAGGGTTGGCCAAACACCAGCAGCTCCGGCATCTCCACTGAATAAGTAGTAAACCACAATAAAAAATGAAAATGCGGCAATGGTATTGAAGGCATTGAAAATCAAGAAAGTGGCAATACACAACTTTCTGAAAGGGATGGAAGTAAAGGCTTCTTTAAAACCCTGCAATATCTCCTTGAGGCTGGAACCAATATTCTGGGGCGTCAAAGGAGAGTAATTTTCATTCAAAGTGGATGTACTTTTAATGAAAATTGCAGGTACCATCGCAAAGACCATACAAACTATTCCAACCCATAGGGCAAGTTCACGGGTGGCAACATCGGCAGATTCAAACCAAGAAGGATCGTACATGATTACCCAAAACCATGGAGCAATCACCCAGGCCCACTGACCAATCCACTGGGCCACCGCCATGATATCAGTTCTTTCATGGAAATCATTGCTCATTTCATAGCCCATGGCCACGTAGGGCACGCTGAAAATGGTCAAGCCCAAATAGAAGATAAAGGACCAGAACAAGAAGTAGGCAAAATTGTAATCCACTCCATTTTCCCTGTACAATTGCCACATGACTACAAAGGAAACACCTAGCATAATGGCTCCTATAAACACATATTGTCTTCTGCGGCCCCACTTGGATTTGGTATTATCAGAGATGAAGCCCATGATGGGATCTGTAATGGAATCGAATACCCTGGGAAGGAAAAACAGGATGCCCCACATCCATCCTGGAAATCCTAAATCCTGAACCAGCACAACCATAAAAATCCCCAGTATCGCAGGGAACATTTGGTTGGCTAACATACCGATACCGAAGGCAATCTTTTGGCCCATCGGAACGCTTCTGCTTGTTGTTGACATTTTATTTTGGGTTGAAGTGGCTAATGGTATTTTCGGGTTTTGAATTTGTATTTATCGATATGGAGGTGCCATTACTTCTTGGAGCAGTTTTTCCTTGTCCCCTCCGTAAGTTTTGATGATGGGGTTTCCATCACGACTTAGGTTCTCAAAAATCCCCTGATCTACCAGGTCCCACAGTGGATATTTGGCCTCACCTTTTACTGTGAAAAGACCAAAATGATTTTCAGAACCTATTGGGTTTTGGGAATCTTTCCAAGGCTCATCAAAGCCTTCAAAGTAAAAGCAGGAGATCCCAGCAGCATTCGTCCATTCCCGCATGTGCTTGTAATAAAGACCCAGTTTATATTCATCTGCAGCAAGTGAACCCTCAGTTCCATAAAAGCCATCTGAAACGCTGGCCCAGCCTGTTTCTCCAATATGAATGGGCTTTTCAACACCCAGTCCTCTCATATAACTGGCCACTGAATCGTACTGCATTTTGGCAAAATCTATGGCGCGAAGCATTGCTGCATCCACCTTTTCTATCTCCGAAAGCTGACTTTCCTCATTGGGGACCCTCCAAAAATCAGGGTTATAATGGCTATTGTGGAAAGGGTAGGTGTGAATGGAAATGTAATCTACCGCATGTGCCAATTTCTCCAAATCTTCGGTGTGGTACATAGGGTCTCCACCGCCCCAGGAAGAAAAATCATCCGAACTGGTAATCCAAAGGTCTTTTGGAAGATCTCCGGAAGCCTTCATCTCTTGTAAATGGTTGACCCATTTAAGGATGACCCAAGGTTGCACGTAGTAAGCAGTAGCCCATTTCACCATGGCCTCATTGCCTACAGCAAGGATCTTGACGATATCCGGATACTCATTGGCCAGTGCTGCGGCACGTTCAATTTCCTCTGCATTTTGTTCACTTTCTACCTCATGATCAGGCTCCATGTCTGTCCAGGCATTTTTACAATCAATCCAGGCACCTAACATGACATACATTTCAAAATCAGGATCTGCATTTTTTAACTCTCTAATCGCCTTTAGCAGATTGGCTGCATGGGGAAATTGCACATTATATGTTCGCAATACTTTGATGCCCATGGCGGATAAAATCTTAACATCTTCCATTAACTGGGCAATACTTGGTTGAATTTCTCTGGATAAATCCCTGTATCCTTCGTAAGATATGGCCTGGTAATCCGGATTTCCTAAAATATCTTTTGCTGTCACTTCTTTATGTTTTGTTGATTGAACTGATTCTACTTCTATTGTTTTCTTGTTACAGGAAAAGGCCATTGTGAGCGCCATTCCATAGCATAGGGATTTGATGAATGTCCATTTCATATTCAAGTATCTTTTATATATGAACAATTAACTTACAGATTTACAATATTTTATCATAACTCAAACCAAATCCCAAAGGAAATAATGGCATTATTGTATCATCCCAAAAATTGGGACCATATTTACCATGGTAATCTTCTACTGACTTTGGCCAGGAGTGGGGGAGTTTCCCATTGAAATCATAGGCTCCATACAATACCTCTGCAATACCATCTCCCTCAGAACCTGGCAACCAAGCTGCTATAAATGCATTGGATTTTTCTATTTCTTGGGTCACTACCAAAGGTCTTCCCGAAATGAGTAACACTACCGTCGGAATTTCTTTCTCCACATAGTTCTGAATATAGTTTTGGTGTTTTTCTGTGAGCGTAAGTTGAAAGAGGTTCATCTCACCGCCTATATCTCCAAAAAACTCTGCATAGGGTGTTTCACCTACGATGACAACAGCCACATCTACATCTGTGACAGGTACCGTCCCATCAGGATCATATATTACCTCATGCTCTGAAAACTTCCTGATGCCCTCCAAGATGGTAGTTGCCCCTTTATAATTTTCAGTGCTACCCTGCCAGTTTATGGTCCACCCTCCGGACTGAAGCCCGGAATTATTTCCAAATTCGCCAACCACCACTACTTTGGTTTGCTTATTCAGGGGGAGTGCATTGTTTTCATTCTTCAATAGCACCAAGGATTCCCTGACAGCCTGACGGGCCAGGTCCCGGTGATCTTTTTTACCAATTTTTTCAATCAGCCTTTTGTCAGGGAAAGGGTTATCAAAGAGTCCAAGGCGATACTTTTGCATCAGAATTCTTCGTACGGCATCGTCAATTCTTTCTTCCGGTATTTCCTCATTCAGAACTCCATTTTTTACACCCTCCTGAAACATGTCCAAATCCCCATCCACTGCCATTACCATATCTATTCCGGCATTGATGATGTCATTTCCACCAAATCGCGAATAGGCCTTCCAATCAGACACGATCATTCCCTCAAAATTCAGCTTGTCCTTCAAAAGATCGGTGATCATCGCTTTATGCGCATGCATAGAAATTCCATTCAAGGTATTAAAAGAAGCCATGATGGCTCCCACGCCTTCCTCAATAGCTGCCTGATAGGGAAGGAGTAAACGTTGAATGACTTCTTCCTGACTTAAAGAGGTATTGCCGCCCTCTATTCCAAAATCTGTAGCCCCATCGCCAATAAAGTGTTTGGCGGTGGCCATCACGCCAAACTTTCCCTCCTGATCTTGATGTCCTTTTACAGAAGCCCTTGTCAGTGCTGCAGTAAGTTCTGCACTTTCGGAAAATGCCTCGTACACCCGGCCCCACTTCTCATTGAATGGGATAGCTACACAAGGAGAGAAAACCCAATTGAAGCCTGTCGCTTGGGACTCTATGGCGGTAATGGCGGCTACTTTTTGTACCAAGTCAGCATTCCCTGAAGCACCCAAACCAATGTTATGGGGAAAGATGGTCGCTCCTTCATAGGTATTTTGCCCATGTACTGCATCCACCCCAAAAAGTAAAGGTATGCCCAATCTGGTTTTCAAAGCCTGCTGCTGCATTTGAGAAAATTTCTCCTGCCATTGTAGCGCATCATTACCTGGAAGAGGGCCCTGGGTATGGATCACCGAACCAATATACTTGGTTTTAATGTCCTCCAAGGTAATATCATCAAAATGGCGCACCTGTGACATTTGACCGATTTTTTCCTCTAAAGTCATCTGTTGAAGAAGCGCTTCTATTTTTTCCTCTATGGCTATATCCTTCTTGATTTTGCTATTCATCCTTCAAAAAAGGGCTGTTTTACAGGCTGTTGAGATGCTTATTTAAGTATATCTTCTTTGATGTTGACTATCAATTGAACCACTTCAGCAGTCCGGTTGAATATTTTTTCACTTGAAACCTTATCCAAACTTAAACCTTTGACATTCAAACGAGAGCCATCCTTCAAAATCACTTCAACAGCATTTTCTCCAGCCAAAGTATAAATCACAGGAACCTGACAATAGGTAAATACCAGTGAATTTGGCGCTATAGATATGTTGTGGGAAGAACCAAGGACATCCACGAACCTGAAATATTGTGGGCTTGTTAAGAACTCCGACTTCCTTAGCATGGAAGGATAAAAGGTAAGTTGCCCTTCTTTTACACCCACACCAAGCTCCCCGAAACGGGAAATGATATCTTCTTTAACCTGACCAGTCATCCCTGGCTGCTGCACACCTTTATTGGACGGAGTATGTGAATAAGGATCTGTGGGGAATGCACCATAAAGGGTAGGGGACTTGTGAACCCCAATGCCTTCATTGATTTCATAGTAATGTTCCAACAGCTTGCCTACCAATGCTTCGTTTTCCCCATCTTGGATGGCCTTTTGGCAAACTTCCAATACGGCCAGTTGCAGTTTGGAAACCATGTGCCAATAGATGGAGCCTAATCCTTCATATCCATAAAAAGTGCCTGATCTTCCTGTAAAGGCTTTATGGTTAAAGACTTTTTCGAAAATCTGGAAGACTTCTTTTTTATTGGTCTCCGATAAAGGATACTCCTTACTGTCCAAGGCTTCCAAGGCTACTTGCAGGTCTGAAGCATTTCTGAAATTTCCGTTGAAATGGAAACCGCCATTCTCATCTTTTTGAATGATAGCGGTGTTACTCGCATTTAACAAGGCATTCAAAAGCTCAGATTTGGAGACATCACTTTTTGGAATGACATTTTTTTGAAGGAATCCCGGTAAATCCTTATTGGGATAAAGCAGGTAACTGAACTGATCCTCTCTGAAAAGCAGACTTGACTTTAAACTATCCAATGTTTCAAGGGCTTCTAAGGAGGACAAATAACCTGAACTCAACACAGCCACCTGTCCTTCCAGCATTTCGCTGAGGTAGGAAATGGATACCTCTTGATCATTTTCAAGGGTCATCAGGTTATAAGCATGGTACAAATTATCAGACCGTTTGTTGGCTCGAATAGAGTGGTCGAGGTACCAAAGGCAAAGTGTTGAAAACTCCTTTACGTCTTTTAAAGATAGTGTTCTCCTTGTGTTGGAAAAAGAGTGCTCGTAAATGCCCCAACGATAGTTACTCCCAGCAATTCCTAAGTCATCAAGTATGGTTTTGCGGTCCTTATCGGAAATCTTTCCATCAAGCAGGTGATGGTTTTGGAAAAGCGTTTTCTTCACACTTTCAAAGAACTGAAGCAACTCCTCTGAAATGCTAACCTGCTGTATTTCGCTATTTTCAAGGACTTCATTAAAAAATGTCAGAAATCTTCTGAGGTAGTACAGGGTAACCATAGAGACACCATTCCCCACCAATGCATTGTTGGCATCATTCCATTCCGGTCTCTGGGTATTCATCCAAATACCTCCTTCAGGAATAAAATTGGAAATTTTGGCCAACACAGTCGCCAGAATCTTTTCAATGAAATTTACATGATGGATGGCGCCATTTCCATTTTGCAATAAGGCAGCGTCAGCACCCAACACAGCCCATCTCTCCATGATGCTATGATCAAGCTGATGGTCAAAGTCTATGGTATCCTTTGGGTTCTTGAGGATTTCTTCGTAAGCCTTTATTTTATAGGGTACATTGGCATAAACAAAGACCTCTTCATTAAAATAACTTTCAAGACTTCCAGGGGCAAGGCTTTCGGAAAACTCTAGGAACTTTAAAAGGTAAATGATCTGATGGTCACCCCAATAACCAATATAAGACCAGGGATCATCCGCTTCGATTCGCTCCCAATCAATACCATGTTTGGTCACCCTGTATGGATTATAACCATCAAATGTAGAGGCATTTAGAAACTTAAATATCATGCCTTGGATGAACCCTGGGTAGGAGTGGGCCAAGGCTTCCCAGTTCTGGAAGATATCCCTCCAATTTCCCGCGTAGTCCAACACTTTTGAACCATCATGTTCATTCCGGGTATTGATGGAAAATTGGTTCCAAGGCCGGCTTGGATCGCCATGTCTACGGCTGAACTTCAAAGGCAAATACTCCAGCAATAGACGTCTGAGGTCTGTATCCGCTTCACCCAAGGCAAAGGCTTTTAATTGCGTGACGGATAATTGATTCCCAAAGGATTGAATAGAGGATTTATGCTTTTCAAAAACCTGTTTATTTGCTTTGGAGAGATAATGGATCAAATCGGTTTTTTCGATTTGGTAATTCTCATCAAAAATACCACCGCGCATGATATTGAACATGGCATTGGCAAAATGGCGGGTATCTCGAAGATGATCGGTTGTCAACTGCAGCCCATCTGCACCGGCATTCAATTGAACCAATTGCTGTGTTCCTGTTTCAATGTCTTGTTTTACTTTTTCAATCAGGTCCTTATCTGAGTTGATGGCATTGGATAGGGCAATGATGTTGGAGGCACTTTTATTGATATCCGCTGCAAATATCCATTCTTTGTAACCTTTTGCTGGAACTGCTATATCCGCGTGAAGAAAATAAGCGCCTTTTTCTGCTTTGACATCTGTTTCCTCCCTTAAAGTTTGCCCGTTCCTGAAGGCATTTAGTTGAGAAGAGGAGAGGAGCCGCTTGGCATTTGGAACACCAAGAGACCAGGCTACAGTTGCTTTCAAGGCCTCACTGGGTTCTGCTTTGTCCACGATAATCGCACTTAAAGCAAAAATGCCCATACCGCTTTTCTTTTCAAGTTCACTTCTTTTATAGGCATCTACCAGGTTGCTGCGTTGGCTTTGAAGCCCGCTGCCTACACCATAGGGCATGATATTTTGAATGCCGTCTACAATTGATAGTGTAACCTCAGCTGTCGAATGATTGAATAGTTTACTGGTTTTAATAAAACCATAATGGTCACTTGTACACCATTCGTATTGAAAGCTGAGGTTTAAATCGTGATTGACTTCTTCAAAAAGAATTTTATTACCATACACATTTTTATAGAGATTTCGCTCTAATTGATATAGATTGGCATAATGAATGGAGAAAGGTTCCCAAATATGGATACCATTATTTTCCTTAATTTGAATTATCGTCTTAGAACCTGTAACCTCTGAAGATTCAATGATTTTATCATCGGTATAGTAAGGGAATAAGGCATTTTCTGGATCCTTTCTACCGGCACTCAATCCACCATTGCTGCCAATAAACAACCAATGGTTGGAAGGGCTGATGATACTCATAAAAAAAGGTCTCATCTGATCCACATTGGAAATCTTATAATAGACTTCGTTATCAAGATGGACTTGAGTTAGTTTTGGGGTTGCTTTTATATTCACTTGGTATAGATTTGGGTTCAATGATCAATTGACATTTCCAAAACATCTAAAGCACATAAATCTGCATTACAGCATATTTTGGCATGAAATGACGATTAAAGATGAGGTTATTGTATCGAAAATGAAATAAAATGATTACAACAATTCTTTCACTGAGCTACTACAAAATTTCTACTACAATACAGCATTGTAAAAAATAAGCTGAAAATTTGACCATATAAACCTTTTTAACAATACACATCCATTTCACAATAGGTAAATCAAACTGATCTTTAGTAATCCAATATTTCGCCCGTATATAATACCTTTAACGCTTAGGCTTATTTTGTAAGTGGTAATATATTAACCTGTTTTTGTTATATAATTTACATTATGTTAAATAGAGATAATTCATATTGACTTTGATTTACCATATTTCCCAGCAAATCATCACTGCCCTCTTTCTTTGTTTGATTTTCTCATTTTTTTTATAAGCTTAGAGGGATATATCTACAGCACATGTCCCAAAATAATACGGCATTTATTGGAAGGATCTTAGGACCGTTTTTATTCCTTTTTATTTTGTTTTTTGTAGAACCCAAAAATATGTCTCAGGAAGCATTGGCCATGTTGGCAGTGACGGCTTGGATTGCCACTTGGTGGATTACAGAAGCCATTCCCATTGCTGCGACAGCCTTATTGCCCTTAGTTTTACTTCCTACATTGGGTGCCTTACCCATAAGCAATACAGCTTCATCCTATTCTCATCCTATGGTCTTGTTATATATGGGTGGTTTTATGATTGCCATGTGTATAGAAAAGTGGAACCTGCATAAAAGGATAGCTTTAAAAACCATATCCTTTATCGGTACAAACATCCAGCAGATTATATTAGGGTTTATGATAGCCACAGCTTTTTTATCCATGTGGATTTCCAATACGGCCACATCTCTAATGATGCTACCGATAGCCATAGCAGTAGTTACGCAATTGTCCCCTGCTGGTGTATTGAAAGAACAATCCCCAAATAAAATTGGAAAGGCCTTAATGTTAGGTATAGCCTATTCAGCTTCCATTGGAGGTGTCGCCACCTTGATTGGTACACCTACCAATATTATTCTTGCAGGAGTTGTGAAAGAACTGTATGGATTTGAAATCAGCTTTTCTCAATGGATGCTTTTTGGATTGCCCATTTCCGTGATTCTTCTTTTCCTTTGTTGGCAGTACCTGGTCCGTATCGCCTACCCTTTTGAAAAGTCATTTTCTGTGGTAGGTGGTAAAGAAGAAATTGAAAAACAACTGATGCTCCTTGGCACAATGTCAAAAGAAGAAAAAAGGGTATCTTGGGTATTTGGCTTGGTGAGTCTTGCATGGATCAGCAGGACCTTTTTATTACAGGAATTGATACCTGCCTTGGATGATACCATAATCGCCATAGCGGGCGTGGTGTTATTGTTTGTCATCCCCTCCTCCGACCCTAAAACTAAGTTATTAGACTGGAAAACAGCTGAAAAAATACCATGGGGAATTTTATTGCTTTTTGGCGGTGGTCTTTCATTAGCAGAAGGCTTCAAAGTGACAGGACTGGCAGCATGGATAGGCAATCAGTTTGTTTTCCTGGATTTTATTGCCTTTGGACTCTTCCTTTTGATCATCATTGCTGCTGTTAATTTTTTAACAGAAATCACTTCCAATGTGGCTACAGCCTCCATGATATTACCCATATTATCCGCTGTTTCTTTCTCTATGGGTGTGCACCCTTTTGGCTTAATGGTAGGCGCCACCTTGGCCGCCAGTTGTGCTTTTATGCTCCCTGTGGCTACTCCTCCCAATGCAGTGGTTTTTGGCTCAGGATACCTTAGCATACCGGATATGTTTCGGGCAGGCCTTTGGATGAATATCCTATCTATATTAATCATTACTTTGTTTACTTATTTTGTTCTTCCTTTTCTTTGGGGATTGGATTTGGGGACCTATCCCTTTTGAATTTGAGCTGAAAAGGTATTTTAAGACTTTCCGTCACATCATCGGACCAATTCGTCACATTTTTTTGATAGCATGCAAGCACTTGATTAACCTTGTGTAAGCTTACAGCAGCATAACCGATGAAAAAGAATAAGCATTACCTTTTCCTGATAGTCTTGGGGCTTATCTATAACTTATATGTGATAGCCCAACATGACAACAGAAAGAAATATAGCAAAAAAATTGAATTGGATTTTATTGAAGTATCAGTTAATAAATAAGTACACATATAACTAATAATCATTATTTTATGAAAGAAAATAGGCTTCCTTTTCAACAAATTGAATGGTGGGTAGTAGCCCTGGTTTTTTTGTCAATCATCCTCAGCAATATCCTTTCTGCGAATCCATTTTATTCCAATTATCAGGATGATTACATGGGTAAGTATTTTGCTAAACTCTTTATACCTATCATTCTGATTACCACTTTCTATCTGGTACATATGAAGTTGATCCCAGGGTATTTTGAAGAAAGAGTAAAGTGGAAATATGGTTCCTTACTATTCTTGGTAGCTTTCTTTTCCTTTGTGTTGACGGGTGCCTTTTCGGTATCAAATGATATCACCAAGGATTTCTTTATGCCTTTCTATTTCAATACCATTGCCATATACATAGGTTATTTGATATTCGTTTACATCATGGGACAGATTTTGGCTCCTCCTCGATTGGAAAACTATAAACCTTACAATATTGTCAGGTTATCCGCTATTTACCTATTTGTATTTTTATTCCTGTTTCAGTTTCAGGGCCTTGGTTCAGAACCGATCGCAGTCCTTTTTGCCATTATCATTCCCAGTCTGATCCTGATATTTTTTTACAATTTCTTTCTGATCTATAAAAACAAAAAAGCAGGCAATGTCAGCACTGCTAATCTATACCTCCTGCTATTGGCGGTGAGTATTTTGCTTATATTTTCCTTGATTGGTATTTCCAATGTGAACTTCCCTCCTTTTTTCTTCCTTGGTCTGGCCATTTCAGTACTGGTAGTGGCGGTTTTGATTCCCATTTCCAACTTATTCATTGAAAAATATGATATTTTCCAAAGTGAAATCAGGCAGTTGACCAGCACCGTGGATCAAAGCAAGGCCAATTTGGACTTTCTTAGGTCTCAGATAAATCCTCATTTTCTATTTAATATTTTGAATACCCTTTATGGCTCCGCTTTGCAGGAAAAGGCTGAAAAAACTGCTGAAAGTATCCAGAAACTGGGAGACATGATGCGCTTTATGCTGCATGAAAATCACCGGGAAAGCATTCCATTACAGCATGAAAAAGAATACCTGACGAATTATGTGGCCCTGCAGGAATTAAGACTAAATGACCATGAATACATTGATATTCATTTCAGTCGATCAGAAAGTCCATGCAATGGGCAGATTTCGCCTATGCTGCTGATCCCCTTCGTCGAAAATGCTTTTAAACATGGCGTCAGTCTGCAAAAGAAATCATGGATAAAGATCAATCTCAGGTGTTTGGAAGGATCTGTTCATTTGGATGTCAATAACAGTATTCACAGAGGTACGGCTGAAGATCCGGAAAAAAAGTCCTCTGGGATTGGACTTTTAAATGTGAAGCAAAGATTGCAACTGCTATACCCTGGCAAGCATGAGCTCATTATCAGGGAAAATGATGAAGAGTATTTTGTACATTTGAGTATCAAGCTTTGATGAATATGACCATATTTCTATCCTATTTCAATTATATTTCGACCTTATTTTAATATTTCAGCAACTAACCCAAACAGTCAATAATGCTCACTGCAATGGCCATCGATGATGAAAGTATGGCTTTGGAGGTAGTCAAATCCCATGCCTCCAAAGTCCCTTTTTTATCATTAAAAGCTGTTTTCACCAATCCCATCAAAGGTTTGGAATACTTACAGCAAAACCCAGTGGATGTTTTGTTTTTGGACATTAAAATGCCGGATATTTCAGGCTTGGAAATTGCAGGTCTGATTCCTAAAGACACCATGGTGATTTTTACTACCGCTTATTCTGAGCATGCGGTAAAAAGTTTTGAATTGGACGCTTTGGATTATCTACTGAAACCCTTTAGCCTTTCCAGGTTTTTGAAAGCATGTCAAAAGGCCAAAGACCTGAAATCCTTAAAAAACGGCAACAAGGACAGCATTTTTATCAAATCGGGTGCAGATCAGATCAGGATCAATTTGGAGGATTTACTCTATTGCGAAGCCAGTGGAAACTATGTGACTTTTCAAATTTCAGGGGACAAAATACTCAGTAGGATGACTTTCTCTGAATTGGAGCAACTTCTTCCCTCCTCTTTCATCAAAACACACCGTTCTTTTATCATCAACAGTACAAAGGTGACAAAAATTGAAAAACACCAAGTGGAACTGGGCCATGCAAAAGTACCAATTAGCAATACCTATTATGATTCACTTTTAGAAAAATTAAAATAATTACCAATCCCCTCTCCTCTCCTTTTTCTTTTGGGCATGGGCTTTTTTGTCTTTGATCCTTTGCTCTATGGCTGCTTTTCCGGGTTTGGTCGCTTTTCTGATCTTCTTTTTTTGAAAAGCTTTTCTCAAAAGATCATAGAACTTGTTGATTGCGATTTCCTTATTCTGTATCTGACTTCGCTTTTCCTGAGAATGAATGATCAGATTTCCGGCAGTATCCAATTTGTTCGCCAACTTATCCAGCAAAATGGATTTCTCTCCTTCGTCCAGAACCAAAGAATTGGGAACATTAAAGATCAATGTAATCCGGGTATTGGTTTTGTTGACATGCTGCCCACCTGGACCTGAGCTCCTGCTGGCCTTGAATTCCAATTCAGGCAACAATACCCCTTCTTTAATCTTCCTTTCAATTCCCATTTTTAGTAGCCTCTTGTTGCCTTTGTTCCTGTTCTCTTTGTTCTTCCCTTTCCAATCTTCTGAAATACCTTCTAAATAGGAAATTGCTGCGCATGGCCTCCATGTTTTCAGAAAAAGCCGCCGTACCTTCTTCAATATTCAACATACTGTTTAAGACCGCTTCTTTTAAAGCAGGATCTTCTAGCACTAACTTGGCAGTACCCTCACTGTTTTCAATATCAGTCAAAATGGACTTCACTTGCTCCATGATATCTTTGGTCTGCTCGCTTACCTCTAAGAGGTGTTCTATAGAATGGGCAAAATTTCCCGCCATCAATGTATCGGTGAAAACCTGTCGTACCAAACCCTCGCCTTTTTCCAGGGTTCGGATCATGCGGGTTCCTGCCTGCGCCATCTCTGAGGCGTTGTTTCCGGCATCACGAATTTCTTCCACTGCCGCTTTGATTTCAGCGGTCAACAAAGTGTCTGAAAGCAAGCTCCATAATGCCTGGCTTTCATTAAGTTTCTGGGACACGTTGGATAAGTTATAAAAGGTTTTTTCCAGATAGTCCCCAGTGCTTTCCAAGGTTCTTAACATTTCCTCTGTATCCAGACCAACCTGTGCAAATAGTGTATCTCCCTCCGAAATCATGGGGGCATATCCTCCCTGCGGAAGTATTTGTAATATTTTATTTCCCATCAATCCATCGGTATTGATAGAAGTTAGGGCATTTTTTTTAATGAACTCTTTCATCCTTCTTTGTACTGCCATGGTGATAAAAATGGAGGAGTCATTTTCCATACTAATGGAACGGACTGTACCAATATTCATCCCCTTGTAGCGTACGTTATTTCCCGGGACCAGACCACTGACATTGTCTACCACGGCTGTGATGGTCACAGAGGTTCCAAATAAGTTTTTGTTTCTACCAATCATATAGAGTGTCAAAACAAGAAATAATAAACCGGCAATGACCAATAAGCCCAGTTTACTGTTGTCAATTACTTTTTTAGTCTTCATTTCTATTCGAAAAACTCTTTAATTTTAGAATCAGTAGCAGCCTCTAACTCATGGAAAGTTCCTGAGGCATAGTTCTTTCCATTTATTAACATGATCATTCTATTAGCAATCATTTTGATGCAATTCAGATCATGCGAAATCACAATGGACGTAGCATTGTATTTTTTTTGAACATCTATCATCAGCTGGGAAATTTCTCTCCCGGTAATCGGGTCCAGACCGGTAGTCGGCTCATCATACAAGATTACTTTGGGTCTTAATATCAATGTTCTGGCCAAGGCAATCCTTTTTCTCATGCCTCCTGAAAGCTCTGCAGGCATCATATTGATGGTATGGGCCAATCCAACATCTTCCAAAGCCTCTAAAATGGCAGCATCCGCCATTTTTTCCCTATCTTCCTTGCTCCAATGTCTTCTTAAAGGAAAAAGCAGGTTTTCCTTTACTGTCATAGAATCATATAAGGCATTGCTTTGGAAAAGAAAGCCGATATCCGCCCGTAATCTATTCAGTTCGTCTTCACCCAGGGCATCAATATCCTTTCCCAAAACTGTAATACTGCCGGAATCTGTTTCAATCAACTTAATGATACACTTGATCAGGACAGATTTTCCAGAGCCTGATTTCCCAAGAATCACCAAATTTTCTCCCGCTTCTACCTTCATGGAGAAATCCCTTAATACGTGGTTGTCACCAAAAGACTTATTCACGTTCTCTACTGTTACTACCGGAGTTCTCTTTTCCATAATCAGGTCAATCCTAATATATCTGTTACTTGAACAACCAGCAAGTCTATAATAAATACCAATAAGGAAGCCACAATTACAGCGGTGGTCGCAGACCTTCCTACCCCTTCTGTCCCTTTCTTAGAGTAAAATCCCTTGTAACAACCTACAATGCCAATGGCAAATCCAAAGAAGAAAGTTTTGATAAGAGAAGGCACGACATCCCCAAAGCTGAGTGAATCAAAAACCTGAAACCAGTACAAACTCCAGCTTACATCCCCTCTTAAATTTGCTCCCAGATAACCTCCATACAGGGAAACTGCATTGGCGACACTCGCAAGCACTGGTACCATAATGGTAGTGGCCAATACCCTCGTCACAATCAAATATTTAAATGGGTTGGTCCCAGAAACCTCCATGGCATCTATTTGCTCCGTCACCCGCATAGATCCCAATTCCGCCCCCATTCCCGATCCGATCTTTCCGGCACAAATCAAAGCTGTGATAACAGGAGAAATTTCTCTTACCAATGAAACCGCCACCATAGCTGGCAGCATGGCTTCGGCACCAAACTCAACCAAGGTGGGCCTGGACTGAATGGTCAAGACCAGTCCCATGATAAAAGCCGTAATCCCTACCAAGGTCAGTGTTTTATAACCTACCCAAAAGCATTGATTGATAAACTCCTCCCACTCTTGCTTGGGTTTGATTACTTCCCTGAAAAACCTGGCAGAAAATCGGCTTATATCTCCAATTTCATTCAGGAAATCACTTTTGATATTTAAGATTTTGAACACTTTAGCTTTTATTTTACTCAAATTAGACCAATTAACATAAGAATAATACAAACCAATATCAATCAAAAAGATGATAAAAATCAGTTTTAGCCTTACCATTCTACTACACATCTAAAGCCAACTGTTTCATTTCTTTCAAAACCAGGCGTAACCCGTAGCAACATTTGCCTGTAGTGGGTTGTTTCCCTTGGACCGCCCTGTGCGTACCACCCATCTTCTAGGGTCGGATATAGGGGTGTAAAATCAAAAGAAATGAAGTTATTGTGATTTTCCCTCAATACCCTTAATGTTCGACCAAAAAATCTGTAATCCTCCTCTACCCATTCGGGGCTTCCGGGACGGAAAATATTGAGTGCAGCGGCATAGGTGGTATAGATGGGTGCCTCACTGCCCCAAGATTTTGTTTGAACAAGATCTTTTTTACCACAGCCGATCAGACTAATGTAAAAGACCAGGAAGTAGCTTAACTTCATGTGCTGTTTTGGGTTTTCGCTTCTAAAAAAGTAAAGCAAAAGAACATAAAAACCAATGGTGAAAAAAGACAGACAAAGATTTCAGGAATTGATTAGTTTCGGGAAGCAAATTAGGAAGCAAAATGATCCGTATTACCCAAGCCAATCTTTCAGAATTACAAAAAGTAAGGGAAATAGCCCTAAAAACATGGCCCCAGACTTTTGCCAATATCCTGACACAAGAGCAGATCGATTACATGTTGGAATGGATGTATCAGCTTGAGGCCCTTGAGCAACAGGTTCTCGAAAAAGGACATGTATTTTTGCTTGCTAATGAAGGTGAAAAAAGCCTGGGTTTTTGCGCGTATGAACTTCATGCCAAAGATTCTTCAAAAACCAAAATTCATAAGATTTATATCCTGCCCGAGACACAGGGCAAGGGAGTGGGTAAAAAACTTATTCAGGAAGTTGCCCAAACCGCCCAAAAAAACGGAGATACCCACTTGTTTTTGAACGTGAACAAATACAACCAAACCGCTATTGACTTCTATTCAAAAATAGGTTTCTATGAAGATTTCCGAGAGGTCATAGACATAGGCAATGGATTTGTGATGGATGATGTGGTGATGGAAATGAAAATTACCTAATACCATCTGTCATAATGCAGTAGTGGCTCCTTACCCTGCAAATATTGGATAAAATAATCCCATCGCTTTTTGGTAAAATAATCACCATTGGTCCTACCAAAACTATGGTTTCTACTTGGCCAGATGAATAGATCAAAATCCTTACCTGCGTTGATCAGGGCTTCCGCCAATTTGTAAGTTGCAGAAGGGTTAACATTCTCATCTATACCACCATGTGCCAGCAGCAGCCTACCCTTTAAATTAGACGCATTGGTGACATTGGATTGAGCGTGGTAGAATTCACCAACGGGATACCCCATATACATCTCAGGCCACCAAGCTTTTTCCATGCGATGATCATGGTCTGCAGCTGAGGCTACCCCCACTTTGTAAAACTCGGGATGTAATAGCATGGCCCTAGCTGCATCATAGCCCCCAGCTGAATGTCCAAATATCCCTACCCTATCGATATCCAGAAAGGTAACCTTCTCTGCTAATTCTTTAATGGCCAAAACGTGGTCTGTGGTACCGTCCCCCAGATTCCTGTAAGAAAAATTTTGGAAAGTTTTTCCCCTACCCGCAGTTCCCAGACCATCGACAGTAACCACAATAAAACCCAGTTCCGCAAAAGATTGTTGCAGCCCCATCACTGCTCCCTTGAAAGTTTTGGGAGTAACAGCAGTATGTGGTCCAGTGTAGGTGTAATCAATTACCGGATAGCGTTTTTCTGCATCAAAGTCTCCGGGAAGAAAATAGACCCCATGGATTTCTGTTTTCCCATCTTTGGCTTTGGCGGAGAATTGTTTAGGAAATTGATAACCTCTTTTGACCAGGTTGGAGATATCCGCCTTGGAGATATCGAGGATGACTTTTCCTGTTTCCAATTCTCTCAATACAGCATGCGTGGGTTGATCTACTTTTGAATAATTATCAACGAAATAATACCTGTCCTTAGCAAATTGAATGTCATGATAGGCATCTTCAGGGGTAAGGAGTGTCAGATCAGCACCATTCAGTTTGACTTTATACAAATGGGGGAAATATGGATTTCTTCCTTTTTCCCTACCTGTAGCTTCAAAATAAAGCCAATCTTCTTTTTCATCCCAATGGTGAATTTTGGTGACAACAAAGTCTCCTAAGGTTACCTGACGGATGATTTTGCCATTGGTTCGATCTATCAGGTAAAGGTGTTTGTATCCCGATCTTTCTGAGGAAATGATGAATCGGTCTTTCCCTATTTCAAGAAAGAGTTGGGTATTTTCCACAAAGGTATCCGATTGATCAACAAACAGACTTCTATAGGAACCATCAAGTGCATTGATTTCAATGAAGTCCATTTGTTTATATCCTCGCTGGAAAAATATACCTGAAAGTGTTTCACCTGCTCTATTCCATCTGAAATTCAATCCCATGAAATGAGGAGCCTTTAGGTCATGAATAATGGTTTCCTTTTTACTTTCAACTTCGAAAATTACGGGCAAGTAATAGACCACTGTTGTATCACCTGGTGAACCCCTATAATAAGAAAGCAGTTCGGGCCTGAATTTTTCATCCTGACTGAAGTCCAACAAATACATTTTCTCTGCCAGACGGAGGTCTACAATCTGGGTAAATAGTTTTTTGGAATCCGGTGACCAGGAAACATAAAGCCTTTCCGGTCTGTTGCCCATCTCCCCTTTCATCAGGTCACTCCAGCCATAACTGCTGGCGTACTCAAAACCCTTTTTGCCCTGATAACTCAATTGCTCTACTTTTCCAGTCTCCAAATTTTCAAGAAAAAGGTTGAAGTCTTTGGAAAAAGCCCTCCACCTTCCATCAGGAGAAACTCCAATAAGGTTTTCCCTCTTTTGTTCTTCTGATGATTTCAACGTATTATTTTCCTTATCATAAAGCCAAGACCTGTTATCCCAGGAAAAACTAATGCGGGACAATGACAAAAATTTCACCTGAGAGATGGGAAGGTCCTGTCCATCGATTTGGTTATCAGTTAATTCATTCATCAATGCTGCCAAAGCATTATGGTTAAAGGCCTCAGTTGTTGTCCTTTCGCCAACATCAGTAAGGAAAAGTCTTTTTCCATCTTCAGTATAAGTTTGATGCCAAAATGCATTATACCCTTCTACCCAATTGGGAATAACTTCCAGATGAAAAATTTCTTTTTGGATATTGTCACTGAGGAAGTAAGCTGCCCTGCGGTATACATCTTCGCTAACTTGCTGAGCTTGAAGCTCTATGCCATAAACAAGACTTAGCCAAAGTATGAGACCTATCTGAAAATTTTTGGAGAAAGCTTGAATTTTACCCATTTCTTATCCGATTAATTGACATGATATTATGCAATTATCTAATAACTTTAATCTTATCTTGTTTGAATGGAAAATAGGCTATATCAACTGAATTTTACAAAACCGAAAAATCATGAAGCAATTTGATCCCAACCACATTCCCGGTATTTACAATTGGTGTGACAAATGGTGCGAACGATGTCATATGACTTCCAGGTGCTACCTCTTTGCGCAGGAGCAGGAAGACAGGGCCATCATGGAAAGTGATCTTGATGAGGATGAAAAGATGGAGAAAATGAGGGAAAAAATGATGGAAACCATGGAAATGCTCAGTGAGGCAGCTGAGGAATTTGACATGGACTTTGAGGAAATGGAGGAGGAAGATGAAGAGGCACAAGAGGAAGCCATGCATGAGCATCAGATTACTCAGATTAAAATAGATATCCATCCCCTATCAGACCTTAGTGAGGCATACATGAAGGAATGCATGGCCTGGGTGAAAAGCAAAAGGCAGGATCCGGTTTTTGGACCAATGCTCCTTGGCAATTTACCGGAAGGCATCAATGATCAAGTAGAAATTGAAGCATTAGAAAAAGTCATCAAACATTTGGAGTCTGTCCAATGGTACCAGACCATGATTCCTGTAAAATGTAAAAGTGCACTGAATTACCTGGCAGATAAATCTTTTTGGGATGATTATCCTGTAGAGGAACGTGGATACAATGGTACAGCTAAAGTAGCATTGATCTGTATTCAAAACAGTATCATCGCCTGGCAGGGCATCCTTTTTTGGGCTAATGAGGAAGAAGAATTTATCCTTCCCATGTTGGATAAATTAATACAAATTAAGCACATGCTGGAAGAAGAATTTCCAGATGCCTACAAGTTTATCAGACCTGGTTTTGATTAAAAATATTTAAAAATTTGAAAACCAGGAAATTTATTTTAAATTTGAGAAAATAATTTATCATATGAAAAATTATTCCGAAAAATTTGAGACACTGACCAAGGATAAGTTCCAAAATATTATGGAGGAGCCTATGGACATCTATCTTGTTGCCAATCAGGGACTGGCCGCATCCTTTTTGTCTAAATTTAAGGAAGCCTTTTCATTGGGTTTATCCCAGATAGCAGCCATCTTATCCAGTTCAGAGCCCACCTTGTACAGAAGAATCAAAGAAAACAAATCCCTTCCCAAGCAAGAAGCCATCAAATTATTGGAGGCTACAGATATGTTCTTTCATGGGGAGGAAGTTATAGGAAGCAAAGAGAATTTCTTCAAATGGATGGAATTACCCAATACCGCTTTAGGTGGGCTTACTCCCATGGAAGTGATCAGTTATCCGGAAGGCATCTCCAAAGTCAGGGATTTATTGCATAGAATAGAATACGGTGTGTACAGCTAATGCAGGTTTTTCGACTGACAAAATCTACCTATGCCAATGACCTGAGCGGTGTAGGCGCTGCAATAGCAGGGGGAAGATGGAATAAAAAAGGCAGAGCTGTGGTGTATACTTCTGAAAATACAGCCCTGGCTTTACTTGAAATCGTAGTTCACCTACCACCTATGCTCCAACCTGATCTACGATTGCTAACGTTGGAAATTCCGGAAGAAAAAATACAAATTCTTAAAAAAGAGCAACTACCCGACAACTGGTACCAGTACCCAAGTCCCAGAAGCCTAAAAGCATTGGCAGAACCTTATTATCAAAACTTGGATATCCTAGGCATCAAAGTGTCCAGTTCGATCGTACACGACCAGTACAGCCTGGTTCTAAACCCTCTAAGTACTTATTTCAAGGAAGTAAAGATCATTGACCAAAGTCCATTTATTTTTGATCCCCGTCTTTATCGATCTATTTAAACCGAAATTTCAGGTATTTGATTTTCTCCCCTTTTTCACTGAACAGCTTTTCATATTTGGTTTGAATACCATGATGCTCCTCTTTCCAGGGAGATGCATAAAAATTATGGGTATGGAGTATGATCTCACAATCTCCTCTTTGCTTTACCACATCAAGGGTGTAATCAAACAGTCCTGTATTATCTGTTTTGAAATGTACGATACCATCCGCTTTGATCAATGGTTTATACATGTCCAAAAACCTGGGAGAGGTCAATCTTCTTTTCTCGTCCCCGTCTCTCGGAAAGGGATCAGGAAAGGTGATCCAAAGCTCAGAAATTTCACCATGGTCAAAAAACTTATCCAACAACTGGATTTGTGTCCTTAAAAAAGCCACATTATTCAAACCTTCTGTAATGGCTATGGTGCTTCCCTTCCAGATACGGGAACCTTTAATATCTACTCCAATAAAGTTTTTATCTGGGTATTGTCGGGCAAGCCCTACGGTAAACTCTCCCCTACCACAGGCCAATTCTACTACAATAGGATGGTTATTTTCAAACTGCACACTGTTCCATTGGCCTTTGATCTTTTCAAAAATCTCTTTACCTGGTTGGACTACATTTCTATTATCTTCGTTCTCTTTGAACCTTTGCAGTTTCTTTCTGCTCATGCTTATAATTCCTTGATTTCGGCGACCACAAAGGTACTGCCTCCGATGAATATTAAGTCCTCTTTTCTTGCCTTTTTCTTAGCCCATTCCATGGCTTCATTTACATCTTTGGTGACAAATCCTTCCAATCCTACTTCTTTTGCCTTCACGAAGAGCTCTTCTGCCGGCATGGCCCTTGGAATATTGGCCTGACAAAATACATATTGGGCATTTTTGGGAAAGAAACTTAAAACCTTAGAAACATCCTTATCGTTCACCATACCAATAATCATAAACAATTGATTATAAGTATATTCATTTATCTGATTTAAAATATACTTGATGCCATCTTCATTGTGCCCTGTATCGCAAATGATCCAAGGTGACTCCCCCAAAACCTGCCATCTCCCTTTTAAACCTGTATTTTTGATCACTTGGGATAAACCCTGGGAAATATGATCCTCTGAAATTTTAAAACCTTTTTCTGTCAGAACTTCTATTGCTTGAAGGATTCCAGGGAGGTTATCCCTCTGATAATTGCCCAAAAGGTCCAAGGTAATGTTTTTCCTGAGTCCGTTGTGGAGCGCTTCAAATTGGCGTTTATGGCCAATATTATTTCCCAAAGGTCTGATTTGAAAGGAACTTTGAGCAAAGTAAATCGGAGCCTGTTGAACAGATGCGATCTTTTCAAACACCTCTTTGGTATCTTCCTGTTGGGTACTGATAACAACAGGTACTTCTTTTTTAATGATGCCTGCTTTTTCACCAGCTATTTTTTCCAACGTATCTCCTAAGAACTGCATATGGTCAAATCCGATATTGGTAATGACCGCTACCTCTGGAGTAATGACATTGGTACTGTCCAGGCGACCTCCCATCCCTACTTCAATAACAGCAATGTCAACCTCTTCTTTGGCAAAATACCAAAAGGCCATGGCCACTGTCATTTCAAAAAAGCTGGGTTTAAGCTTTTCTAAAAATGGTTTATGCTTTGCTACGAAATCCACTACCTCGTTTTCAGGAATTTCCCTGCCATTGATTTTAATTCTTTCCGTAAAAGATTTGAGGTGAGGAGATGTATAAAGGCCTACTTTATAGCCTGATTCCATCAGAACGGAACAAATGGCATGGGAAGTGCTTCCTTTGCCGTTTGTTCCTGCTACGTGGATACTTTTGAATTTCTGCTGTGGCTGACCCAGGTACTCGCACAAAGCATAAGTATTGCTAAGATCCTTTTTAAATGCCGAAGCGCCCACACGCTGAAACATGGGTAATGCATTGAACAGGAAGTCCAATGTCTCCTGATAGGTCATGGATTTAATCTACTTTGATAATAAAAGTGATTTTTCCCCTGGAATAATCAGCTGTTACTGCACCAGACTTTCGCTGGAACCTGATTTGGGTAACAACAGTTCTGTAATATGCAAGAACATCGTTGCTCACATTATATTGATCTGGAGTAGCTTGAACCACTTTTCCAGTATCGTCTACAATAATATTAAAAACAATCTGTCCATTCCTAGTGGATACTTTATCTTGGATATTTGGTCTTGAGGCAAAATCCCATCCTGCCAATTCCAGGTTATAACCAGAGGCCGGCCCGGGTGCACCTGTCCCGGTTCCTGAACCCATTAAGGCCCTACCATCAACGGTACCAGTTGGCTTACCTTCATCCCCTTTTTGGGTTGAACTTCCCTGAGCAGATCCTTGTGCCGGTTGACTGCCTGTACCGGTAGTTCCCCCTGCACCGAAAATTGCCCTTTGATCTACTTTGGGTTTTTCTTCTGCTTGGGTAGTAGTTTTTTCGGCCTCAGCATTAGCAGGTTGGGTTACTGTAGTGGATTCCTTTTTGGTTGGACTCGGCTCCTTTACGGATGGTGTTGGTTTTTCACTTGCCTTTAGCGTACTTGGAACTTTTGATTGGGACTCATAGGTACTTTGGGTGGGCGACGTTTTTGGCCTGGCAGATTCCGTTTTGGGTTGCGTAACAGGTACAGTCGATTCAGTTGGTCTAGGTGCCTGTTCTCCGGGAGCAGGTGCCTCTATAACATTGGTCTGTACATCAGAAGGCGGGGCAGTAGTTTGGTTATTTCCGCTGCCTACATCTGTAAAGCCAAGGTTCAGCTCCATGCCATATTTGGGCAAAGGGGGAACCTGCTCTCTCCAGACCACAATAAAATAGATGGCCAACAACACAAGAATATTAACCAAAATCGTTATGATTAAGGCTTTCCTTTTGTTTTCAGCTTCCCTACTATCAATTTCCCAAAGTTGCATATTACTTATATGGTTTTGTGGCGATGGAAACATTTGCCTCCAAACCAGCGGCTATGCCGCCAATTTCAACCAGAAATTCTACTGGTACCTCTTTGTCGATATGTAGTACTACTTGTCCTTTTTGATTCTGCAACAAAGCAGTCAACTCAGATTTAATCTGATCCCTGGACACTACCCTATCATTAACGGAAAACTTGAGGTCTTTGGTTACCGTAACGGTGATTTCCTGCATGACAATGTCAGAGGTTTCACTGGAAGGCAGGTTCACAGGTAGACCAGACGGGGTGATAAAAGATGAGGTCAACATGAAGAATATCAACAACAGAAATATAATATCTGTCATGGAAGACATGCTGAAGGCTGCATCAACTTTATGTTTGGATTGTAATCCCATTTTTATTTATCCTGTAATAAGTCAATAAACTCCACAGAGGTATATTCCATACTGTGAATAAGCTTGGAAACTTGTGTGACAAGGTAATTATAACCTAAATATGCAATAATACCTACTACCAAACCTGTAGCTGTGGTAATCATCGCTTCATAGATACCAGTGGAAAGTAATTTTGGAGAAACCATCCCTTCCTCCTGAGCTACGCCGATAAATGCCCTGATCATACCTGCTACAGTACCCAAGAAGCCGATCATAGGGGCTGCTCCGGCCACAGTTGCTAATATTCCCAAGTTTTTCTCTAACTTATAAATCTCAATTTTTCCCACATTTTCGATGGAAACCTCAATGTTTTTCAGCGGACTGCCAATTCTCTCTAGCCCCTTAGCGATCATATTTGCTACAGGTGTATTATCCCCTTGGCATAGCATTTTGGCCTGATCAATTTTTCCACCTTGAACCAAAATTTTAATTTGATCCATAAGATGCTTTGAAGGTTTGGCGGCCTTTCTTAATGTAATGACTTTTTCTACAAAAATAAATATCGCCAATACAAACAAAATGTACAGCGGAATCATCATGTACCCCCCTTTGATCATGAGATCCAATAACCCGATGCTTTCTCTACCGGGTTCCATTACTGCAAGTGTATCGGCCATCATTTGGCCTTCAGTACTGATTTGTGCTAGAATCATATTTAATATTTCAATATCCAGATTGATGCTCCAAAATCTGCTTTAAAGTTTTCAAGGGCCTGGGTAGCCTCTTCAAAAGCAGTATATTTCCCAATTGATAATCGGTAATTACTTGTTTCCCCGTATGGATAAATAACCCAAACATCCCTATTTTCACTTTGCAATTCCTCAGCCCTGTCAATGGCCAAATCTTCTGAAGGCATACTTGCAATAATGATGTAATACTGAATGGGGGTAGACCTTTGCCGTACCTGAAAAATCTCTCCGAAGGTTTGAGCATTTACAGGTGAGGGACTGATAATTTCTTCCATGTTTGTTTCTTCCTCTTCCTGCAATGCTTCTTCTTCCCTTTCTGCCACTGGATCTTCCGATGGTGCGGAAGTTGCTTCTGGTATCATTTCTTCACTACTTTCGACAGTTTCCGTAATTACTGGGACTGTTTCTGTTTCCGGCAGAAAGTACAAGAAATATGCCATTGCAGCTAAAATGATCAAAATTAGCATGACCAATGAAAACTGAAGGGGCAATTGTGATTTTTTTCTTCCTTTTTCTGAGGAAGTTCCTACGATCTGCTTTTCAAATTGTGGTAACTCTTCCTTAGTTTCGGCACGTGCAACCGATACCGGCTTCTCTAGGTTTTCTTGTTCTATTGAGGGTTTTTGATCTGCTTTAGCCTTTAATGGCGTTACTTCAACAAAAGGAAAACCGTAGTCATTTTCATTTTGCTCAGATAAGCTATCTTTATTTTCTTCCGCCATATGGTTTTATTTCAAACTTTACACGAAACTAAAAGATTTAAATCAAATGACAAATGGAAGCCATGTTCTGTTTTTTCCAGCTTATCATAAAGTTTCTTAAAATTTAAAGGTGATTCCACCCACACCCTGAATTCCCCTCACCGGATAATTAAGAAAGCGTTGGTTTTGTCGATTTAATAAATTATTACCTACTGCAAAAACAGAAAACCTTTCATTTACCCTATAGTCAGCCTTCAGTTGTATGTCCATGATGATGGGTAACTTTGATAAGTTAACTTCTTCAGGTCCAAAATTTACCAAACCTTGAATTCCTCCCATCATATTGGCATTGAGCTGAATGAGTAACTCATCCATCGGCATGATGTTGTTGTTTAGGGATAATTCCCACTCAGGTCTCAAAAAGGCCGCTTCCAATTGATTGGTGTTGTAAAAATAGTAATTGGCTGTTGCGTCCAAACGGTAAACTTTACCAATATGCCATCCAAGCTTTGTCGAGTAATTGATCATGCGGGTATCATCATCATATACCAAATTAAACCTCAAGGAATCAGCTGTGCTATTGACAAAAAAGTGCATGTTACTAAACCTTCCCACAGCAGCCCCTAATTCATAGCTCAGTTCGTCATTGAGCACCCCTTTTATCCCTGCTTTGGCCTGGAAATTTTGAATGGTATTCAATAAGGTTTCGCTTGGACCTAGGAATGGGTTTTCCTGTACAAAATCCATATAAGTCTTTCTTAAGACGTCTCCTTCAAATCCGGCATAAATACCAAATTCATCGGCCAACATGTAATGGGCGTCTATTTTAGGAAAGACATGAAAATCAGACCTTTTATTGAAAGTCACATCATTTTCAAATATGATATTGGCTCCGGCCACAATACTCATTCCCGACTTTCTATACTGTACAAAAGGATTAACCTTAAAGTAGTTTCTGTTGATATCCATATACAATTCATCTTCCGGTCTGGTTAGAGATAAATTCATATGGATACCGGTACTCAAATAATCATCAAACCAAAAATCACCGAAAGCTTTGGCGCCTAATTCGGTTTCTTTTGCCAAGTACCGATCATTAAAAGCCCTGATGAAAAAGCCTGCATCATAATTAAAACTTTCCATTTTTTCAAGGTTTTGAATCCCTGCCCTGAGTCGGAAAGTGTTCAGGGTGTTTTGGTTGGGTATAAAATCGGCCAAAAGAACATTCTCCGGATCATAACCATAAAAATTAAAATGGTGTCTGTCATAATCTACCCCTCCATACACCTGAAAGAAATCCTTAAACAAGGTCCCATCCAAATTGAATTGGGTAAAATTTTCTGCTGAGTTACTCCCGTCTACCGGTCCAGTATAAAAACCTTCATGCATCAACCTTACTCCAAAATCATAATCTTCCTCCTCCGTAAAGTTGTACCTGGCATCCAACAATGGAGAAGCATAATTACCATAACCCAAGCGAACAAATCCAGGGTAGATTTCCTCTTGTTTCCTTGGCCATTGCTTTTGCGCCGCTTCCGGACGGATGGCCTCTGGAGGAAGGGATAAGAAATAAGATTGGACCGTATAATTAAAGCTTGCCGTAGATTTTGGTGTCGGTAATACCGGAATAATTTCAAATCTCCTTGGTTTTTGAGGCAAGGTTAGCACCCTGTCTTTTCTGATAATAAATTCCTGATCTCTCACCTCCCCTGCCTGTTGGGCTTGAAGTATCGTGGTAAATCCAGAGAAGACAAGCAATAAAAGTAGCTTTAAGGTATGCTGCTGAATATTGACAATTTTAAACATAACTCTGGACATTAATTGAGTGTTGACAATTTATCTTGCGCCATTTTTTTGATTTCGGGATGGGTGGCACGTTCAACGATAGATTCTAAAGTAGCTCTTGCCTGAAACTCCTCACCAAGTTGGATGTAATTTTCAGCCAAAAGGATAAAGCTTCGACCATACCAATAATCATAGGAACTGTAAGGGCCTGAAAAATCGAAAATAACATCGTTGCTTTGCACAAAACTTCTACGTTTATGATGGGATTCTGCCAGCAGGAACAGTCCTTCTGCCCCATGGATAGTCTTGTAGGCGTTGATTAAATCCCTTAAGGTTTCCTCTGCATCATCCACCCGGTTGGACTTCTGATAAGCTTTGGCTTTGAGCAGCATAGCCTCGGGAATGGCGTCACCTGTCACACTTCCCAGGGCAATCACCCTGTCCGCATAATGGATGGCAGAATCAAAAGCCGTCATTTCGTAATGTACCTGCATCAGACCACTATAGCTTTCATATTTCTCGATCTGATTTCGTGCGTTGGTAGCAGATTCCCGTAGGTATGGAAGCGCCTTGCTGAAATTTCTGTTTTCCAACTCTATGGAGGCAATTCTTTGAACAGCTCTCAACCTTTGAGGTGATTCCCTTTCCCTATCAATCTGATAGAAGAAATCCAGTGCATTTTGAATTCTTCCTGCCCTGTAATGAGATTCTGCAATAAAAAATACAGCTTCTGCCCTATTGGCCGCCTGAGGATAATTCCTTAAATAATCCTCAAAGGCACGTATGGACTGATCCCAGCTATTGGAAAAGTAAAGCGACTTGGCAGACTCAAATTCCAAATTTTGCAGGCTGCGGTTATCAGGATTGGCAGACCTATACCTGGAAGCATATTGGGAGAATTCAGCTGACCTTCCCTGTAGTGAAAGTGATTCTTGTAAACCGACCAGCGCAGACTGTGCATTGGAGGAGTTGGGATGATTTTCCAAAATCCTCTTGTAGTCATCAATGGTAGCGTCATAATTCTGTTGGGAGAAATTGGCCACTGCCCTACCTTCCAGTGCAAAAGGAACAAAAGGGCTATTTGGCCGGGTATTGATCAACCGGGTTAACCCATCCCTGGCTTCTGCATACCGCATTTCTTCCATATTGATCTGGGCTTTCTGAAAAATGGCATCTTCCAAATGCAAACTTGAAGGGTAATTATTGATCAGCTGGTTCAGCTGTCCAATGGCTTCATTATTTCTATTCTGAAAGTTATAGACAACCCCACTTCTAAACAAAGCATAATCAATAAATTCATTGTTTTCTGCAATTGCCTTTTGGAAGGTAGTCTGGGCTTCAACAAATTTTTTCTGAACATAATAGGTGTCTCCAAGCCTGACCAATGCTTCGTCGTAATTTCCTCTGTCCTCAATTGACTGTCGCCTATCCACATAATTCCTGAATTGTGTTTCTGCTTTTGCGTACTGTTCAGTGTTGAAATAGGCATAACCTAGTCCATAATAGGACTTGATCAAAAAAGGATGATTGTTTTTTGGTCTTTGGTTTTGCAAGGTTTCGTAAGCCCTGATGGCCTGTGGCAAATCTCCTTTGGCTGCAAAATTTTCCCCTTTCCAAAACATGGCTTCTAACACCATATCCCGATCTATGGGGGTATTGATCGATTTATCAAAATAAGTCGGGGCTAAATCAAACCTCTTATCCCGGTAATAAACAATGCCCTGGTAGAATGTGATTTTTTGATAGGCTGCCCTTATCCTTTCTGACTTACTTGGCATTTTTTCAATCAATTCTATAGCCCTGAGATAATTGCTGGTATTGATTAATGCATCAGTTAATAAGCCCTCAGCCTCTCTTGCATACCTTCCATTTGGATAGTTGCTCAAATAGGTATCAAGGGCATTGACCGCCTCCTGAAAACTTCCCCTTTCGAGGTTCACTTTGGCATAATTGACCAATGCATCTTCCTTAATGGCTGTATTGGCATTACCTTTATAGGCGGCATTGAAGCTATTGATAGCAAACTGTGGATTATTCAGTTTCAGATAAGCATGTCCCAGGTAATAACTTGAAACCTGACCAATTTCATCGCTTTCTACGGCAGCAACCTTGAAATAATCGGTTGCTCTTTGATAATTCTGAATTTCAAACTGCGCGATGCCGGCTTTGTAAATCTGTGCACGGCTCAACTCTCCCCTTCTGGCATTGACAAAGGCATCATAATTTGAGGCTGCCTTGGCAAAATCTCTTTTTTCAAAATAGGCCTCTGCCAGATAAAGGTGAATTTCTTCCCTCCTGTCCAAGTTTCTTCTATTTGCCAAAACCGGTTCAGCATAATTGATCAGTTCGGTGTACATGGCCTGCTTGTAATAAGCGCCAGCCAGCATGTAAGGAACTTTATTGGCATAAAAACTGGATTTATCGGCCTCTTGAAAATCCATGATGGCCTGACTGTAGTTACCCTGTTCCATGTAAATGAAACCGGCATAATAATGGGCATCTGCTTTGTATTGGTTGGGCTGGGATTTTACAGCATTAAAATACCTCAAAGCGTTGGATTGATCCTTTAGCTGTAAGTAAGCATAGGCGATTTTAAAATTTATTTCTGAACCTTGTTCAAAATCTATCCTATTCAGGTTTACTTTCTGAAAAGCCTGAATAGCCTCCCTGTAATTCCGCCTTTCAAAAAAGAAGTTACCCAGCATGTGAGCTGCATAATTTGTAGTGGGATGATCAGGGTATTTACGGATGAAATAATATACCAAATCAGAGGAAGCAGGGTCTTCCACTTTCATTGCAGATAAGGCATGATAAAGATCTGCCATTATTTTGGGTTCAGTATCCGCTTCCAGACTTTTTAATTTTTCAAATCCATATTTTGAAGCGCCAAAAAGTTCTTTTTGATAAAGTTCAAAATTTTCATCCAAGGATTTGGCTGTTCCGGTTTGATAGAGGCTGGACTGACCAAATACTGTCATGCTCATGCCACTTAGCAAAAGCAAATAGAGGCTTTTTTTCATAGTTAAAAGCTACAACGATTAATGCATGATTTTAAATATCATTTCCCGGAGTATTTCTGCATCATCCTTTCCACCGGCATCAACTCCTTTGGAATGCAAATCTGCTTCATGAATATAGGCAAAACAATCAATAACCTTGCCTAAATGATAGTTTTTTGCCGCAGTCCTGTATTCTTTTAAAAAATATGGATTCACACCTGTAATTTTTGCCAATTCCGCATCACCGGAACGGCTGTTGGCATGGACCAGCGCGATCTTTGCAAAGTAATTGTACATCAAAGCGATCAAGGGAATCAATGGGTTATTTTTAGGGTTTTGGGAGAAATAATGGATGATTTTATTGGCCCTTAGCACATCCTTAAACCCAATAGCTTTCAATAGCTCAAAGTTGTTGTATTCTTTATTGATACCCACATATTTCTGAACCAAATCCTTGGTGACCGTAGTAGGCTCTGTGTAATTGATGAAGATTTTTGCTGTTTCATTGGCAATTACCTCTAAATTGTTGCCTATACTTTCAGCTAGAAAAGCGGCTGTGGCGGATTCAATATGATGGCCTTGTGCTTTGACATAAGCTTCAATCCAAGCAGGCACCTGATAATCCCGTAATTTTTCAGCATTTACCAAGATGGCCTTTTTGTCCAATTCTTTTGCTAAGGGTTTCCTGCCATCCAATTTTTTATACTTATGTGCAAAAACAAGGATGGTACTTGGCAAGGGATTCTGCAGGTAGTTCATTAAGAGGGCATCTCCTTCTTCTTTACCAAGATTAGGAATGTTTTGCGCTTCTTTAACGATTACCACCTGCCTTTCAGCCATCATGGGAAACCTTCTTGCATTGCTTAATACAGTTTCCATCATGACATCCTTACCGTACATCACTACTTGATTAAAGCCTTTCTCATGTTCTGGGATCGCATTTTTCTCTATATAATCACTGATGCTATCAATGTAAAAGGGTTCTTCTCCCTGTAAAAAATATATGGGGGCATACTTGCCTGACTTTAAATCTTTGAGTACGTCTTCTGCTTTGCTGGCCATATCTATGATTTAGTTTCAAATATATAAAGAAATCAAATCAGGAAAAGGGGCAAGTATTTTTGATGCCATATATTTTTAAACTTTATATCCGATATTTTTGTATAATAGTTAAACCAAGGAAAAAACAGTGAAAGCATTTGAATTATCAGTAAGTTATTTTAAAGAAGGGAAGTTCGAACAAGCACTTGAACAGATTAATATATGCGTTTCAGCGGAAAAAAGTAATACGGAGTATATTTTTTTTAGGGCAAGAGTAAGTAGCCGTATGGGCAATTTTGATATGGCTCTTAATGATTTTGATTACTTGATTAGCCTCGAGCCTTTCAACCCTACCTATATCAGTGACCGGGCAGTTGTTCTTCATTTGCTGAAAAGGAATGAGGAAGCGATGGAGGAGTTGGATAGGGCATTGAACCTGGAACCATTGAATCCATACCGCTATTCAAGCAGGGCATATTTAAAGGATCGTTTGGGAGATTACAAGGGGGCCATTGAAGATTATGAAAAAGCCATTGAATTAGATGCGGAAGATGCTGTTGCATACAATAACAAAGGTCTTATTGAAGAGAAGTTAGGCTACATGTCAAAATCCAAGAAAAGCTTTAAAAAAGCGGATGATTTGGTGGGTTACCAACCTTCCATAAACAATAAAGAAAATATTGAATCTGATTTAGTCAATGACTTACCTAAAATAGGCAATCCCGCTGTTGAACAGTATGCAGATGCCAGTGAAAAAAAATTAAGTTTTTCCCAATACTTAAGTACGCTTAAGAGTGTGTTTACAGATAAAGATATCCAACAAGAATTTGTGGATTTTATCAAATCCGGTTTTAAGAAAAGGGCTTAATCGGCCCTTTTTAATACCAAAAGAGGCTTATTGATAAAATAAGACATTTTCCTGGATAAATTTTTAGTAAATATCTGTTCAAACCAGGACTTCTTTTTACTTAGTGTCACCAATAAGTCACCTCTAGCAGTAATCAGATAATTTTCAAGACCCAATCCAGGTTCATCTCTGTATGATTTAAGGACATAATTTACCTTTTCATATTTGATAAAAGGTTCCATCTCCTGTACCATAGAGATATGTAATGCTTTATCTATGGCTTTTTCCTTGGAACTTACATGCACGATGTCAATTTCACTGTCAAAAAACCTGGCCAATTCCACAACCTTTTGAATGGCAATTTTATCTTCTTCAAGGTAGTCGGTAGCATAGACCAGTTTTCTTGGAGGTTTAAAATATACCCTTCTTGGAATAATGAGCACATCTATTTCTGCCTGCTCCACCACTTTACTACTTCTGGTACCTACATAGTTCTGTTTGAATTCGTTGATTCCTTCCGTACCCATAACTATGAGGTCTGCATAAATCTCTGCAGCATAATCTAATATGGTTTTTACTGCTTTCCCCTCCTTTACCATACCCTTGCAGGACTTTAGTCCTTTTGAAAGACTTTCATCGGAAACAGTTTTTACCAGATTATCGAGTTTCTTTTTGATAAAAGCGTATTGATCATTTGCAAATACATCTCCTGCGGCCAATTTTTGATAATCTTCCTTATCAGGGACATGAAACAGGACCAATTCTGCTTGGTACTGTTCTCCCAGTTTAGCGGCATATTCAATGGCATTCAGCGAGCATTCTGAAAAGTCTGTCGGACAGAGAATTTTAAAAGGATTGGCCATGATATTTGGGTTTAATATCCCTTATTTCTATCAATTTGATTCAATAAAGGTTTTTGATGAATGATACGGTTATAATTTTCAATTATCTGTGGAGCAGCAGCATCAGGATTGGTTACACTGGCAATATGGGGGGTAATCGTAATCTCTTCCCTATTCCAAAATGGATGATCTTGGGGTAAAGGTTCTTGATGAAAAACATCCAATAAAGCACCTGATAGGTATCCATTTTCAATAGCTGGAATGAGGTCTTCTTCTACCAAGTGCTTACCCCTCGCCACATTGATCAGGTAAGTTCCTTTTTTACATTTTTGAAATAAGTCCTTATTCAAGACGCCTTCTGTGTCCGGAGTAAGGGGCAGCATACATACCAATACATTGATAGCTGATAGAAACTCAGCAGTTCTACTTTTATCGTAATATGGATAGGTCAAGTTTTCCTTTGGGGAATACCCAAGACCTGCCACATTAATTCCTAATAATTGAAGTTTTTGGATGACATCACCGCCCAGCTCCCCCACTCCCATTATACCAACAACAATGGGGATTTCGGGATTGGACATGTCCCAAATCTTATTTTTTTGATCTGATTTATAGCGATCAATCTGCCTATGAAAATTCAGTATACCCATCAAAACATAATTGGTCATGGAAAAAGTCAACTTTTCATCAACTATCCTGGTAATAGGGATACTCTTTTTAATGCTATGATCACTGAGGATATGATCCACCCCAGCTCCCATAGAACAAATCAATTTTAGGTTAGGGAATTTATCCAATATCCCCTTAGGATGCTGCCATAAAATAACTGCATCCACAGACAAATAATCTTGAATATCAGGAAAAACCTGTATTTCAATATTTTTATCTAATTTTCTTATATTTTTGACCCAAACAGTAGTATCTCTACTAGGTGAAATAATGGCGATCCCCATTGCGTTTAAATAAATCAGAATTTATGGTTTAAAATTAGTTAACTAATTTGGATTGATCTCAAACAAATCCAAAAAGGTATATAGACAAAATTAAAAGAATACTTTAAAATTCAAAATAAAGACTTCAAATAACATAAAACTTACAACAAAATTCAAACATGAAAAACAAAGCCAAATTATTACTGCCAATATTTTTCCTTTTTTGGGTTTCATTGGTACAGGCACAGCAGATTCAGATGCCTCAGGCCAGTCCAGCCGCACAGATCAGTCAAAAAGTTGGCTTGACCGATGTTACGGTGGAATATAGTAGACCGAGTATGAAAGGAAGAAAAATTTTCGGCGAATTGGTTCCCTTCGGTCAGGTGTGGAGGACAGGGGCTAATGCAGCAACACTACTTACATTTTCCACAGAGGTCAATATCGAAGGCAACAAGCTTCCAGCAGGTACTTATGCCCTGTATTCCATTCCGGGAAAAAATCTTTGGACTATCATTATCTCTTCCAACACCAAACTTTGGGGGGCCGTAGGCTATGATCAATCAGATGATCTGATGCGCTTTATGGTCAAGCCAGGAAAAACAGGCCAACGTTATGAGACCATGGAAATCAATTTTCTAGATATGACTGATACAGGAGCCTCCTTAGCCATCAAGTGGGAAAACACCAGGGTAAAATTCAGGATTGAAACCGAAGTGGATGATATTGTGATGTCTCAGATCCAAGAGTTGGTCATTGATCAACAACCTCAAAACCCAGGGCTATATTACCAGGCGGCCAACTACTATTTTACCAACAACAAAGACCTGAATCAGGCTTATGAGTGGATCACTAAATCGGTTGATGATGACCCTAAATACTGGACCATGCATTTAAAAGCCAAGATAGAATTAGGATTAGGCAAGAAAAAAGAAGCGATTGAAAGTGCGCAAAAATCTATGGAAATGGCGAGAGAAGCCAAAAACCCTGATTATGTGGGTTTGAATGAAAGGTTGATCAGGTCTATTCGATAAGATTAGTTAAAATTTAAATTAGGGAAAAGTGGTCCATTACTGGCCACTTTTTCTTTTTTAACACCTACGCTCCGATCATTTGCTTAGCCCGAAAGAAAAAATACTTCAGCATATTTGGGTTTAAATACCATACAATCGATTTAATTCGCTAAGTGCCTAAAATCACAAAAGTATTTTGTTCAATGAAAGGGGTAAATCTTTAATAAATATTTAATTTTGAACTCAATTAACAAAAACTTCAATAACAGTAATGGCCAGCAACAAAAAATTCATCATTGACTTTGACAGTACATTTACCCAAGTGGAAGCATTGGACGTGTTGGGTGAAATCAGTTTGAAAAATGATCCCAACAAAGCAGAAAAGCTTCAGGCTATCAAAGACATTACCGATAAGGGTATGGATGGATCATTGAATTTCCGCCAAAGTTTAGAGCAAAGGCTTGAAATTCTCGAAGCTTCCAAAGCTCAGATTGAAGCATTGGTAGAGACGCTTAAGTCAAAAGTTTCAAAGTCTTTCAAAAGAAACAAGGAGTTCTTGGAAGAAAATGCAGGGGATATCATTATTATTTCCAATGGGTTCAGGGACTTTATCTCTCCCATTGTGGAAGAGTATGGCATCAAACCTGAAAATGTCTTTGCCAATGATTTCATATATGATGCATCAGGTAAAATCATTGATTTCAATAGGGAGAATGTACTTTCCAAGAATGGTGGAAAATCCGAAACCATCAAAAGGTTAAATTTGGAAGGAGACATTTATGTCATTGGAGATGGTTACACGGATTATGAAATTAAAGCTTCAGGATTGGCCAATAAATTTTATGCCTTTACTGAAAATGTGGCAAGATCCAAAGTGACGGCCAAAGCAGACCATATCGCACCCAGTCTGGATGAAATACTCTATGTGAATAAAATGAACAAGAAATTCTCTTACCCAAAAAGCCGAATCAATGTCCTGCTTCTGGAAAACATTCATCCTGTAGGGGTCGAATTAATGAAGCAAGAAGGATACAATGTGGAAGAAATCTCCTCTGCTCTTTCCGAGGAAGAGTTGGCGGAAAAGATAAAAAATGTCAGTATCCTAGGCATTAGGTCAAAAACCAATGTGACAAAAAAAGTCTTGGAAAATGCCAATAGACTGATTTCCATAGGCGCATTTTGTATTGGAACCAATCAGATCGATTTGGATACCTGTACCAAAAAAGGCATTGCTGTTTTCAATGCTCCATTTAGCAACACAAGGTCAGTGGTAGAGATGGCCATTGCAGAAATCATTTTCCTCATGAGAAACTTCCATGATAAGAGTTTAGGAATGCACCAGGGAAAATGGGATAAATCTGCTACTGGCAGTTATGAAATCCGGGGAAAGAAATTAGGGATCATCGGATATGGTAATATAGGAGCACAATTGTCGGTATTGGCTGAAAACATGGGCATGGATGTGTACTATTACGATGTCATTGAAAAATTGGCCTTGGGGAATGCCACCAAATTAGAATCATTGGAAGAATTACTGCTTACCTGCGACGTGATCAGTCTACATGTGGATGGAAGAAAGGAAAATAAAAACCTGATTGATGCCACAAAAATAGTCTTGATGAAAAAAGGTTCTTATTTGCTTAATCTCAGCCGTGGCCATGTAGTGGATATAAAAGCATTAAAAGACGCTTTGGACAGTGGACATATTGCCGGGGCTGCAGTGGATGTTTTTCCAGAGGAACCCAAAAACAACAGTGAACCGTTTGTTTCTGAAATCATTGGGACCAGAAATACCATCTTGACACCACATATTGGTGGTTCTACTTCAGAAGCCCAGGTAAATATTGCAAAATTTGTTCCTGGCAAAATCATGGAATACATCAATACAGGGAATACATACAACTCTGTGAATTTCCCGAACATCCAATTGCCATTCTTAAAAGATGCCCACAGATTGATCCATATCCATCAAAATGAGCCTGGGGTAATGGCAAAAATCAACCAATGTCTGGCCAAGCATGAAATCAATATTGTAGGCCAATACCTAAAAACAAACGAAGATATAGGATATGTGATCACTGATATCGACAAAGCTTATTCGCCGGAAGTCATCGATGCCATGAAAAATATACCAGGCACCATCAGGTTCAGGGTGTTGTATTAACATAATGTTGTACTAAAGCAGTGGAAAAACCACTGCTTTTTTCATTTTTAAGCCACCCATCCAAAAAGCATTTTATTTTTTAACCAGTTTTAATAACATTATGTAAATAGCAAGACCTTATGGACTTAGGTACCAAAATTATTTTACTGCTTATCCTTCTCCACTTGATTGTGGGGTTTGGATTTATTTTTTCCTTGTTTATGCCCAAAAAAAATAAGGAAAAAGATAATTGAAGCCATTATCTTTTGCTTATTTAAACTCTATTTGCCAGTAGACTCCCCCATTTTTTGCGCCAAGGCTGATCCTGCTACCAATTGAAGGGTATGGTACACCATTAAGGGCAGCAAAATAACCCCAAATACCACTGGATCCGGAAACATCACCCTTCCCATCACTGCGCCCTGAACCAAGGATTTTTTGCTTCCACAGAACATCACGGTAATGGTGTCCTCCCTGGAAAATCTAAACCCTTTTGAAATAAAATACATCAGTAATAACATCAGACCAAAAAACAACAACATCAAAGCACCAAGACCAATAAGTTCACCCGCAGAGTGGCCTTCAAACATGTTTTCTGAAAAAGATTCTGCAAAAGCCGTAAATACAATCAAAAGAATGATTCCTTGATCGAAATTTTTTAGGGCGTTTTGGTATTTGTTGACAAAAGCAATCAACCGGTGGTGAAGCATAAGTCCGATGAGGACTGGAAACAATACCTGAAGACTCAATTTGATAAAGGTATCTGTCAGGTCAAAGGAAACAGCCGTCTCAGGCAAAAGAAAATCCATCCATACCGGTGTGATAAAAATCCCAACCATGCTGGAAATGCTGGCATTAAATATCGCAGCCGGTAAGTTACCGCCGGCAATGGAAACCATCACCACAGAAGAAGATACTGTAGAGGGCAAGGCAGCCAAATAAAAGGTCCCCAGCCACAGATAATTTCCTTCTGTTCCAAAGCACCAATAAAGGATTAAAATAACCAGCGGAAAAACCAGAAATGTGGTGGCCTGCACTACCAAATGAAGCTTCCAGTTGGAAAGACCATCAATAAGTTTCTGTGGACTAAGCTTGACACCATAGAAAAAGAAGATCACCGAGATACCGGCTCCAGTGATCAGCTTTAATGGAACCGGGCTATCAGCAGTTCCCCAGTGAGGGAAAAACTTGGCCAGAAAGATCATGGCGATCAACAAAAAGAAAAAGTTATTTAATCCAACCCGCTTTAAAGTAGCCCTTATCTTTGCCATTACTTTTTTGATTTTGAAAAAATATGCTCCTGTCTTTTGACATTGTCACAAATGATGGAGGTGGCAATGGCCACGTTTAAGGATTCTGCCTGTCCAAACCTTGGAATGGTAATTTTTTGGCTGACAAATTTCCCTACTTCCGGACTGATACCATTTGATTCATTACCCATTAAAATAATCCCTCCTGATCCAAATTCTACCTCATAAATATTCTTTCCTTCCAAAAAGGCACCATAGACAGGATAATTCCCCTTAGAAAAAAAGTTGGCCAAATCTGTGATAAAAAATTGAATTCTGGTAAAACTGCCCATACTGGCATGCAATACTTTTGGATTGTAGATATCAGCTGACTCTTTAGAAATCAATATTTTCCTAATCCCATACCAATCAGCTATTCGTATGATGGTACCCAGGTTTCCAGGATCTCTGACATCATCCAATGCAATAACCCATTCATTTGAGCCAAGTTCAAATGTTTCATTGCTTTTGGTCTTTGCCACTGCCAACGCAGTGTCATTGGATTGAAATGTTCCCAGGCTTTCCAATTCTTGCTGACTGACTTCATAAAAGGATCCTCCTACCTTTGGAAGGAGATGATGATTTTCTTCAACAAATTTTTTTGTGCATAAAAGATGGGTGACTTCAAAATCAGACTGTAGCAATTCCGTTACATTTTTGGCGCCTTCGACGAAAAATGACTGTTCCTGTTTGCGGAATTTTTTCAGTTGCAAGGATTTAATAAACTTAAGCGTATTTTTGCTTAACATTCGGATAATTTCGGAGTAGTGAACAAGTCCAAATATATAAACTTTCTTTTTCTACTGATTTTAATTTCTTCCTGTTCTTTGACAAAAGGCCTAAAGGAAGGAGAATACCTGCTTTATGATATAAAAGTGGAAGGCAACAAAAGAACCAGTCGGACAGAATTGCTCAACCTTTCAAGACAAAGCCCAAATACAAGAATTCCCTTGTTAAATACTTCCATGGGTGTAGCGATTTACCGTTTTGGAGAGTGGACTTATGACAGTACAAAGCACCTTGAAAACAAACAGCGATATGAAGCTGAAAGAAATGAACTACTTGAAATCCAAGAAAATGAAAGTTTGGACAAAAAGCAGAGAAAACGATTGTTTAAACTGAACAATAATATTGCTTCTTTGGAAAAAAGATTAGAGTACGGAAATTTTTTCATGCGAACCGGTAATCCACCAGTCATCTATGACAGTACTAAAGCAGAGGAGAGTAGCAGACAAATGGCCTATTTTCTACTTAATAATGGTTTTTTTGATGCGAGCACGGACTTCTCGGTGGAAAAAAGGAGAAATAAAGCAACTGTCACCTATTTGATTGTTGAAAACGAGCCGTACAAAATTGACTCTTTTTACACCAGATCAGATGATGAAAACATTTATGAAATCCTTCTGCGAAACCAAAGGAGGACCAATATTAAAGTTCGGGGAATTTATAACCAAAGTGCCATCAGTCAAGAAAGGCAAAGGGTCGAAGATCTGCTTAAGGAAAATGGGTATTACACTTTTTCCAGGTCTTATATTGAATACAATGTTTACAAGGATACGCTTGAAAAATCCGTAGTCATTGAGCAAGTCATTAGGAAACCCAGCTTTGCAGATATTCACCAGGTCTATTTCTTAGACTCTGTGTACTTTTCCATAGATCCCCCTTCCTCTGAATTTGTGGACGAAGGCATCAAAACGGAGTTCCGGGATATTAATTTTGAACTTTACAGGGACAAATATTCTGAAAAAATTATAGCATCAAGGATTTTTCTCAATAAGGGTGATTTATATAGCCGAAGGGATGTCATTGAGACCCAAAGGCAATTGGCCAATTTAGACCTTTTCCGTTTTGTCAATATAGCTTTTGATACACTGGGAAATACCCTCAGACCAAGGATCTATACCCAACCTAACCAGAAATATCAAATTACCAATCAAATGGGAGCTAGTATCACGGAACAGATACCAGGACCATTCTTTAGCCATTCTCTGAGAAACAGAAACCTGTTTCGGGGTGCAGAGATATTTGAATTCTTTTTCCGTGCAGGTTTGGAAGGGGTAGTTTCTTTTACCGGTGAAGGTGGTGTTTTTAGAAGCCGTGAATTAAATACTTCTGCTTCCATCATTTTTCCACAATTCCTTTTTCCGCTTAGCAGCCAATCCTTACAGAAATTTGGACGGTACAATCCCAATACCAGAACGCTCATAGGGTATAATTACGTCAATAGGCCTGAATATATTCGGGAAAGTGTCAATGGCATTTTGGGTTACAGTTGGAATACCAGGAACCTCCGACAGCAATACCTCGTCAATATCCTCGATGCTAACTTTATCCGTTCCAACCTGAGCAACGAATTCAGGGATTTATTACAGGGATTACAGAACCAAGGCAATAACCTAATCAACTCTTTCTTACCTTCCTATGTCAGTAGTGTCTCGGGACAGGTAATTATCAATTTTAACCAATACGGAGCCTTTCAGAGGAATAAGTCATCTTTATGGAGGTTATTTTTGGAAAGTGGCGGTACTACCTTGAATTTTGTCAACAGGGAATTTATTGATTCAAGAAGCCTGGCTTATTTTCAGTTCTTAAAATTCCAGTCTGATTTTAGGAGATTCATCCCACTTTCAAGAAGACAAACCTTTGCTTACCGCCTGAATTTGGGTCTTGCCAGGCCATATGGGATCAGCGATGGCATCTTGCCATATGAAAAGTACTTTTTTGCCGGTGGTAGTACAGGGATCAGGGCGTGGCAACCCAGACGATTAGGACCGGGTTCTTTTACTCCTCCTACTTTTGAAGATGGCACTTTTGATTACCGTTTCGAACAACCAGGAGATATCCTTCTGGAAGGAATGTTTGAACTCAGGTCAAAGTTGTATGGTTATTTTGATGGCGCATTTTTCATAGATTTGGGGAACAGCTGGACCTTTCAGGAGGACCTTTCCAGGCCAGGGGCGAATTTTGAATTCAGTAGGTTTTGGCGGGAGATTGCCGTGGGAACTGGCCTGGGCTTAAGAATGGATTTTGATTTCCTTGTTTTACGATTGGATATGGGGGTCAAAGCGGTAGACCCTGCGCGTCCTGTAGGTGAAAGATTCATTCTTGGAAATTTCTTCAACAGTTTTCTAGGCGAAAGAGGACAAACTGTTTTCAATATTGGGATTGGTTATCCCTTTTAACAGAAATGAAAATATCATGGACATCAAGGAATTCACAGAATCCATCGTAAAAAAAGAAATGCCCCAAGGCTTATCACTGCCTTTGCAAGCTTTATGGCATGATGCCGATGGCAATTGGCAAAAGGCTCACGAACTGGTAGATGGTCCCGAAGGAAAAGTTTTTGCGAGGGTACATGCCTACCTTCATCGCAAGGAAGGGGATTTATGGAATGCAGACTATTGGTACAGAAGGTCTGCAGAAGAAAGGCCTCAAACCAGTCTTAAAGAAGAATGGGAATTTTTGGTCAGGAGGTTGCTTTAACCCGGATTATGTATTAGAGTTCGTAGTGAGGGGTCAAAACACAAAATAATCAAGCATTTAGCGAGTGAAGCATAGTCATTTCTATGGTGAGTGAGCTAAATGAAGCGAAGCGCTTGATTCTAAGGTGTTTTGGACTCGTAATAACTTGTGCGCCGTGGCGTAGAAATTCTAATGCATATTTCGGGTTTAACTTTCAATCTCTCTCAATTCCACTTTCACTGCTTGAGGAAGTGGGATAATGTTGCCTCCCACTTTTTCGGCAATATAATAGGTAATTTGGGCCCCAAATAAAAATATGACTACCGAATAATACACCCATACCAATAAGATGGCAAGGGAACCGGCAGCACCGTAAGCCGATCCAATATCACTATTTCCCAAATACAATCCGATAAGGTATTTACCCAAGGCAAACAAGAGCATGTTAATGATTGCCCCCATCCAAGTATCACGCCACCTAACCCTTGCATCAGGTAGTATTTTATACATCAAGGCAAAAATGACTACCAAAACAGCCTGTGTAATGGCATAATGAACTATGGCTACTGTATTCAGGTTAAGGTCGACCAAATAATCTTTAATGTACTGATTGATCACCACCAAAGCAGCATCCAAGATCAAAGAAATAATAAGGATAAATCCAATCGATGCCACCAATGAAAAACTCAATAGGCGATTAATGATAAATTTAAGGATGCCTTTTTCAGGTTTGGGTTTAATATGCCAAATGTGATTGATTGCATTTTGCAAACTAACAAAGACGGTGGTCGCGCTAAAAGCAAGGATAAAAATAGCAATCGTATTTGGAATTACACCCCTATCTTCCATGGAGAAATTTTTTAAAATTTCCTCAAGCGTAATTCTGCTCTCTTCTCCTCCCAATTCCTCAACCTGCACAAGCAACTCATCCTTCACTTCAGATTCTGCATAAAAAGTACCTCCTATATTCAAGATAATGATAAGTAAAGCAGGTAAACTAAAGATAGTATAAAATGCCGTACCAGCAGCTAAACCCATAGATTCACCAGAGGTGAAATCCTTGATACTATCGGATAATATTTGAAATACAGTAAGTTTTTTTATTCTTTTTATCATTTTTTACTCTCTTTCCCAAAGGTCATCCAGGCTATAAGGGCTTTGGGGACTGGTGAAAAAACTTCCATCTACAAACCTGTAGTTTATACCTATATCATTTAAGCTTGTCATTTCTTTCTCATTGAGCGCTACTTCCAAGGAAGCTAAATTTTGTGCAATTCTTTCCTTATTGACTGATTTGGGAATTACTGCAATATTTCTATGCCGGGTATAAGCTATCAAAATTTGTGCTGCACTGACTCCTTTATTATCGGCTATATCCAGAATGGTGGAATTATTAAGCAAACTGGGTTCATCTGCTTTTTTTATAGAGGCTGACCTATCAGAAGAACCCAAAGGAGAATAAGCGGTTAATAGTATACCATGTTCCTTACAGAAACCTACCAATTTATTTTGTTGAAGAAATGGATGAAGTTCAATTTGGTTCATTTCAGGAATTATGCTATTGTTATCTATGATTTCCTTCAATTTGGAAATGTTAAAATTAGAAACTCCTATGTGCCTTACCAAACCTATGTCAAGGCATTGTTCCATACCTTGCCAGGTTTGGCTTAATGGTACATCGCTGTAGGTATAAAATTCCTCTCTTGTCTGTGCAAAACCTACACCTGGCTTAAAACTAACCGGCCAGTGTATCAAATATAGGTCTAAATAATCCAGCCTAAGGTCTTTAAGTGTTTGGGCTAGTGCGAGCTCTACATCTTCTAGTCTATGTGCACTGTTCCATAACTTTGAGGTGATAAAAAGCTCTTCTCTTTTGACCCAATTATTTTTGAAAGCATAGTCTAAGGCTTTACCTACTTCTTTCTCATTGTCATATATAGCTGCACAATCAATGTGCCGGTAACCGGCTTCTATGGCCCATAATACTGCCTGATAAACTTCCCCAGGTTTAGATTTCCATGTGCCCAAACCAATCATCGGTAATTTATCTCCATTTCTAAATTCCAGAGTTTTCATACTTTTCAGATTTTTAAAGCAGGTTGCGTATTATTTGTGCCGTAACCTCTAACGTAAATTTACAAGCTTAAGTGAAGATTTTCTTACTGTTCAAACTTATATTTTTCGAGATAACGTTTGAATCGGTCCATTACCCACAGGTGTATCCTTGCCTGAGTATTTACGTAAACCAGCCAAGGTAGTCTGGGTACAAATTCATGAATAGCAGAAATCATATATTTCCCTCCCATTACTTCCCTGAATTCCAACCAGCCATAATCAAATCGTTTGACCAACCAACCTCCAGTAATATAAAACAACTGTCTCTTTACATCACTACGATCAGGAATCCATGTAAGTTGTAACATAGGCTTTGAACTTCTTAGAAGATAGAAACCTATATCTCCATTCTTATTTTCCTTGGCATTGATCAAAAAACTGAAAAAAGTGGGGAGCCAAACTTTGTACCGGTTTGCTACCCAAATGGCGCTTCTGTGTCTGGTATTGGGCAGGCGTTGAATACTTCTAACCGTATTCTTGACATCTTTATCTCTTTTGAATTGTGGAAGTTTTGGCAGACGTACACTTTCATCCAAAGCTTCTTTTGCACTTTGATCAAAATCCAAATAATCAGATTTTCTGTTACCAAAAGCGTGTTCTTCCGAAACCGTTAGCGTATGCTTGAGACTTTCCACCAATGGGGATACTAATTTAGCAGGTGTTTTTCCAAAGTAACTTACCCAAAGTTTAGATAGTCCAACTGAAAATATGGGAACGGAAAAAATCAATCTCTTTTTCCCCATAGCCCTGGCTGTTTTTTCCAACATTTCTTTATATGTAAGCACCTCTGGAGCACCTATTTCGAAGGCTTTATTAAACAATTCCTTATCTCCGAGACACTTATCCATAATTTCCAAAGTATCCTTCAGGGAAATAGCCTGTGTTTGAGAGAGTGTCCACTTTGGGCAAATCAACACAGGTAATCTTGCTATCAGGTTATGGATCATTTCAAAAGAAGAACCACCTGGGCCAACAATAATACCTGCTCTTAAACTGGTTACAGGAGTGCCTTTTGAACCCAGCGTTTTTTCTACTTCTAATCGACTCTGCAAATGCACAGAAATATTGTTTTCCCCAATTTCTTTTGGAAGGATACCACCAAGATAAAGGATCTGTTTAATCCCATTGGCCGCTGCTGCCCTGGCAAAATTATCAGCCAATAAAAGGTCTGTATCCTGAAAAGAACCTTGATTAAGCCGAGTGGATGCACTCATAGAGTGAATCAGATAAATGGCATAGTCTACGCCCTGTAAAACTTCCGAAGTAGAAGTAATGGAAAAAAGCTCCACTTTCCGCCACTCTACAGATGGTTCCGGGTTATTGATGGCCTCACTTCTACTTAAGGCTATAATATGATACTTATCCTTAAAATGCTGGATAAACCATCTTCCTATGTAGCCCCCGGCTCCTGCTATGGCTATTGTCTTTTTCAATCAATGAACCGTTTGATAACTTGATATAACAGCTTCAGCGGCTTTCCTGCCTGCTGTCATGGCAGCGTTAATAGAGCCATTGAGCATATAGTCTCCTGCCAAAAACACCCCGTCACTCACTTTTGTATTGCCTGCAGCAAGGGAGTAAGCCATATCATCTACATCTGGTAAGGCATTTTCAATAATATAAGTCTTCACATGTTCAAAAAATTCAGCACTGATTTTGGTCAAAGCGGACAGTTCAATCGCTACCAGCTTGGCCAATTTATCATCCACTTCTACTGGCTTGGTGATAGACACGGAAAGCAGCGCTTTGTTATTTTGGGAATAGGCAGAACTTACATCTGTCATAAACACCAAGTTATTGATCAAAAACTGATCATCAGTAACCAGGGCAATTTTAGGTTGGGCAATAAAAGAATGTTCAATTGAAAAATACATGTTTACTACTTTCCTAGAAGGCTTAAACTGTCCTTGAAGTTGTGGTAAAATTCGATCAGGCCGGGAAGCAATAATGATACTGTCAGCCTCCAGAACATCTCCAGAGCTCAGGTATATTTTACCATACTCGACTTGCTTGACGGGAGTATTTAATCGGATTTGACTTTTGGTCAATTTCTCTTTTAACTGTTCTGGTATCGCTTGCATACCCTTTTCAGGGACAGCTGCAAATCCTTGGGAAAACATCTTAAATACGAACTTAAACATTCTCGAGGAAGTACTCAGCTCATTTTCAAGAAAAATACCTCGGAAAAAAGGCTTAAAAAAATTATTGATGATTTTGTCCGAAAAACCATAATCTTTGAGAAATTGGAAGGTTGTGGTTGATTTTTCAGAAAATATTTCCTCCTCTGTCTTTTGCTTTAGTGACTGGGTCAATTGATAGATTTTAATTTTATCGAATAGTGAGCCTACAGGTGAAAAAGCCATGCTTAATGTTTGACCAGGATTTCTTAAGGGATCACTGATACTGAATGCATCTCCGGGTTTTAAAATAAGGGCACCTGGTTCAAAATTCTTCAAATGTAAGGCTTCGTAATCCAAGTACCTTTGGGCCTCAGGATAAGCAGTCAATAATACCTGGAATCCTCTATCCAGTAAAAAGCCCTTAAACTCATCCGTTCTAACCCTACCTCCTACGCCATCTGAAGCTTCAAGGATGATAGGGCTAAACCCTGCCCTTTCCAGTTCGTAAGCAGCGATTAAACCTGAAATCCCCGCTCCTATGATATAAATCGTTTGTTCTTTCTTCATAAAACTTAGGTATAACAATTAGACCAAATCCACCATAAATTGTTTCGTATCGGTTTTAAATATTCTCATTTCACTGACCAATTACAATTCAAATAAAGTGAATCCTGTAAAATTGATTTTAGAAATTGCCAATAAACCATAATTTACATAAAAAAAATTCCATGAGACTTAATCCATTCATTCATTTCCTGATTTTAACTGTTTTTTCCATACCTGTTCTTTATGCGCAAGGGACATACTTTCCTGAAGCTGGTGAATGGCAGGAAAAAACTCCCCAGGAATTGGGCATACATACACAAAAACTCCAGGAAGCCATTTCATTTGCCATTCAGGAAGAAAGTGAAGCAGCTAAAAACCTGAAAATGGCCCATTATCAAAGTGCCTTTGGAAGGGAGCCTTTTGGCTACCCCATCGGGCCAATGAAAAACCGTGGAGAAGCTACGGGTCTGATTATCTACAAAGGTTATGTTGTGGGTAAGTGGGGAGATCCCCACAGGGTAGATCTTACTTTCAGTGTTGCAAAAAGCATTCTATCTACCACAGTGGGTTTGGCTTATGACAAAGGGCTGATAAAAAGTGAAAAAGACTTAGTATATCCTTACATGGCACCGATCATACCTTATGACCCTCATAAACAATTAATGAATAAAGCAGACCATTTGTATGAAGAGGATATTTTTGAATTGTTTGCTACCGATCACAATAAAAAGATTACTTGGGAGCACCTGTTGAGACAAACTTCTGATTGGGAGGGCAGCCTTTGGGGAAAGCCGGACTGGGCAGATAGGCCCCAGGGTAATTCATCAACGTGGCTGACAAGAACTAGGCATGAACCTGGCACGGTGTATAAATACAATGATACCCGTGTGAACGTTTTGGCATTGGCCATATTGAATGTCTGGAGAAAACCTCTTCCACAAGTTTTAAAAGAACATATCATGGATGAAATTGGGGCCAGCCCAACGTGGAGATGGACAGGATATGAGAATTCATATATTGTCTTAGACGGACAGGTTGTACAATCTGTAAGCGGGGGTTCCCACTGGGGAGGTGGATTATTTATAAGCGCTTATGACCAAGCACGGTTTGGCTACCTTACACTTCATCAAGGGAAATGGAATGGCAAACAATTGATATCAGAAGAATGGATAAACAAATCCAGGACGCCTACTTCAGTTCAAAGCAATTATGGTTTCATGAATTATTTTCTCAACACTGAACGTAAAGAAATTCCAGCAGCACCTGAATCTGCTTTTTTTCATTTAGGTGCAGGTACCAATATGGTCTATGTAGATGAAGAAAACGACTTAATCATCGTGACCCGTTGGATCAAAAATGAGAAAAAGGCCGACTTGGTTAAATTGGTTCTTGAAAGCCTACCTAAATAATTGAACGCTATTCAATATCTTTTACACAGCGGAATCCTATGTTAGAGGTTCCGCTGTCGTATGCCTGACTTTGACGGGCAGATGGTCTATAATTGATACAATAGTCATCAGCACATAGAAAAGATCCTCCTTTGATTACTTTTTCCAGAGCAAATGGGTTGGAGGGATTATAGCACAAATTTATACTGGAATCCAGCGCCGGGGCATCTCCTGCAATGCGGGCAAATGAAATGGCATCATACCAATCAGAGGTCAGTTCCCAAACATTACCAATCATATCATACAATCCGAAATCGTTTGGCGAAAAACTTTTTACAGGTGCTGTTCCTTCAAATCCGTCTTCCGCTACATTCTGATGTGGAAACTTCCCCTGAAAGGTATTGGCCATAAAGACACCCCCTGGCTTGAACGCTTCACCCCAGGCATATCGTTCATGCACCCTTCCGCCTTTGGCTGCATATTCCCATTCTGTTTCTGTAGGGAGTCTTTTCCCAGCCCAGGTAGCGTAAGCTACGGCATCCTCATAGGCTATATGAACTACGGGATGGTCCTCCCTTCCTTTAATACTACTTCCTGGACCTTCAGGGTTTTTCCAATTGGCTCCTGTAACCCACTTCCACCATTGGCTGATATCATTTAAAGCTACAGGTTGGGAAGGTGGGTCAAAGACCAAAGAGCCCGGTTGCAGGAGTTCATCATCAGGTTTAGACGTATCCGGCGGTAACTGTAACCTTAATTCTTCCCAATCTATGGCACGCTCGGCCACCGTCACATAGCTGGTAGCTTGGATAAATTCTGCAAACTGCGCATTGGTTACTTCAGTTTCATCCATCCAAAACCCTTTCACTTTTTTTTTCACTGCTGGCCTTTCTACTGCATAGGATTCCATTTCATTGGTACCCATGTAAAATTCTCCTCCAGGGATCCAAACCATGCCTTGGGGTTTAAGTGCTTCTGATGGGACAGCCTCTTCTTCTAAGTCCTGCCTATCTGAGCTTTTACAGGAAACAAATACCAGTGGCATGGACAATATACTCCAGTATAAAAATATTCTGACTAATGATCTATTGAATTCTCTTCTATGCACTTTTCAAAAGGGTTAATTTAAATTTCATATTCTCAACGCTAAAGCAATTATTTGGGAAAAGGAGCGGTAATTCTATCCTTTACTATTTCTTTTAATGACTCTCCTATCAATATCAAACTACCAAAAAGCAGTAGTATGTCTTTAATGATGTGCAAATAAATTAGCGTCCAGCTTACGTTTGCTGACAGATCTGTGACAATCAAAACGATTGATGATGCAAGAAAAAACAACAAAGTGCCTATTCCTCCTATCAATCCGGTCTTGGCATTCCTATAATGCAAAAGTGATAGTCCTGGAATGACCACCAAATAAGCCATCAACAAAGCCATCCATAAGTTTTCTTTATCAAACTTAAAGGATAAAAGTACTACTGACCACATATACAGAGCAATGCCTATCCTCAAGAGCATTTTCCCAAAAAAATCTACTTTGACTAGCTTATTGACCATCTATTTATTTTTTCCTTAAATCTATGAAAAAATATGGGCACAAAAAAAGCGGCCTTGGCCGCTTCTGTACTGAAGTCAAATCCTTCTATGCTTCCTGGGAAGCTGTAGTAGCATGTAACTTACCCAATTCCTGGTCTATGGTCCATAGACCTACACCGGCCTCACCAATAATTTCAAATAATTCCACTGCTCTTCTGGCCAGTGTTTCTTCTTCTCTTTGTTCGGTTACATACCATTGCATAAAACTGAAAGTCGCAAAGTCCTTGGCTGAAAATGCATGGTCTACGATTGCATTAATGGACTTTGTGACCTGAATTTCATGTTCTAGAATCAATTCAAATACTTCTCTCAATGAGTTGAAATGATGCCTAATTCCTGTAATTTCGGGTTGGATGGCATGTCCTCCTGCTTCATTGATGTAGTGGAATATCTTCATCATATGCATGCGTTCTTCATCTGCATGGGTATACAGGTATTTGGCCGCATTCTCATAGCCCATCATTTGACACCAAGAAGCCATTGACAGATAATATGCGGAAGATTTACCTTCCATTTCTATCTGTTGGTTCAGAAGCTTTTCAGTATCATGAAGCAGAGAACGTTTCAAAGTGACGATTTCTTTACTTTTCATTTCCATATTTCAAATTTAATTTTGACTAAGTCTATATCTCCAAATTAGGAAAAATCGGCTACAATAACCTAACGAAATTAACTATATCCTAGATAAAAAGTTAGTAAAAGCCATTTATGCCACCAAATTTGGAATTGGTATAAGTTAATTTCTAAAGAAGGATTAGCTTCCTTTTTTGAATTGAAGCTTTTGGTGGTGGGATGCACAAATGTTTTTTATGCTTCATGCAGATCCATACAAAAATATTATATTGAAAATTCTTTGTTGTAATAACCTTTAAACCTTTATCCAAAATGACCTCTCGAAGAAAATTTATCCAAACAAGCCTACTGGCTGGCGCAGGAATCAGCATTCCAGGAATTGTGGAAGCCGAAAGCCTTCGAAATCTGGCCAGAAAAGTGGCCCCATCAGACCAACTTAACTTTGCTGTTATTGGATGCAAAGGTATGGGTTGGTCCAATATGAATGCACACTTAAAAATCCCCAATGTAAACTGTGTCGCCTTGGCTGACATTGACCAAAGTGTACTTGACCAACGCTCAGCAGATGTAGATCAGCTTAGGGGCAAAAAACCCAAGCTTTACAAAGACTACAGAAAATTGTTGGAAGACAAAGATATTGATGTCGTAATTGTTGGGACACCTGACCATTGGCACTGCCTGAATATGGTGGACAGTCTATCTGCTGGAAAGCATGTTTATGTAGAAAAACCCATTGCCAATACCATAGAAGAATGCAATTTGATGGTTAAAGCAAAACAGCGATATGGAAAAATGGTACAGGTTGGGCAATGGCAAAGAAGCGGTTCCCAATATGCGGAAGCCATTGATTATGTACGGTCCGGAAAATTGGGACAGATCCGACTGGTAAAGACTTGGGCTTATCAGGGATGGATGAAACCAGTTCCTGTCATGCCTGATGGACCTGTTCCAAATGGTGTCGATTACGCTATGTGGTTAGGTCCTGCTCCCAAACGTCCATTTAACACCAACCGGTTTCATTTTAATTTTCGATGGTTTTGGGATTATGCCGGGGGATTAATGACAGATTGGGGAGTACATGAAATAGACATTGCCCTTTATGCGATGGGCGTCACTGCACCAAAGTCAGTAATGGCCTCTGGCGGTAAATTTGCCTATCCTGATGATGCTTCAGAAACGCCTGATACATTACAGACTGTTTATGAGTATGATGGGTTTAATATGCTTTGGGAGCATGCTACGGGCATCGATGGCGGTAATTATGGAACCACAGAAGGAATCGCCTTCATTGGTAACAATGGTACATTGGTTGTAAACAGAGGAGGATGGCGTGTCATTCCTGAAACCGAAAACAAAGATGGTCAGCGCATCAATAAATTGGAGGAAGTTTCATTAATCCGACCTAGTGGCAATGCCTTGGAGTTGCATGCCCAGGGTTTTGTAGATGCCATCATGCAAAATGACCCAACTAAGCTGACCTGTGGTATTGAAACCGGTAGTATAGCTGCCATCAATGCCCAAATGGGAAATATTGCCTATAAAACTGGTAAAAAAATCTATTGGGATGCTGGAAAAGGACAATTTACAGATGCGGATGCGAATGCACTGATGAAAGCAGAGTACCACAATGGATGGAACCTACCAAAAGTATGATTGAAAATACCTTATTGAAAAAAGCACAAAGCGCAATACTTTGTGCTTTTTTTATTCAAAAGCTTAAAATCACCAATCATTCTCTCTTTTGACAAAAGGCCATTCATTTTTGAGAATACTGTAAAATATCGTATCTCTTCTCCTACCTTTGGTCATCAAAGTATGGCTTCTTAGTACCCCCTCTTCTATGGCATTAATGTTCTTCAATGCTTTTCTTGCCTGCAGATTTAGTACATCAGTTTTAAATTCTACCCTTTCAAGTTCCATGAATTCAAATGCATAAGTAAGCATTAGTTTTTTCATAGTCTGATTATGACCTATTGATTGATAAGGTTTTCCAAGCCAGGTCCAGCCAATTTCTATTCTTTTATCTCTTTCTGAATAGTTACCAAAAGCCGTGGTACCAATCAATTGATGTCCGGATTTTTCCATAGCAACCAATTGTAACCTTTGTTTTTCAAAGGCTGGCTTAAGCCAAGCATTAAATTCTTCTGACTGACTCAGGTCATAGGTAAAGAATTTCCAAAGTTCAGGAGAAGAAGTCAGTTCCGATAATTTGTTAACATCAGTTACTTCAACCGGTCTCAAAAGTAATTGATCGTCTTCCAGCAAGAGGTTGAAATCCAATCTCATCAGCCCAGGGTTTCCAATAATGCTTGATTAAAGAATGCAACTTCCTCAATTGTTCCCGTGCTAATCCTGCACCAATCGTCCAAAGGAGGAAAAGGCCTTCCGATGATGACCCCTTTAGACAACATTACTTCGGCTAATTTTCTGACATCTTGTTTGGCATGAAAGAACACAAAATTAGCCTGGGAGGGAAGATATTCGAGTTGTAGTTGATCCAAGGTAGCCTCAATCATTTTTCTGGCTTCCAAATTTTTATTTAAGCTAAATTGGTAAAAATCATCATCTTCCAGTGCGGCCTTCCCGGCTACTATTGCCATCATATTGGTATTGGCCACCACCCTTTCATTCAACTTGGCAGCTATTTCAGGTTTGGCCACCATATAGCCCAACCGAATACCTGCCAGACCATAAACTTTGGATAGTGTCCTGGAAACAATAACGTTCTTTCCTTTTTTCACCAAATCGACCATAGAGGGGTAATCGGGATCCTCTATATAATCGTAGTAGGCCTCATCACTGAATACCATGGTTTTTTCGCTGACTGTTTCACAGAAATCCAATACCTTCTTGGCAGGGAGCAATTTACCGGTAGGGTTATTGGGATTACAGAGAAATACTAATTTGGTCTTTGCCGTGATACGCTTTTCAATTTCTTCTAGGTCATAATCCAGATTCTTATCCAATGGAACCCAATTGATATCAGCACCCCAAATTTTCGCATATTCCATCATGGACAAAAAGGTGGGCAAACCTGAAATGATCTCATCCCCCCTTCCGGCAAAAGTGATTCCCGTAATTTTAAGCCCCTCTGTTGAGCCAGCTACCAAAACAATGTGATCCGGTGTGACACCCTCCTTTTGGGCTATCATTTCGCGCAATGGGGCATTGTAAGCCCATGGATACCTGCAGCCCATGTCAAAATTATCCCTCATAGCTTTTCTTACAGCATCCGAAGGGCCATATGGATTCTCATTGGAACCCAAACGGATGGGGGTATCGAAAGGTCTTGGATTGAATTTTTTAATTTCCTCTGCAGATAATTTTCCGATAGAGGCAGCACCTGTAAGCATGGTTATGCTTCCTAAAAGCGAAGCACTTTTTAACCAATCTCTTCTGGAAAGACTCATAGTATATATCAATTTTCCAAAATCTACTAAGTATTGGGCTTTTATCAAAGTCAAATATTCCCTTGTCCCTACAATTTTTTAAAATTTCCATAAATGCGGTAAATTTTACCAAATTGTAAATTCACATGTTATTGATGAATAAATAATTATGTTTTTTAAAATTTTATTCTTAAATTTTAGTGTATCTGATAATTTCCAAAACTAAAGTAACCACTATGAAAAAGATCATTTCAACCATTGCTGCCATTATGGTCACTGTAGCCATAACCTTTGGCCAAGAGACCCGATACTTGGTTTTTGAGTTCATTAAGGTGGAGTCCAATCAGACCTACGATTTTATGGCCCATAAAGAGTTTATGGAAAAAATTTACCAAGGTGCTATAAATGATAAAAAAATCATTGGCTGGGACCTTTGGTCGCTGCAATCAGGAGCCGATCCCAGTGAGTTTCAATATATCGCTGTCACCTATTATAATAACCCTGTATCCATGATGAGCGGATTAGATGAGCAGGATTTGGTGAAATATGCCATGATAGCCTATCCTCATATGAATGAAAATCAGGTAAAACAAAAATTAGAGGCTGCTAACAACTGTATGGACCTTGCGCAGCGATCCTATATGCAGCAAATAGCTACATCTCAGGACAGTTTTCAGTTTAGAAGGGGAACATTGGCCTCCTTTGACCTCATGAAGGCGGTAGAGGGTAAATTTCAGGAATATGAAAAAAGCTGAAAAAGAAGTTTTCCTTCCCATTCACCAAAGCCGGATAAATAAGGGCTTAATGGGACACTGGAGTCTTCTGAGGACAGCCCTACCTTTTGGAAGTGAAGCAAAATCTACCCATTTAACTATGAACGTCTACAAGGATTATTTACAGTTTTTTAATGCCCAGGAATATGAAGATTTGGAATCCACCTCAGAACAGAGGGCTGCTGTAGAAAAGGGGTTAAAATCGCGTGATCAGAAATGGGTATATTTGGCTACTTTAGAGAATGCAGTTCGATAAAAAAAGGGGAAGCTAATTTGAGCATCCCCCTTCTTTTTTACCAGGCAATTCCGTAATCCTCACCATGGTTACTTGACCCTCCCCAGAAACTGCTATGTTTCCAGTCAAACCAAATGGCATTCAAGGGGCCTGAAGTTCTTTCGAGAAAATTCATTTTATATCCCCTATTTTTAAGGTCATTCCTTACCCAGGCCGGAACTGCTGAATTGAGGGTAATTGAACCTGGTTTGGATTCATGCGCCCCAAAAGAAGACTGCATTTGATAACTGTGAATGTTAGCGGCTTCGGAGGCTTCCTGTACCGTCATACCAAACTCAACCATGTTAAGAAAGAGTTGTAACAAATCCTGATCCTGCGTATCTCCTCCCTGCACTGCAAAAGATAAGAAAGGCTTACCATCTTTCAAGGCCATACTTGGCGTCAGCGTTACCCTTGGTCTTTTCCCGGGCTCAAGTAAATTGAAAGGGTTTAGCGCTTCATCCAACACGAAGCTTTGCATTCTTTGGCTTAAGCCAATACCTGTATTCCCGGCAATTACTGCTGGAATCCAACCACCTGATGGGGTGATGGAAACCACCCATCCATCCTTATCAGCTGCTTGAATGGAAGTAGTGCCAGACTGAAACTGCTTTAGGAATGGGTCATCAGGTCCCTGAATAGGGAGCTCAGGCTGGTAATAGGCTAAATCATTCTTTCTCTTTTCGAGTAAGTGAAGAAATGGGTTTTTTTCATTCTGAAAAGGATAAGGGTCCCCTGGTCCCATTTCCGGATCATTTTTCTCTTGAATGAGTTTGGCTCTTTGCTTGGCATATTCTTTGGACAGCAATCCTTTCATAGGACTTTTAGGACTGAAATCCGGATCACCATAGTAAAAGTCCCTATCAGCAAAAGCCAGGTTCATCGCCTGATAAACCGTATTGATGTAATTGGCCGAATTGTAACCCATTGACTTAAGGTCAAAATTTTCCAGGATATTTAAAGTTTGCAGAAGCACGGGTCCTTGTGTCCATTCCTGCAACTTATAGACCTCTATTCCCTTGTAATTGGTACTCAAAGGCTCCTCAATTTTGACCTTCCATTTGGACAAATCCTCCATAGTGAACAACCCACCCTGTTCCCGGGTACCCCTTACGATTTCCTCTGCAATATCTCCTTTATAAAAACGATCATAGGCTTCATAAATAGCCTCTTTTCTTGTTTTACCTGCTGCAAGCGCCGCTTTTTCAGTATCTACGAGTTTCTTTAAAGTCTGATATAAATCCTCCTGAACAAAAATCTCTCCTGCATGTGGGGCTTCACGTTCTTCGCCCAAATGTGGCAAAAAAACCTTTTTTGAATGGGGCCAACCCTTGATCAAATCCTTTCTGTTTTCAATCATATTGGCGGTTTGCGCTTCAATTGGGTATCCTTTAGCCATTTCCATGGCAGGTGCAAGTACCTGCTCCAGACTCATGGTACCGTACTCTGCCAGCATGGTCATTAAACCACCTGGAGTTCCTGGAGTTGTCGCCGCCAATGGTCCAAATTCAGGTGGATATTGCATATCTTTCTCTTTAAAAAAATCAACGGTTGCACCCGTTGGTGCTATTCCCATTGCGTTGATAGCGATAACTTTTTGGGTATGAGGGTTATAAATTAAGGCTTGTGTTTCACCTCCCCAACTCAGAACATCCCACATGGTACAGACAGCAGCCAACATGGCGCAGGAGGCATCTATGGCATTCCCTCCTTGAGAAAATATCATGGCTCCTGCAGTCGCACCAAGCGGCTTACCCGTTATTGCCATCCAATGTTTACCGTGTAGCGGGGGCTTTTGGGTAGTTTGAGCACCGAGTGAAGCAGATAAACAACAAATTAAGAAAATAAAGGCAGTTTTTTTCATAAATTAATTGTCAATAAGTTTAGGAATAAGCGGTTCATAGCCATCAAACATACTGTTATAGAATGTAAAGACATTAAAATATCCAGCTGGCTGTTTGATATTTACAGCATTTTCTTTTACGAAATTCTCAATTTCCTCTGCCTTATCACCAAAAATTTTATAAAACTTCTTCTTTTGTTTAGGAATGGCAATTACCTCCTTTTCCTTAAGATAATAGTACGTATTTCGCTTTACAATTTCATCATTTCGTTGCCCGATCATCAATGCTTCATTGTAATTGGACTGCTTGATGGTAGCAATAGTTCTTCGTAACAAAGGAAGTTGTCCTTCAACCAATACTTCAAAAAAACCTGAAATGGGAGAGCCATCCTCCTTAAAGTCCATTCCATTGACGAAATATCTTGGCACATTATGTTCACTGTCTATCCAAACTAAATTTTGCACCCTAAGTCCAGGCAAAACCGTAACCTGATCGGCTTCTGCATCCCTTAATTCAAAATTATTTGAACTGATATTATATCGTACAAAATACCCTTCCATCAACTCATTGTCCCTGTACAGCAAAACAGAAGCCTTATTCCATTTTGGATCAAGGTAATAATTACCATATAATCGTTTAGGCTCTGGGGGGATACCAAAAACCTGATTACCACCAATGAAATTTGGCCTTTTGGAAAAAAGCTCGGCAATATTCGTTGCTCGGATGGTTTTCTGCAAGGCCAGGTCTTCTGGGTTTTCATATCCCATAGGAAACAAGGTTATGACCCCTAAATCCAAATCACCTTTTACATTGATTTGTGCCTGATAAGATTGATAACCAGAAATATTGATGTTTAATATAAATCTATCGTTGTATACATTCGCAATATTAAATGTACCTGCATCCCTGGAAACAGCAGAAAAGGCCGTTTCTCTTAGGGTAACCACAGCACCATTAATAAATTGATCTGATAGCCCATCTTTCAAAACACCTTTGATTTGGTACAATTCCTGGGCATAGTTAGGAAATGCAGAAAATAAAATAAAACCCACAAGAAGGAATGGTCGCTTCAAGCGCTTCATTAAAATAATCATATGGTAATTACATGAAATTATTATATTTGTTTGATTATAGCATGCTGCAATTTTGGCAGTATTGCGTAATATAACCCATTTAAAACCGCTTTAAAAAAACATGTCCCTATTTTTTCTGTATCTTATGAGTGGATTTTATGTATTTGCCGGACTCATGCATTTCATAAAACCCAAAATGTACGTCAAAATTATTCCGCCATTTTTTCCTCAACCAAAAATCCTTAACTTGCTGTCCGGCGCTTTAGAAATTATTTTTGGTATAGGTCTCTTATTTGAATCTTACAGGTCAGTCTCGGCCTGGGGCATTGTATTGCTTTTGATAGCTGTATTTCCTGCAAATATATACATGTACCAAAAAGGTGTAAGAGGAATTCCCAACTGGTTATTGTTACTTAGATTGCCCTTACAATTCGTTCTCATAGCCTGGGCTATGTATTATACTTAATTTATGGAAACAAATAATTTCGATCGATTTAATTTCGAAAATGAACTGGCAGAAGGTTTAGATGCCATGGGTTTTGAAAAACCCACACCCATTCAAGAATCAGCCATTCCAGTAATCATGGAAGGGCGTGACATCATCGCCTGCGCACAAACAGGCACAGGTAAAACGGCTGCTTTTATCCTACCTGTTTTGAATAAAATAGCCAAGTCAGGTTCAACAGGCTTAAATACTCTTATACTTGCCCCGACCAGAGAATTAGCGATCCAAATAGATCAACAAATTCAGGGTTTCGCTTATTTCTTGGGAATCAGTTCAATTTCTGTTTATGGTGGTGGAGATGGTATCGTTTGGGAGCAACAGAAAAAGGCATTGGAAACGGGAACGGAGATCATTGTGGCCACACCGGGCAGATTGATTGCTTTGTTATCCAGTGGCAAAATAGAATTCAATAAAATACAGCATCTGATTTTGGATGAAGCAGACAGGATGTTGGACATGGGTTTTTCGGATGACATTATAAAAATCGTCAATTACTTACCCAAAAAGAGACAGACCATTTTATTTTCTGCTACCATGCCTCCAAAAATCAGGCAGTTTTCCAAAAAACTACTCCATGAGCCGGAAGAAATCAGCCTGGCCATAGGTAAAACTGCCGAAGGGGTAACCCAAGGTGCTTATTTGGTTTACGACCACCAAAAAGAAGACCTTGTCAGACATATTCTTTCACAAAAGCCCTATGAAGCTGTCATTATTTTTGCCTCCACTAAGGAAAAGGTAAAAAGCCTATTTAAGGTGATTAAAAAATCATTTGATGTGGAATCCTTCCATTCTGACCTGGACCAGGTAGAAAGGGAGCAAATCATGTCCAGGTTCAAGAATAGAACATTAAAAATCCTCATTGGGACAGACATCATATCCAGGGGAATAGATGTGGTAGGCATTGAATTGGTAATCAATTTTGATACCCCGAACGATCCGGAAGATTATGTTCATCGGGTGGGAAGAACCGCAAGGGCAGACAGTAAAGGAGAGGCCATCACTTTTATCAATGACAAGGACAGATACAAGTTCAGAAGAATTGAAGAGTTGATAGGCATAGAAGTACCCAAACTGCCATTGCCAGAAGGTTTTGAAGCTGGACCTGAGTACCAAAAGTCCACTTCTTCAAATAAACCAAAACATTCAAAGAAAAACTTCAAATCTAAAAAAGGACCAAACAAGTCCCAATCAAGCCCTCAAAAAAAGGAAAGGTCTTCAGAAGAGAGAAAACCCCAACATCAGGAAGCAGAGAGAAAAAGCAGTCCTTCCAAATTTGGGAAAAGAGCAAATGTGACCAAGAATCAGGAATAAGACTTTCCATCGAGATTAAAACCACCTTGGGTTTTTAATTTTAGCACCTCTTTTGGTCACATAATAGCCAATGGAAAACTCATGTGAATTGGTCCTGAAGTTTTCCAATGCGTTTAGGTTTTTATCATACGCATAGCCTAACCTCAGGTCACTGGTAACAAAAATTTCCAAAAGAAATGCCATCGCAGTCCTACTGTTCAGCATGGAACTGGAATCAGTGATGAATCGGGTATTGCCGCGATAACTCGCCCCAAGCCATATCCGGTCTACAAACAGAAACATGCCATTGACATCAAAACTTGTGGGTGCTCCCTTGACTTCTTTAATCAAGAAACTGGGTTTAAACTCAATTCTGTCATTGATTGGTAAAATAGCCCCTGCAGTGATGAAATAATGGATATCATGAAATGAAAGTGCCATATCTTCCTGCTCCAATGACCTCCTGCCCACCAAATTAAAGGCACTAATACCTGCATAGAACTGATCAGAATAAAAAAACAATCCCGTATTCATATTTGGCGTGAACATCACTTGGGAATCATTAAATAAATCAGGATCAAGTGGGTCTTTTGGATTAAGCATACTTTCATCAATGAAATATTGACTTGCTCCGGCACCGACTCCCAAACTCAAATAGCTGTTTTCACCTGTCTGAATGCGATGGGCATAGGAAATGAGTCCTGATGTCGTCCTATTTGCCCCAATTTGGTCATTTAAAAATGTCACCCCAAAACCGGCCAATCCATCATTGAGGCTAAAATCACCGGTCAATGAAAAAGTTTGGGGGGCACCTGGAAGATTTACCCATTGATTTCTATAGGTGCTTTGAATATAGCCTTGATTTTTATAGCCGGCGTAAGCGGGGTTAATGGTCAAACCATTGAAAATATATTGACTGAATTGAGGAAGCTGTTGGGTAAAAGCATCCTTAGGAACCAACCCCAAGCACAAAAAGAAAATAAGCAAATGACAAAAATACTTTTTCATAAATCAAACCCTCACTTTTTAATCACTTGTATCCATCCTTTAAATTCCTGCTTTTGACCTTGCCTATCTTCCCCTCTAAATAAGTAGAAGTAGGTACCTGCCACCAATCCTGGGGCATCCCAATCATTTTGATAATTTTCAGTTTTGAAAATATGGTCCCCAAACCTGTTGAAAATGACGATATCATTTTTGACAAATTTATCTATACCCACAATTTCGAAGGTATCGTTAAAGCCATTGCCATTGGGAGTGATGACATTGGGGATAAAGAAAGGATTAATGGCATTGATGTCGGTAGCGCTGTTATTTTCTGTGTTCAATTCAGGCTCTTCTGCTGCCACTGTAACATTATTAATGATAGGAATTGGCCTGGTGCTGTTATTATTTTCAGCCAATACGCTTAATCTGATATCTACTGATGCCTTGGCAGGTAAAAGTGGGAGATTCCACACCAATTTGTTTTCCTGCCTGTCAAAATTGACCTCCAAAGTTGAAATTGAACTAATTACTTCTTGGGACTCGAAAACAATTCCTTCAGGAAGCAGATCTTCCACCCTCACATTAGAGGCATCAGCCACACTTAAATTTGAAACCCTGATGAAATAATCAAACACCTCCAAACCCCATATTGCTATATCATTAGAAGTTTTCTCTATGGCAAGGTCCACTTCCCCTACTGCAATAACATTCACGAAAGCCATATCACAATTGTCGGGATCAGACACATCGCATATCCTGTACATAAGTATGTATTCACCAGAAGGAGTGTTGGGAGCTAAAGTAATAGAAGCATCTTCATTCAGGGTCAATTCCGGACTTCCACTGATATAGGTCAAAAGGATGTCTGATAATTTAACCGGTAATCCATTAATGGAATCATTTTCAAGGACATTTCCGAAGGTAGCTCCTGAGATACCGTTAAATGGTCCATAATTATCATCGTTGGCTTTAATAGAAGAAACATTGACAACAATGGTAACCGTGGCCGCATCACATACTGTAGGATCCTGGGAAGAACAAATGGTATAAACTAATTTATAGGTGCCTGCCTCTGTATTCGGAGCCACATCCACACTTCCATCAGGATTCAGCACCACTTTGGATGCTGGGTTATTTTCCGAATCCACAAATAAAATTGGTTCCATAACTGGGCTTTCCCCAACCAATAAGACCACTTCTTCTGATTTGATTGGATTTCCATTGAGCAAGTCATTGTCAAATACATTGATCACATTACTTGCACCGGTAATCCCCGGAACCTGTTGGACTTGATCATCATTTGCTTCAATCACTATAACCTCGTTCTCAACCATGACCCTTACCAAGGCCGAATCACAATTGGCGGGGTCTGCTCCATTCTCACAAATGGAATACTGAACTTCATAAGCACCGTTGCTAACGTCCCCTACGATGACATTTCCAGTAACAGGATCAATAGTGACTTCTGGGTCAGAGGGAGTGATACCGGTAATACTTACCTGCTGCAAGGTTACGGGCTCCCCATTAAAAGTATCCGGTCCATTACCATTGTCTTCCAAAACATTAGCTGCTATGGCATTATTGGATGTACTAATGACTGTATCATCATTGGCAATTACCATGTTTTGAACAATAACAGTTACTGTCGCTATGGCGCAATTGCTTTCCGGAGATTCCGTTCCTATTTCACAGATGCTATAGTTAATGATATACTGTCCACTGCTCACATTACCCACTCTAATGGTTCCAGAAGCAGAATCGATAGTGACCTCAGGGTGAGTAGTGCTCATTGAAGCTATTTTGACCTGAGTCAAAGTGGCAGGGGCAGCATTAAAAGTATCTGGTCCATTACCATTATCCTCCAAAACATTTCCTGCATTGGGATTATTTGGAGCTCCAATGATGAAATCATCTTTAGCTTCAATGGAGTTTTGGACCTCCACTGTTACAGTGGCTGTAGAACAATTACTTTCTGGAGTCTCTGTACCTTTTTCACAAATCGTGTAGGTAATGGTGTAAATCCCACTTGGAACAGCTCCAATACTAATCTTTCCAGTTTCACTCTCAACAGTCACCAAAGGATTTTGAGGTGTCACAGACTGAATAAGGACTTTATCTAAACTGGCAGTTTCTCCATTGAATAGGTCCTCTCCATTACCATTATTTTCAAATATATTTCCAGCAGATGGGTTGTTGGAGGTACTGCTTATCTCATCATCATTGGCTAGGATAGGATTTAATACTTCTACAGTAACCATTGCTGATGAACAATTGGAATTTGGCGTATCCGTACCTTTTTCACAAATCGTATAGGCAATGGTGTATATACCACTAGGAACATCCCCAACAGTAATGTTTCCAGTTTCAGTATCAACGGTTACCAATGGACTTGATGGACTTACGGATACAATGTTTACATTATCGATACCTGCTGGTTCTCCTCCTAGTAAATCTTCACCATTTCCATTATCCAGAAAAATATTGCCCGCATTAGAATTCTTTCCACTACTGCTTATGAAATCATCATTGGCCATGATTTCCCTTAGAACAACAACTGTCACTGTAGCAGTAGAACAATTTGAATTTTCCGGATCTGTTCCTTTCTCACAAATGGTGTATTCCAGCGTGAAGGTCCCCACAGAAACGCCCCCAAGAGAAATATTTCCACTATTGAAATCAATGCTTATCAGAGGGTTGGAAGAAACCACATTAGTAATGCTAACCTGCTCGATGCCTATTGCCTCGCCATTGATGGTATCTTCCCCATTTCCATTGTCAGCAAATATATTTCCTGCTTCAGGATTATTGGCTAGGCTTTTAATATGATCATCATTGGCTTGAATCACATTCTGGATTTCAACAGTCACTACCGCAGAGGAACAATTTGAATTCGGGGTGTCAGTACCTTCCTCACAGATGGTGTATTCAATGGTGTAAATACCACTGGGGACAGCACCTACAATAATATCTCCTGTTTCAAAGTCAACAGTAACCAAAGCATTGGAAGAACTTAAAGCAGTGATATTTACATCACTAATAGAGATTCCATTTCCATTGATTAAATCGTTGCTTAAAATATTTCCGGCATTCAAATTATTAGCGGTACTCACAATGGCCAGATCATTGGCCTCAATTAAGTTGGCAGGTCCAGCTGAAATGGAAGAGGTGTTATTTTCCAGGTTAGGATCATTTGAAGTAGGAGAAATTTCTGCCGTGCTGAAATAATCCCCCGTCTCATCCACAATCACCTGTATGTTTAATGTCGCTGTGTGGTTATAAGCCAATGCACCGATATTCCAAATGCCTGTAAAACTGTTATAACTACCTAAAGAAGCGGTGGCATTTACTACCACATAACCAGAACCCAATGTTTCTTTTACCTGAACGCCGGTAGCACTCAAAGGTCCATTATTAATGGCTGTTGTGGTAATGGTAATCATTTCACCACGGTTCGGAACAGGGTTATTGACCGCTTTTTTTACACTTAGGTCAATAGATGAAGTCCTGATTAAAAACACTTTCCCATCTCCATGGTTATTTGAAGCTCCTACATACCTTACACCGGAAATATAAGCGCCCAAAGGAGCCACTTCATCCAGTCTGAACAGTGCAACTCCAATATTCCCATCATTGGCGTTAACTCTTCCTGACCTCCAATAATCTGCCCCAACAGCAGGGGGGCCAAATGAATCTCCAAAAATGGAAGGTCCCGGCCTGGCAAAAAACCTTCTCAAAACTACTTCAGGCCCTCCAAAATACTCCGATCCCAAAACTTCAACATAGATACAGCTATTACCGTTTCTTGTAGTAATTGCAATGATGCCTTCCTCATTGACAATTTGCAGCTGATCATAATATAATGATTGTACCTGGGCATCCGTGGTCAATGCCAAGTCAAAATCACTACAGAAGTTTCGTCCATTGCCTTCAGACTCAAAAATGAAATTTAAGTTGGCACTGGAAAAAGCAGCTAAGGCATTGGCATTCCAAGTTGGACTGTCACTCGCTTTTTCAATTAAAACACCATTTTCATTTAATCTATTTTGAATGTGCCCACTATTTCCTAAACGGGTAAGCTCGTACCTGTCCGGAAACGAAAATTGATCAAATACCTTATCGTCCACCGTGATGGATACCAAGTTGGCCGGTGAAGAAGAGGTGGCTTGGGGACCATCCCATTGGAAGGTGACCCCTGAGATGATACTCGGAGGTTGTGTTTGGGCATTTGAGGATATGACTAAAAAAGGAATAAAAATTAGGATGCAAAATTTTACCTTAAGCTCTAAAGCAATAATTTGCCAAATTTTTCCTTTTAAAAAAAAGTTCGATAAAATCATTTTGATTACTTGTACAAATATTCCGTCTACTAGAATCAGAAAAATATGGTATAAATGTAATAATATTTTATTTATTTAATAAAAATTAGAAATTAAAAATTTTTCATTTAAAAATTGTCTATTTTTCGAAAGTATCTTCTGTTATGTTTTTTGTAATTAATAATCACTTTTTTAGATTTTATATGTTTCTTTGAAAAAAAATACCTCATCAAGAAATGTAACTTACCACCTCTTTTTAATCAAAAAATAGGAAGTTTAGATCATTTTGTGTCAAGTGCGGGATATCAGTGTAATTAAATTGATTATCGAAAAAGGATTTTAATAAATGCGAAATCGCCATTTAAATTTTGTTATCCAGCACTTTTGCCCCTTTGATATGTCGCATTTTAAGGTCCAACAAAGCTTCATTTGCTTTTTCAAAAGGGTAAATTTCTACTTCAGGTTTAATAGGGACTTTAGCAGCTAAGTCCAAAAATTCTTCCACATCTTTTCTACAGATATTGGCCACAGATTTGATTTCTTTTTCCATCCATAGTTGCTTTTCATAGTTGAGCTTCAGCCACTCCTCTTGATCTGAAGATTCCTTTCTGATGGCATTGATGACCAATCTTCCTCCTGGCCTCAGGTGTGACAAAGCACTTAAAACAGTTTTCCAAACTGGTGTAGTGTCAATTACAGCATGTAATGATTGGGAAGGTGCTGCTTCTACATCCCCAGCCCAATCTGCACCCAGTTCAAGGGCAAATTTTTGCTCCTCTTTACTGCGGGCAAAAACAAAAATCGACGATTTGGGATAGAGGTATTTGGCCATTTTAAGCACCAGATGGCCAGAGGCTCCAAAACCCGTAAGTCCCAAAAATTGACCATTGGTCAATCCTGTTAACATGAGCGACCTATAACCTATTGCTCCCGCGCAAAGCAAAGGGGCAATTTCAAAATCACTCAATGTTGGAGGTAACAAAAACGCAAAATGCTCATCGATTAGCATGTATTCTGCATAACCTCCGTGGGCATCTCTGCCTGTGGCCTTAAAGGAAGAACAAAGGTTTTCCATGCCATTTAAGCAATATTCACAGTCCCCACATGCTGAAAAAATCCAGGCCACTCCTACCCTGTCTCCGATTTTGAACCTATAAGAATTTTCACCTTTTTGAGTTACGGTACCGACAACTTGATGACCGGGAACCACTGGATATACAGGAGGTGCTGTCCTACCTTCAATCTCATCAAGCTCTGTATGGCAAATTCCACAACAAGAGACCTTAATCAAAACCTGATATCCCTTGGGTACTGGAAGCAGAATTTCTCCCAATACCAAGGGACAATTGGTTTGTGACAAATCCGAAACGCCATTGAGTAACCAAGCCTTCATTATGGGAACAACTATTGAAAGCTTAATTTACAAAAGATTCGGCGTTTAGACCTTACTCAAGTAATATTAGCCTTTAAGAATCTCCGTTCAAATGCACAGGAACAGACTTCACTTTCCAAATGTCATCACAATACTCTCGGATACTTCTATCACTGGAGAATTTACCCATTCTTGCCGTATTCAAGATAGACATTCTCGCCCATGCTGCCTTATCCCTGAATGCTTCAGAAACTTTGTCCTGACAGGCAACATAGGATTCATAATCTGCCAGTACCAAGAAAGGATCATGATAAATGAGGTTATTGACCAAATCTTTAAAGATTTTATCGTCCAGGTGAGAGAAATAGCCTGAAGCAATTTGATCAATGGCCAGTTTAAGTTCTTTGTTACTTTTATAATAAGTGTAAGGGTCATAGCCCTCATTCCTTTTCTGGGTAACTTCTTCTGCAGTCAATCCAAAAAGGAAGAAATTTTCCTCACCCACGACTTCTCTGATCTCTACATTGGCACCATCCAATGTACCTATGGTCAAGGCACCATTCATGGACAATTTCATATTGCCTGTTCCGGAAGCCTCCTTTCCAGCGGTAGATATCTGTTCAGAAAGATCCGCTGCAGGATAAATACGCTGGGCATTGGTCACATTGTAATTGGGATAGAAAACCACCTTTAAACGGTGGTTGACATCAGGGTCATTATTGACCAAGTCACCTACAGAGGTAATCAGCTTAATGATCAGTTTGGCCATTTTATAACCCGGAGCCGCTTTACCGGCAAAAATGAAGGTTCGGGGTACCATATCCATTTTAGGATTCTGCTTCAACCTATTGTACAAGGTGATCAGATGAAGCACATTTAGGTGCTGTCGCTTGTATTCGTGGATCCTTTTTACCTGGATATCAAACATTGACTCGGGGTCAACTTTGACACCTGTTTTACCCAATATCCGTTTGGCCAGCTCCTGTTTCATTTCTAATTTGACTTGCATCCATGATTTTTGGAATTCAGGATCATCGGCATACTGTTCCAAATTTTTCAGTTCATCCAGATGTTTGATCCAATTTTCCCCAATTTTTTCAGAGATGAGGGCTGTAAGCTTTGGATTACTCAGTACCATCCATCTCCTTGGGGTAACCCCATTGGTTTTATTGCTGAATTTTTCCGGACTGTAGGCATACCAGTCCTTTAAAACGGTCTTTTTCAACAGGTCTGAATGCAGGGCAGCGACACCATTGATCGCAAAACTTCCTACACAGGCCAAATTGGCCATTTTAATGAATTTCCTCGGACCTTCCCCAATGATGGAAAGGCTACTGATCTTTTGATGGTCACCATATACTTTGATGGTTACTTCATCCAAAAACCTTTTGTTGATTTCATAAATCAATTCTAAATGTCTTGGTAACACAGAACCGAAAAGTTCCAGGTCCCAGGTTTCCAAAGCCTCGGGAAGCAGCGTATGATTGGTATAAGCAAAAGTTCTGGTGGTAACCCTCCATGCATCTACCCATTCCAAGTCATGTTCATCCAAAAGCAGGCGCATCATTTCGGCAATCGCAATCGCAGGGTGTGTATCATTCAATTGGACCGCAAAGGTCACATTGAAATCCTCGATTTTCTCTCCTTGCCTCAGATGAATCCCGATCATGTCCTGAAGGGAACAGGAAACGAAGAAATATTGCTGCTGCAAGCGAAGGATCTTTCCACTGATGGTTTCATCATTAGGATAGAGGACCTTACTTATGTTTTCGCAGATAATTTTTTGGTTGACCGCATGGTTATAATCCCCAGAGTTAAAAGACTGAAAATCAAAAGACTTAGGTGCTTCTGATTTCCAGAGACGAAGGGCATTACAGGTATTTACTTTATATCCTAGGATGGGCGTATCATAGGCCACACCTTTAACGGTCAATTCCGGCATCCAATTGCTTCTGTATCTGCCATCCCTGTCCATGTAATGCTGCACATAACCTCCAAGTTTAACCTCGTAATTGAGCTCTCTTCTTGCGATTTCCCATGGATTGCCACGACGTAACCAATTGTCCGTGTCTTCCACTTGCCAGCCATCCCTGATATCCTGTTCAAAAATACCAAACTGATACCTGATGCCATATCCGATAGCAGGCACTTCCAAAGTGGCCAGGGAATCCATATAGCAAGCCGCCAACCTACCCAAACCGCCATTGCCAAGGCCAGGCTCCACTTCTTTATCTATCAACCACTGCAGATTGACACCCAGTTCTTGGGTTGCCTGTTCCATTTCCTTATAAATCCCAAGATTGATCAGATTATTGGCCAAATGCGGACCTAATAAGTATTCCGCTGAAAGGTAAGACACTACCCTGTTTTTCCCCTCAAGATATTGTTTTACAGAGGACGTCCATCTTTGGAGTAGTCTGTCCCTTACAGCAAAAGACAGCGCCATATAGTAATCATTACGGGTGGCTATTTCTGGATATTTTCCCTGCACGTAAAAAAGATTGTTCAAAATAGCCTTTTTTAAGGCTTCCACAGTAAGTCCAGTCCTGGCATCTTGGATCAAAACTTCTTTATTCTCAGATTTCACAGTTTCTTTTTCCTCAACTTTATCAGTCAAAGGATCCTTTTGCTTATCATTATTCATTTTTTATTAAGCTTAATTGGTTTGAGGATTGAAAGTTATAGAAAAGATAAGGCATTAAAAAACCAGCAATTAAAGATTACATGATTTCTCCAACCTTAGGGCCAAAGAAATAATGGAAAGGCATTTAGATTTTGTCTGCCGGAAACTCCCTGAGCAAATGTCTTTTGAAATCTTTAAAGCGATAATTGAGGTTGATCCAAAGTACAAAACCCTGCAAAATTCTGACCTGTCCAGAAGCAGTACTTTGAAAGCGCAAATGGTATCCTGGTGATATGGTAGTTGTACCTCGCTGCATTCCTGCAAGGAAAAAAATCCGGTGCTCATAAGGAATATCCGCAATTGCAGGGCCTCGTGTTAATAGGGTTTCATTCACCATGCTGAATGAAAATGCAGCTTGCAATTTTTCAGAATGGCCAATGTTGTAGCGGATGGCTGAATTAAATCGGAAGCGGTGGTTTAAATCATAGCCATCCAACAGGGATTCACTATCAAACTGATTGCGAAATCTGGCATCATACCTGAATCTGAAACTTACCCCGTACCTGGTAGCCCCTGGAACCCTGAAAATAATTTGGCCCCAAGGTCTTCTTTCAGGCCGGATAAGCCTGCCTTCCGAAAATGGTGTCGTCAAACCCAAATGGGCATAACCTGCCGTAAAGTTGAAGTTATCACTGGGGGTATGGTAGGTAAGTCCAGAGCGCACAATCAGGAAAATTTCAGGAACATAATGCGTATCCATCCAAAAAGACCATCTTTCCGCAATTTGCCCTGAGGTCATCAAGCCCCACCAAGTCTCTGACCTCACTTGGGCCTGTCCATTGGCAAAAAATGGGAAAACTAAAAGTGTAGAAATGAATACAAAAAAAACCTTCATGATCCAGACAAATCTTGTCGATGATTTCTAAAGTAAAGAAAAGGGTTAATTGTAAATTGACAAAAATATCAATCAAAAAATAAAATGAAGTAGCTTCCTGACTATTAGCCAACAATTATTAAAGTCAATTAATCCACATGGTCGCTGGGATATTCTATAAAAGTCGGAAGTTGTTTGCCTTTCATTAAATTCAGGTTAATGGTTACCCAGAACACGGGACCATGATTGATTCTTGCCACTGTCGGACTGGTATTGATATACCTGATCACATATCCTAAAGAATAAATAAAATTTCCTTTGCCCAGCTGGCTCAAAAAGAATGTTCTGTGCTCATGTCTTACCCCATTTGGACCTGGACCGGTTCTGAACAAAGCTTCATTGAGCATAGTGGTGGTAAACCGGGTATTTTCGCTGATCACATTTCCCCAAGCATACCTTAAGCTATTGTTAAAACGCCATCTGTGATTAAAAGAAAAACCATCTGCAAGATCTCCTGATTCCAGGTTTTGAATAAAGCGGGCGTCATATCTGAACCTGAAACTGGTGCTCAGTTTTTTTGTGGAGGGTACCCTGTATATGGTCTGCATCCAAGGCCTATGTTCCGGTCTGACCAACCTTCCTTCTGAATTTGGTGCTCCTAATCTTAAAAAACCATAACCAACAGTGGTTACAAAATTGTCATTTTTAGGATGGTAAGTCAGACCCGTTCTGTAAATAAAAAAGAGTTCGTCTACAAAATGGGTATCGTTCCAAACTGCAAACTTTTCTGAAACCTGTACAGAGGTCATTACTCCCCACCAAGTTTCATTAATAAAGGTGAAATCCTGTTGGGCAAATCCCGAATGAAATAGAAAACTAAAAATTAAAATCTTTAGATAACGCATCTTATTTTTTAAAACCAAATCGTAAACATACAAATTTGAAGTTTAAGTGGATTTAAGAATTTCCAAAGAAATCTGGATAAAATACTGAAGCTCAATCCCAAACTGATCCGTTTAGCGGCTATGCTTCATGGATTCTGCCGGGAATCAGGTACGAAACAGAAATGAAATCCACCGTTCGACTAGAAGAAAGGGATGACCGATCAAGTAAAGCCATCTTAGACTTAAAAGCTAAAATGGATAAGTTGGGACAGATGCTTTGATCTATTTATGCCCGTAATGACAAAAAATTAAATCAAGCTTATAAGCAAAATAATAGCCTATAAAAAATAGGTTTGTCCACTTAATCAAACCTTTTTTCAATAAGCCCAAAATTAACGAATTATCCAGGCAATCTGAATATTAAACCTCCGGTAAAGCCAAATTGAGCAATTGGCGACCATCCAGTCAAACCAACTTGCGTACCTTGTCCCGGACTCCACCATAAACTAGTTCCTACACCCATAATCGGGACCATTAAATTGGCCTGCATTCTTATACCAATATTTTCAGTAGGAAATATTTTAACACCACCTTGAAAGCCAACAGAAAATCTTGTGATATTCCGAATATTAGCTTCAGGAAAAGCTAAAGTACCGGTTCCCAATTTACCTCCGGCAAACAAAGTCACTTTTTCAGATCTGGGAATTAATCTATTGACTCCAACGGTTGCATAATGAACTTGTGCCCTTTCATCCACATCATTTTGTAAGTCCCTAGACCTTGCAACAGCATTAGTGCCCAAATAGCTGTACCCAAGCTCCACTTCGGCGAATTCATTCAAAGAAAACCCAAGCATCCCTCCCCAATTCTGTCCATCCCGTATTATTGCTCTTCCGCCGACTATATTAAAGCTTGATTGAAAGGTGTATCCTGTAAATGGAGTGATTTCAACCCCTTGAGCCAACAGATCAACGCATGATATTAGTGACAAAAACAAAACAACTAAAACTCTTTTCATATTTATAGTAAGTTTAATTAATTAGTTTCTATTTCGATTATTAAAAAGAAGCCCAAGCTTTATAAGCTTTTATTTAATTTAATGGCAAACAAAGGAATGCATATTCATCTTGACAAAAAAGCTTAGCCTAGGCCATGTAGTTTGGTAATTTGCAAAGATTGAAGGAATATTTGCGTATAAGGACTTTTTGAAAATCGATTAAGGTAAATGGTAAGTAGTTGAATTTTTTCATTTTCCGGTAGAAATGCATTTTAGAGGATATCTCCAAAAGCCAAAGACCAAATAGAGCCATTCAAAAGGCTAGGAAATACTTGATAAAATTAATTCCAATAAATTACCTTTTGAGTACTTCAATAAGTGGCGAACCTGTTGCGCCAGAAGGTGCTTTTATCCTGATATATTGGGACGGGCATATCCCCACGGAGTTGGTCAACCGTTATCTGTAAGACCAATCGGGGAGAATTTTCCGGAGCAACTTTGGCTTGGCCACGCGTTATGGTTAGCAGTGCAAAAGCTATAGCAATGATTACTTGCAAAGGAAATTTCATGCTTTCACTTATTGTTAGCGGTAAAGGTTTGAAAAAAAATAATATAAACTTTTTTTGACTACATTAATAGTAATAGCCCGCCCAATTTTAGCAGGGCGGGCTAATTATTTTAGTTAATCTCCTCAAAATCAGGCAGACTGAATGTCTTGTCAAAGAAAGGCTCCAGTGGTGCATACAAGCGGAAGTACACAAACCAGCCATCGGTGCCCACTGTCTTCATGTAATTGCTTTCATAACCTGCCGGTGCTTTAGCCCCAATGTACAGGTCAACGGATCCATCGGGATTGCGTTTGATGTCCTGCATACGGCTGTTGATGGCAACAGAACGTACTGTCCCATCGCTTTCATAGTGTCTTCTTGTATCTTCACTATACAAATCCACCGACCAGAATTGGGCAGTAGGAACATCTGCCGGTATCCGAAGCCTGTATGTCTTATCTGCCCTCAGCAGTTTCCCTTTGCTATCACGCTTTGCAGTCATATAAATTTGACCTTTACCAACATATGGGTTCACCATCCCTTCACTGCTGGTAACGGCTTCATAAAACCATACCGTTCGCTCATCAAGCTCAACCTTGTCGTAGTTAATCTGTGGAATCGAAAAATCAATACTCTTGTACCACTGGGTACCCGGCCAATATGGTTCAGTAAATCGTGGATTTATCTGGAGATTTCTGGCCATCAATTCGCCCAGCGCGGCTCCTTCCATCAGGATTTTCGTTTGCCGTGCATCCGGATTAAATGGTTTACCTTTTACAATTCCGAGGGGCTCGATCATGGCCATCCACACTTTATCCTGCTCACGCACCGGCTCCTGGTTGATGACATCGTGCAGGGCTTTCCAATAGTCCATTCCACGGTAAGCCGTAGCAGACCATTCTTTATCCAAACCCTCGATCAGTTTATTCTGCACAGGCTGCCCACCAAGGGCAGAAACTTTCAAGGCCTTTACGAAATTACTTTTAAATTCCGGGGCAGTATCCAGAATACGGAATCCCCACATGATGTTATTTGTGGCAGACTGAACCACAAAAACTCCCCTTTTCTCATACTTTTTTGGGTCATCTTCCGGCCCGACAATGATATAAGTTCCTCCTTCGCCCCTATCCGGTCCGGTAAGCCCTAGATCGGCAATCGGACGTTGCCAAAAATCCAGTGCTGCACCTGCTGTCATGCCGGCCGGGTACTCAATTTGAAGCGGGCCTTTTGAAAGGTTTTCGAAGGATATAAAATAAGGCGTTGTCAGATTAGCTGTGACGATTCCCTGCTTCTCTCTGAAACTTACAAAGACCGCAAAGGTACCCCTTGCGTTGGGACCGTAGTGTTTGTTCTGCTCTTCACGCCAGGTTACAAAACTGACCAAAGGTGTTGACCACATATAAGCCTGAGAAGCACGTTGAAGGTCCATGGCATCAAAAAGCTTTTGGGAGCTTTCATCTGTCAGATAATTATGCTGCAGTTCCATCACACCATAAGGGGTTGTGATTTTTTCGTCACCTACCAATGTGGCGTTTTCTAATGGGACAGAAATGCTTTGTGCGGTACGTGATTTTCTTTGCGCAAAAGTATTATTGGCAGTAGTAAAAACAAGCAAGGCCAAAATGGATAAGGAAAGAAATTTGTTGGTTTTCATTTTGGATAATTTTAATTGAAAATGATTCAATACAATAAGTTTATTTTTATAGAAATGCTCAATTCACAGGTTCGATATCTGGTAATACCCAACTCTTGTCAAACAGTTCAGGAAGCGGTCCATAGAACCGGAACAGTATCTCGAATTTTCCCTTAGGGTCCGTAGGGGTCCAATTAGACTCTTTGCCCTCTGGGGCTTTCGGTCCGAAATACAGATCCACCGATCCGTCCTCATTCACCTGAAGACCAGGACTCTGGGAGGAACGTCCCGCGTGGGACATCTCACGGATAAGAGCGTGTGTCCTCAGGTCGTAGAGCGTAGCCGACCAGTATTGCCGAACTGGGGCATTTGCCGGAACGTTCAGCTTATAGGTCTTACCACCGTCTAAGAGCTGGCCCTCCTTATCCACGAGTGCCATGAGGTAGAACTGACCTTCACCCATGCGTTTGGGTGTAAAGAAGATGAAGGAGAACAACAGGCCCCTGGCATCCACCGGATAGAGGTTCGGGTCTTTGAATTGGTCCTGTGATGCTTTGAACACCATGGCAATTGACTGGGGGAATGACCACCTACTGCCCTCTGCAAATGCTCCGCCCTTCACCACTTCCTTATACATCCCGTCAATAAACGTAAACCCCTGCCCGGCTGCCTCATTGAGCAATTGGGCGTGCTCCGCGTCCGGTGCGAATGGCTTTCCTTTTTCAATGCCGATCATACGCAATTTATCAATCATAGTCCGGTCACGCTCTAGCCAGGGTTCGTACTGAACTATGCGGTTAAGCGACTCAAAAAAGCGGATATCATACTGAATGGTTGCATCATAAAGCACGCCCGCCGCATCCACATAAACGGTGGCCGGAGGAGCCTGTGCCTGCGACAAGGGATATATCTTCATTCGCTTTCCGTATTCCACTGCCTTGGCAAGGTCTTCTTCACTGCCACTTTTTAGTACAGAACGGATAAGAGCGTACCCCTTGTAGGTCAGCGATGGAAGAACAATATATCCTGAGGGCAAATTGCCTGAATACCCTGGAGGCAGAATGAGGTACTTACCTCCCTTACCCCCGTCGGCACCTGCCGGGCCGATATCTTCAAGCGGCATCTGCCAGGCATCCATGATAGTCCCAACAATTGCACCGCCATCAGCCGGGGGTATCTCTAAGACCACTGGCCCCACTTCTTTCGTATCAAAATAAGGTGTGAAATAGATGACATCGGTATTGGGCGTAAGTGTTTGGTTTTTCCAATCAAGCAGGCCCGACCAATACAGCATCTGGTTGTCCCGGCAAGCGGTCTCGCGGAGCATGGCCTGGTACATAAGGTCTAGATTAACCGCAGGCATACCCCATATCATAGCCTCGACGGCACGGTGCTTTATAACCTGCTGCTCCATTTCAGAGAAGGACATAGTATGATATGCCTGTAGTTCGCCTGAATTAAGAGACTTTTCCTTGGGCGTACAATTAGTCAATGCCGAAAGGATCAAAAAAATAAAAGGTAAGTAACAGATTTTCATAGTTTTCATTTGAACAAATCATTAGGATACATTCAAATTTAAACCAAATGAATTCGGCATTCTTGGGCTCATTGCGCCGATTTATCTAAAGAATGCAAGCAGAAAATCCATAATTAGTTAGATTTCTTCCATCACTTCTATTAACAACAAAGTTTAATTCTCAGTCAATGGAAGTAAAAGTTCTTTTTTTACATAAATAACTTTTCTGTCTGTTACCAATGACAGAATTTCGGACCAGTCGTCATGCTGAACGTAAGGAAGCATCTCATGAGGTTCATTTAATGATAGATTTAACATAAATAGAACCTCTGGAGATCCCTCGTACATACCATTGACATAATCCTAAAATGCCCCTCGGCAAGCTCGGGGAACGGAGAAAATGGTTAATTAGGGTGGGGATTGGAAAAGGGGCGGCGCCCCTTTTCCAATCCCCACCTCCCCACATTACAGGCCCGGTGGCCGAGCTTGCCGAGGCCTAATCAGGTTAACTTTGCTGTCATTCCCATTTCTGTAAATGCCGATTTTCTATACTCGGAATGTTACACTTATCAATTTTTATGCCTCTTCCGCGATAGTTCTTGGGATCGGGTATTGGTTTTAAACTAGTGGGAGGGAAGAAATGCGGCTTTGCCGCATTTCTAAAACCCCCCATCTCCATTAATTTAGCAATCCGGTCACCGAGCTTGTCGAGGTGAAAATATTATATTTGGTTATTGGTGTCATTGCGGATATACATATTATTCTATTTTCGGATTGATTTCTCCAAAGTAGATCTATATTCCGAGGGAGAAACCCCCATGACTTTTTTGAATGATTTGGTAAAGGAATTTCTATTACTGAAACCACATTCAAAGGCAACTGCCTCTAGTGTATAGTTGAGCCAATCACCACTTTTTAACTTTGATGCACAATACTGGATACGATTTTGATTGATAAAGTCTATAAAACCATAGCCTTTAAATGCATTGAGACTTTTTGATATTTGATAGGCAGGTACATTGATATCTCTGGATAAATCATGAATGCTGTAGCCCAGTTTTAGAAACAATTGATTTCTTTGGACTTCTCTATCAATCATAAAAATTATTTCCTCCAATTTTTTATCTTCTTCTGTCATTTGGGTTTTATCCAAAGCCTTAGAAGTTTTTAGGTTTCTGTTGAATGATTTTCCGTACAGCAATGAAGGATAAAAAAAGAGAGAGAAAATTAAAATCAACAACCAAATTGCAGAAACGGTATTGGCCAATTGGTAAGAGGTAAATTGATCCAACCAAAAAATACTGATCATATGAGGAAACCAAATAAAAAATTGACAACCTAAAAACACAATTATCCAATTTTTCCAAATTTTTTGATGCTTGTTCAAAGTGCTTTGATGCCTTACCCATTTTACCAACACATACACTTGAGCAATCCAATACATTCCAAAAATGAAGGTCCTAAATTCATGATGGAAATTCGGCCCAAAAAATTTACTTTGATTGAACTGGGCAAAACGTGCCAAATCGCTAATTTCCAGAAGAATAAGCTCCTTCTTTTCGGCAGTAGGCAAGGTCAGAACATCCCAATAATCAACCAGATAAATTAAAAGTGGGATGGCATGCAGCAGGTCAAGCCATTTCCATTTCCGGCCTTTCGTATAAAAGTCGATATGCAAAAATGCCATTACGCAAAAAATGAGGACAAATATCTGTCCGGTTCTATAAAAAACCGGCCAATAAATCAGTAACTGAGAAGTCAGGGAGAAGCTTACCCATACTGCCAGAGAAGCATTCAACTGGGCAATTCCCAGAGGAATATTGGCCGGATTTTTTTTGATTCCAAAATAAAAAATCACGGAAGCAGAGATTACCCCCAAGGCCACTACGACCAATTGAACAAAAGTGATAAAATCAAATTGAATCTCCATGATTGCCGGCCTTATCAGAAATTATGGCGAAATCACCAAAACTCAATTTTGGATTATTTTTTGAAAATTAAAAGTTTTGTAAATGAGTATCATTTTTAAGCTGACCCCGATACTTAAAAGAAGAAAGAAATATGAGTAAAATTATCGAGAGAATAAATCCTTTTTCAAAGGCTGATTCGGAGAAGAATATTTAAAACCGTAGTAAAAAATTGTCCCTCCAGCAAAGATGCAAACTGTTGCTAAATAAATTAGAAAAAAATGAACTTGAAAGGCTTGCTTGAAAGTGTTTTTTTGGATTAATCAATTACCAAAATTTCTTCATCTTGAATCTTAATTTTCCTCTTCTTCCTGAAATCCAATGTTTGAAAAATGGTGACCCTAAAAGAATTGATCAAAAAAGTTTCCCTTAAAAATGGCTGTTGCTGAACAATCAACTGATACAATAAAGCAACACTCAAATTAGCATTGCCTGGTGGAGAAATGAGTACTCCTGCCAAGGTCCTGTTTTGGTCAAAAAGCATAAAGCCTATTTCTTCCTTGTTATGGATAAAAAATTCATTGGCCAACTGCCATCGCAAACGAATTTTACTTTCAGGATAATCAGTAATAGTTCCATCAAATTGGATCAGATACCGGTACCTGTTTGTAAAGGTTGAAATGGTTTCTTCCAAGGTTTCATTGATAAATTGCTCCCTCCAACGTTGCTCAATGCGAAGCCGGTGTACAATATTTATGTCTCCCCGCTTATGATAGTATTGCAGTTGTTGGTAGATCCTGTTTTCATTTAAATAGGTCTGCTCTGCTTCAGGAGCATAGGTTCCAAACCAGGCATAACCTCCGGTAACTCTAAAACCTGTATTGGTATGATAATTCAAGCCAGCCCTTGCCGCTGTCAGGCTGGAATTCAGGGGAATAAGTCCAGTGGTACGGTAGTTGAGGTCTAAACCATAACTCCACCTGTCTTCAAATCTTCCTGTTTGATTGAAGGTAAACCACCATTGGGGTTTGGCAAACTGGGCCTGAACAGGATTTCCCAAAAAAATAAACATAAAAAAAGGGAAAAACTTCCTCCAGTCCGATTTGATAATGGTACTTTTCAGGTTTTTGGCCTCCACTGCTGCTGCAAAATTGTTGATCTGCCTTGACATAGAAATCCAAAAAAACGAAATGAACCTAGACCTTTGTCTGTTTTTCACCTTTTCCACCTTAATCAATCCATAATTGTATTCCTCAATTAATTTACTTCCAAATTCCTAAAAATATTCGTTTAAGTTGACAAACAAACCTTGTGCACCATTAGCACCAAAACCATAGTCAAGGCCTAGATTAACTCTTTTCTTTTCATTGATACTAAACCTCAATCCTCCACCATATCCTAACACAAAATTATCAAACGCGTTGATGTTTTCAGTTCTACTACTTGCTGTAGTGGCATTCAGGAACAACACCCCTCCCCATTTATCCTTCGTCTTTTGTAAAGGAAATCGCCATTCCGCCTCTCCATAAACAAGATCCTCACCTCTTATCCTTCCCTGGGTATAAGGCCTTCCCGAACGGGCGAACATGTCCCATCCAAGGGCAGGAAGGGCCATATAGGGAGAAGTACCACTAGTAACAAACCATCCAAAGGTCCAAAATGCCAATACATTTCTTGGACGGGATTCAACTAAGTTTACATAGGTACGGTACTCCATCCATAGTTGGGAAGCATTGGTCGTGCTGCCTAAAAATTCAGGAAAAGCCCTAAATGAGAATGCAGCCAAATGTCCTTCATAAGGATTCACCACATTGTCACGGCTATCAAAGGTACCATTGGCAGAAAGGCCTGACTGAGAATACCGCTCAGTATCAAGACCTTTGCGACTTTGAAATTGGTAATGATGCGTAATTCTTGGTGGAATTGCCTCCAAATCCAACTGCCGATCATCTATACTCCAAAAAATATCTAAATGGTAACCTATCCCGTAGAAAAGATTGGTTTTCTTGTGCCTCATTTGCACAGTTTGGTATAGCCGGAAATTGTTGAAGTACATCATTTCCTGCTGCTGAAAGGGAGGATAAGGATTGTCAGATGGTATTTCTTCGCCACTCACAATGGTGCTCCTGTCCAATATTGAGCCCAGACCATAGGTAGGCTGGGCATTCAGGTTGAAGCGGATGTCGGTCAGAAAATTAAATTTATCTTCCTTAGAAAAGGCGTTTGCACGAACCGAGGTGAAGAGCTGATTGAGGGTAGTATAATACAGCCCAATTAAAGCAGTAGAGTTTCTGGTGGTTTCCTCCGTTCCCATGTTCCAGTTCACGCCGGGCAGCACTCCAAAAAGGAAACCTACGGTGGGGTTGGTGGCAACGACAGGCAATATGTTAATGTCTACTTTCTTTTCCTCCTTGTCTTTGTCTAATTCACCAAGCTCCTTTTCTCCTTGGGCCATCATACTAAATGGTAATAAAAACAGTAAACCAAATATCCATATGTTAACGAAGCTTCTTTTCATGATTTTCTTGGGATAAACTAATTATTAACAGTCGAATGTACTGAAATTGGAATTCAACTTTTCTTATTCCTTGCCCGAATTTGATAAATCATGGCAAGCAATAATGAATAGCTTAAAGAAGCCAATCACTGGTATGAATCCATACAAATTCACTTTTGCGACTTGAATCCACTAACAGATTTCAAATCTTCTTCAAAACTGATTTTGAAACCAAAGCCTCTGCAAAGAGAAAAATCCGCAGGGGCTTTGATCAAATATTAAAACAAGATTCATCCTCATTCAGGATTATTACGAGGCAACTTTTCTGCTGAGTAAGCATCGGCCTTACTTATTGTTTCTGAGCCACGCAGTTTGGTCCCCGGCATGATTGGGAATCTCGGGTCAAAGGTGACCATAGCCTCTCCGATTTTAGCAAGGATACTTGGATCGCCTTGGGTTTTTGTCGTGCCATCTTTGATCATATCCACCAAAGTCTTCTGGCCCATCATTACTATTTCGAGGTCTTTACGATTGATGGTAATCTCCAAATCGGGATTAGGGAGTACATAGCCTTTTATATTGGTCAACGTCTCATTGCTTAATTCGATGGCATACTTCTCACCATTGTCAGGGGTGATAAGATTTATACCATACTTCATCCCTTGGGTTTTTCGGCCATCCATCCGGATTGCGAGGAAGTCGAGAAACTGACCTGTGGTCATCACGCGGATCACATCAGGACTGCTGGAGTTCGGTATGGCAGAAGCAGGAATGTCATTTCTGAGTTCGTATGCACCGGCGAGAAAGCTGTTACGAAGTCCCGGGTTTTCTTGTTGATAACCGATTTGCTCGAAGGCATCTGCCAACAAATCCTTAGCCTCCTGATTGCCTGGTTCGGCTTGCACGAGACGGTTAAGTATTTCTGTTGCATGCTTGTACTTGCCATCTCTGATCAGTTCTTTGCCTTTGGCCATAATCTTTTTGGAACCTCCCATCATTTCAACATAAAGAGGCGCTGATTCTTCAGGAGAGAGAGGAAACAAAGTGGTGGGATTGTTGTCCCAATACCCAAGATAGCGCTGTATTACTGCTCTGGAATTATTCTGGTGAGATCCATGGTAATCGCGGGTGTACCAAGATTTTTGCAAAGAATGTGGTACTTCGTACACATTATGAATTTGATTGATGGTTACACCCTGATTGGCATGGTGTAGCACCTGATTGTTCAGGTGGGCGTATGCATCGCGCTGAGCCCGAAGTATCTCCTGGATGCGCTCGTTGCCCCAGCGTGGCCAATGATGCGAGGCGAACATCACCTCGGCTTCCTGTCCAAACAGGTACAGCGCCTCATTGATGTATTTGGACCAATTCAGGGCATCGCGGACCGGAGCACCACGCAAGGTGTAAATATTGTGCATGCCGTGCATTATATTTTCTGCCATCCAAAGGGCCTTCATGTCAGGAAAATAGGTGTTCATTTCAGCAGGAGCCTCAGTATCAGGGGTTAGTTGGAAAATCATCCTTACACCATCCACCATTACTTCCTCAATAGGTTTGGTGATCAATTTTGTAGGTGCTATTAGTCCTACTGATCCTTGTGATATCAAATGTCCAAGACCTTGGGTTACATAGCCATATGGACTCCTTGGCAATAACAGACCATACTGATAGAAAAGGCGCCTGTTCATGGCATTACCTGCAAATACGTTCTCAGCAACAAGGTGATCCATAAAGCCATCCGGAGCAATAACCTGTACACGCCCTGAAGCTACATCTTCATCAGTAATCAATCCTCTAACACCACCCCAATGGTCTCCGTGATTGTGAGAATAGATTACTGTGGTAATCGGCAATCCCCCACCTATGTGCTCCTGGAAAAGTCTCCATGAAGCCGCTGCGGTCTCAGCACTTACCAGTACATCGTAGGCTATCCATCCCTTTTTACCGCGTATAAATGTAATCTGAGCCAGGTCAATGCCACGCACTTGATAAATACCTGGAATGACTTCATATAAACCGTAGTTCTGGTTGAGTTTGGCAATACGGTGAAGGGAGGGATGTACACTGCTATATTCCTCCTGTTCATCAATAAAATTAAAAGCATCCATATCCCAGGCAATATGCCCGGCATTGGCTTTAATCTGACGCTCCATCATCGCAGCAATAAAACCTTTTTCGTTTTCTTCAAAATCCCTGGTGTCAGAAAAAGGAAGGGTTCTCCTGGCCTCATCCAGAATTTTAATGGTGTGACTTGAGGGGCCTTTCCCTTTGGGATCAAAATGACCGCTTACCTCAAGATTGGCATCATCGGAACCACTTGAATAGTCACCAGATGAACAGGAAATGAGCATTGATGCTGATATAAAAAAAGATAGAATGTACTGAAATTTATTAATTGTCTTCATAGTCGGATAAATTTGATATGACATTACAAATTACCCTAGAATTACCGGCTACTTCTATTTTCTACTTTGTAGGGTTGACAAGAATTGATAAATCTTTGCGAGATTATTTGCCTGTTTTTTCCTTTGAGGACTTGATATACGCTGATGGAGGGATGTTCTTAAATTTTTGGAAAGCTTGGGTAAAGGAATTCCTGTTATTAAAACCGGCCAATTCAGCCAATCCATTGATGGAAAGGTGATTATAGTTACCGGAATCAATCAGCAGGCAAGCCTCATCAATTCTTTTTTGATTGATAAAATCTGAAAAGCTGCAATCTAAATGATGGTTGATAAATAAGGTCAACAAATAACCAGGTACACCAGTATCCAAAGCAAGATTATGAATAGAATATCCCCTGTTCAAAAAAATTTTCTCTTGATCCAATACAGCTTTTAATTTGGCTTCTATTTCTGAAACCTTCTGCTGGGTCAAAATATCTTTTGTATCTGTTTTTTCTTTGATTTTCTGCTCGATGTGTTTTTCTACATTGAGACCATACAGCAGTGTAGGAAAAAACAACAAGCTTACCCCAGCTCCCAAAGTAAAAACCGCTGCGAAAAAATGAAGCAATTCGAAAGCAAAGAGCGGATCAGCCGACCTAATGAAAATCAAATATGGCATAAACAATAATAATTCAAATCCCAAAAAAATCTTGATCCAACTAAACCAGGTTTTTCCAAAATCTGTGAAAGTTTTACGCATCTTGGATTGGCATTTCAAAACCAAGCTTAAAGAAGCTATCCAATAAGTAACCAATAAAATGGTTCGAAAAGAGGTGTAAAAATTGGAAGAGAAAAACCTCGATTGATTATATTGGGTAAACAAAGCAGGATCAGAGATCTCTGACTCAATCAGCTTTAATTTTTCTTGGGGGTTCAACATAAAAACCGGCCAAAAATCGACTAAAAAAATTAAAGCTGGCAGAAAATGTAGCAAATCAGTCGGTTTAACCTTCCTGCTGAGAATAACCGTCTGAACATACAAGAAAATAAAAGGAATCGTTACAAGTGACACTAGGTTTCCCGTCCTGTACAATTGGGGAAAATAAATAAAATTACCTGAATGGACGAGCCAGGAAATAAAGGCTATGTACGAAAGACTAATTAATATAAAACCCAAAATAATATTCGATGGGTTTTTTTTGTATCCATTGCCAATCAGAAGAAATCCAATAAGACAACCAATTAACTGAGAACTCAGGTAAATTGAATTTTTCCAATCGAGGTATATTTCCATAAAAAACTATTGGTTTCATACCATAATGACCGGTATGAAAATCAATAATTTTTAGGCAAAAAACAATATGTAAGGATAACTTCTTCTAAATATTATTCTTCATCTATTTCAATATACACTACCTCATACATGTTTTTTCCATTGACCTGAACCGGCTGATAATAGGTTTCCCCAAAGCGGATAAAGGTCCTGTCCCCAATTTTAACTTCTTCACCCCCTTCAGAGAGGTTTTCAACCAGGGTACCTGCCACAGGAGGCACCACCCTAAATCCATTGGCTGTCTCCTCAAAATAGGCTCCACCCCAATAAAAATTGTATTCATTTTCACCGACCTCCACTCTTTCAAAGTTGTCAGGAATCTGGCTTACCTCTGCACCTATAGGGGCAGGAACTACCACATAGCCTTCATCATCTTTCTGGTAGAAAACACCATCTACATAATGGTATTCATTGATGATATTGGTCACGTTTGTCACATTCGTGATATTGGTTTCATTGACTACATTGACCACCTGTGCCTGAGGTGGAAGCATAGGCGTATGAAAACCCCAAGGATGCCACATAGGACCCCAGAAAAAGGGCCTAAAAGGAAACCAGAAAAAGGAGTGGAAAGCAAAAACCCTCATGCCCCCCCACATAAAAGGAGGCCTCATCATCATGGGATGCATCATGTTCACCCTGACTACGGTGTTGCGTTGTGCATTGATATTGATGTTGTTATTATTGCCTATATTGATATTATTTCCACCCGGCCGGGAAGGCCTTCCGACATTATTGCCTCCTGGATTTCTGTTGCCGTCCCTGATATTTCCCCTATCTGCTCCTCCCCTGTCATTTCCTCCTCTATTGGCTGTCCTGTTTCCAGTTCTGTCGGAGCCAGCTTGATTCCCCCTATTAAAATCTCCCCTGTCTCTTTGATCCCTTGCTGAGTTGATGGAGCGGTCTTGGGTTGCATTTTGGGTATTGACCCTTCTGTCAGGGGATCGTTGTGCTCCACCATTGATATTTCCCCTTTGGGAGGGATTGTTCATGCTTGGATTAGCGGGTCTACTGCCAGGTGCCGTACTTGGTCTATTAGGCGTATTGGAAGGCCTTGAAGAAGGTGCCGTGGCCGGACGCGAAGGAGGGGTTGCGGGCCTAGCTGCTCCTCCTGAAGGAGGTCTAGACATATTCCCTCCTCCTCCAGGTGAAGCAGCTCTTGAAGCCCCTGCAGACCGGGCTGAAGAAGGATGATTCATCCTTTGGGCTTCCATGGTAATGGGATTGAAAAAAAAGAAAAGTAAAATGAAACCCAAAAGGGATATTTTATGGAAAGACTTGAAGGCCATCATTGGTCGGAAATATTACTGTAAGTGGATGATTTAGAAAGGATACTGACTCTACTGGCACTTTCAGGCACCACAAAGTCAAACATGGCATCGGGAAGTATGGGATTCAATGCCCAATTGGAAAACACACCCTCAAACTGAAGAGGTTTATCTGTAGCAAGGTCATGGATCAAATAACGTATGGGCAGTGCAAAGGTATCGTTGCTGACCCAGATCTGCACATTGGTTTCCTTTCCATAGGCCACAATGTGATGGGCTTCTACCCCATTGATATTCACCAAACCTTCATAAGTCACCCGCTCGTGAGTTTCAAGCAGATCGTCTGTAAAGCCCGGATAAAAGAAATCAGCTGCAGGAAATTCCAAATCGTATTCTTGGTAAACAAAATCAATGGTTTCGATAATATTATCCGGCGTTTCAATAAATCCATATTGATTGGTATTCACCGCATAATACAGCAATAGGTCTCCATGGTACCAGTAACCCGTCTTACCATTTGAGCCCTCATTTAACACATGCATTTTATCTGGCCCGGCCATATACACTTCATGCTTGTGGAAGCTTTTGACAAAGCCTTTTTCGGGATCAAACTTTTCATTGGAAGTGTGCACTGTAAAACTACAGGAATTCAGGTCCCCAATGATTTCGCTCATTCTGTCCAAAATGATTACTGCACCCGGATCTACATGTGCTTCCTGAGCTTTTCCATGGATCATGATACTAAATAGGAAGATCCACAAAAATATTTTTTTCATACCGCTGAAATTTCTTTCCTTAAAGTTAAACCAAGATCAGCACAATTCATTCTTAGAATGAATTGCCTTGACCTGATTATTGCAAACAATCATTAAAATTTGGCAAAGAATCACCGATTAACCTTTCGTGTTACCTATCTAAATCGGAATTTTAAATTTCATTAGAAAAACTATTTTTATCTTGTATAAAACTTGATTTACCATCAAAAAATTAAAAACCAACCAAAATATACTTATATGAAAATCAGATTTATTCTTATTGCAGCAATATTGTTAAGTCCCGCTTTTCTTTGGGCCCAATCCATTGATGATGAAATTACCCTGATCCAAAGTGCCTTCGGCATGGAAAAAAGGGCCTTGATTGAGGAATATATGGGTTATGACAGGAATGCACAATTTTGGACAGTCTATGACAATTATGAAAATGAAAGAAGGGCGCTTATTCGGAACAGAATAAAAACCATCAATGATTACCTTGAAAAATTCGATAATCTCAATGATGCAGATGCCAATGACATTACCAAATCCATCATCAGGAACAACGCTGCCATCAATGCCCTCCACAAAAAGTACCATAAACAATTCAATAAGGTGATTTCTCCTATGGAAACCGCCAGGTTTTTACAGTTGGATACCTATATTCAAAATACCATCCTACTTGCACTTGCCGAAAGCTTGCCATTCATAGGTGAGAAATAATTTTTAATGGATAAAAAAAACAGGCTGTCCTCTTTTTGGAGACAGCCTGTTTTTTTTCATTACAACCCAAATAACCTAGGCAGCCATAATGTCAAGCCAGGCCATAACGTCACCACAATCAATCCCAAAATCATGGCAATAAAGAAGGGTATCAATGGTTTGACTGCCTTCTGAATGCTCATTTGCGCGACCTGAACCCCAAGGAAAAGTACAGAACCCACTGGAGGTGTACAAAGGCCTATACAAAGGTTCAAAATCATGATAATGCCAAAATGCACAGGGTCTACCCCCAAAGCAGTAACCACGGGCAAGAAAATCGGCGTAAAGATCAATACTGCCGGAGTCATATCCATAAAAATCCCTACGAAGAGCAGCATTAAATTGATGATGATCAAAATGACAAAAATATTGTCACTCAAGGAAAGTAGGGCTTCGCTGATGGATTGGGGAATGTCTTCACTCGACATCACCCATGACATACTCATAGAGGTTGCCACTAAAAGCAAAACAACCGCTGTGGTCTCGGATGATTTCAATAAAATGGCAGGCAAATCCTTAACCTTTAATTCTTTATAGAAAAAGGATAAGGCTAAAGTATATACCACTGCTATGGCGGAAGCTTCTGTCGCGGTAAACACTCCGGCGACTATCCCACCAATCACAATGAAAAGTAGCAGCAATGCCGGAAAAGCCCGTACAGATTTTTCAAACAATTCTTTAAAGGAGCTTACTTCCCCTTCAGGCAGGTTATGCTTTTTGATGAAAATGGCCGCAGTTAACATCAATACCAAGCCAATAAAAATCCCGGGTAAATAACCTGCAACAAAAAGGGCTGCAATAGAAACCCCTCCTGAGGCCAAAGAATACACAATCAGGATGTTGGAAGGGGGAATGATGAGACCTGTAGTAGATGAGGTGATGTTGACCGCAGCACCCAATCCCTTTGGGTAACCTTCCTGCTCCATCCTTTTGCCCAAAATTCCACCAATAGCAGACACTGCTGCTGCGGCAGAACCTGCAATGGCACCAAACAACATGGCGGCTATCACATTGACATATAGTAATCCGCCGGGCAATTTCCCTGTCATGGCCTTGGCCATTTCAATTAACCTATTGGCAATACCCCCCCGGTTCATGATTTCACCGGCAAGGACAAAGAATGGGATGGCCAATAAGGCAAAACTATCCAGGCCGGTGCCCATCCTTTGTGCAATGGTAGTAGCGGAAGGAATGGCTGCCACAGAAACCAAAAGGGTCAAAAAACTGGCAATACCCAAGCTCCAGGCCACAGGAACACCAATTCCCATCAAGGTGATAAAGGATAAAACAAGAATAAGTATACTGATGTATTCCATAGGTTATTGGGCTTTAAGCAAAATACTTTGTTGGTTCAATTGATAGATCTGATAGTAGGCGACAAGAAGTCCGCTAATGGGAATAATGCTGTACACATAGGCCAAAGGAAGCTGCAGGGTAGCTGATTTTTGTCCCAAAATGTAAGTGATGTAGACCAGGTTACTACCTCCTAAGACCATGACCAAAAAAGCAAAAAGCAGAACAAGGCTGTAAATAAAAATCATGAGCTTTGCCCGGCTTTTTCCCACAAGTTTTTGTGGGAAAATATCAATGGCCAAATGCTGGTCTTGGCCTGCCACATATGCAGCCCCTAACATACCCAACCAAATCAGCATAAACCTGGACAACTCATCAGTAAATGAACTGGGGTTTTGAAAGATGTAGCGGGAAACCACTTGCCAGGTCACATTCACCACCATGATCCCCATCAAAAAAATGAGAACTCCTGCCACAAACTTATCCACATTTGATTTGAAGGTTGCTTTCATAAATGATAGTTTTATTCCTAGTGTCTATTTTTTTAGCAATCAATTTAGGCTTAAGCATTTTTCATTGCTTAAGGCAATCCCAACTGAAATCAGGTTTAACATCACTCCCCGGTTTTTCTGATTTCCTCAATGATGTCGTATAATTCAGGTTGTGTTGTCTTAAAATTATCGTACATCACCTCTACTGCCTGCCGAAAAGGGCTAGGGTCAGGATAAGTGATAGTTACACCTGCTTTTTCCATTTCCTGTAAAGACAATTCCACCGAAGCTTCCCAAAGTTTGTATTGATAATCAGCAGATTCATCAGCTGCCTCCTGAATCCATTGCTGTTCTTCCTGACTGAGGTTATTCCAAACTTTGGTACTGATGATGACCACATCCGGAATTGCCGTATGTTCATTGATGGAATAAAATTTGCAAACCTCATAATGCCTGGAAGTGAAAAGGCTGGGAGGATTGTTTTCAGCGGCATCTACTATTCCCTGTTGCAATGCTGTATACAATTCTCCATAGGAAATCGGCGTCGGCGAACCTCCAAAACTCTTGATCATGTTGGTGGCCATATTGCTTTCCAGGACCCTGATTTTTAATCCTTTTAGATCTTCCGGAGTTTCAATGGGCTTATTTTTGGAATAAAAAGACCTCTTTCCGGCATCGTAATAACACAAGCCTCTTAACCAGAAGTCTTCACTTTCTAAAAGCAATTTTTGGCCAATGGGGCCTTTCAAAACCTTATCCCTATGGGCATCATCTCTGAAAAGGTAGGGCATGGATAAGACCTGCATGGGGGGAGCAAAACTTTCCAAAGTGGCAGAAGACACTTTGGTCATACCCAAGCTGCCAATTTGAAGCAATTCCACCAATTCCCTTTCCGTTCCCAACTGCTGATTGGGATAAACTTTAACGATCATCCTGCCCTGGGATTTTTCTTCTATTCTGTCGGCCATGTAAACCATGGCTTCATGAACAGGGTGAGTGACACCTAAGCCATGGCCCATCTTGATGATTCTTACGCCACCGGGACCACTACAGGTACTGAAAGTCAGCACCATCGCTATTCCAAAAATCCATTTTAACAGTGCTTTCACGAAATACCTTAAACCCATGGGATGCATCATTTTTTCAGATTTTGAATGATGGTCAAAGATTGTTCGATATTGGTCTTCAGACCTTGGAAATCACCTTTTTCCAATGCTTTAACATCAAAAAGTTGGGAGCCCATCCCTACACAATGTACTCCTGCATTAAACCATGACCTGAGATTGGTTTCATTAGGTTCTACCCCACCTGTAGCCATCAATCTGATATCCGGAATCACAGAAAGCACAGCTTTTACAAAGGCAGGGCCTACCACATTCCCCGGAAAAATTTTAATCAGTCTTGACCCCAGTTTTTTACCGGTATGAACTTCTGTGATGGTAGCGCAGCCCGGCACATAAAAAATGCCTCTGGTTTGACAAAAACGGGCAACATCCGTCAACATCGCCGGTGAAATGATAAAATCAGCACCCGCATAATGGAATTTTTGTGCTTCTTCCACTTCAAAGATGGTTCCTATGCCCAACATCAGGTCAGGGTACTTTTCTGCATACACTTTCAAGGACTTGAAAACTTCAAAAGCATTGCTATGCCTATTGGTATATTCAAAAACCCTCACTCCTGATTCATAGGCCACATCCAAAACAGATTTGGTCAATTCCAAGTCATGATGGGTAAATAAGGGAACAAGTCCACTTTGGACTACTGTGTCCAATATTTTTTGGTGGTTCATGGTTTATTGTTTTATATAATTGTCGATGTCAGCGCATCAATTTTCCGACATTCTTTTCATGCATTAAGTCCAAGATTTCGGACAGTTTGACCAAGTTGGCATCCCCTGGGATACTGTGCTTCAATACCGTGGCAGCAGTCGCAAATTCCAAAGCCTCCTGTTCCTCCATGTGCATAAGGCCATAGATTAGCCCGGCCATGTAGGCATCTCCTCCCCCAACCCTATCCACTATATGGGTGATTTCATAGGGTTTTGAGTTCAGGATTTCCGTTCCATTCCAAAGGACACCATGGATTTTATTATGGGAAGCAGAAACCGATTCCCTTTTGGTTTTGGTGATGTATTTGATTTGGGGATAATATTTCTTGGCCTCATAACAGCAGGCTATCCAATCCTCTGCCTGAATGTCCATGCAATTTTCAAAATCAGATTTACCGGCTACGAGTACATGGGTATAACGGATCAGCTCTGGCATGATATCCAAAGGCCCTTTTCCGTATTGCCAAAGGTTACGCCTGTAATTGATGTCTCCACTGACGGTAATTCCTTTTTCATTGGCCACCTTGAGTGCTGTCAATAACAGGTCAGCGGCTTCCTGGGAAACTGCTGGAGTAATTCCTGTCCAGTGAAACCAGTCCGCCCCTTCAAATACCTGGTTCCAGTCAATTTCATCTCCCTTAAAATGGGAAAAAACAGAATCAAAGCGATCATAAATGATTTTGGAAGATCGCTGCATGGCGCCATTTTCTAAAAAATAGAGTCCCATTCTGCCTTCTTTCAAATACACCTGATCTGTTTCTAAGCCCATTTGCCTCAAAAAGGATTTGGCCGCCAATCCAAAATCATTGTCCGGAAAAGCGGTAACATGTGAGACCTTCATACCCAATTGGGCCAATGAAACAGCAACATTGGCTTCCGCTCCCCCAAATGTAAGGTGATAGGTATCAGCTTGCAGAAATCTTTCATGCCCAGGGGTACTGAAACGCATCATTACTTCACCAATTGTGATAATTTTTTTGCTCATTTGATAAAATCTATTCAAAGCTGAAAATAATCACTTAAATTTTCATAAGTGGTATTGTTACCCATAGATTATGCAAACGATTTCAAAAATTTATTGAACATAAAAGCGGAAAAAGCAATGAAGACCATCCAAATCCATGAAAAAGACAATGTTTTGGTGGCATTGACTGATATTCAAAAAGGTGAAGTAATCGATCATCAAGGAACAAAAATTGAAACAAAACAGCACATCCCTTCAAAACATAAACTGACCATCCATGACATTAAGGCAGGTGGATTGGTCATCATGTATGGTGTGGTGGTAGGTAAAACACAAACATTTTTGGAAAAAGGAAGCCTTATCACTACCAGTAATATCATACATGAAACGAGTGGATTTGGGAAAAGAAATAAGCAGCTGCAATGGAAGGTACCTGATATTGAAAAGTTTCGCAACAGAACTTTCAAAGGCTATCACAGAGCAGATGGGCAGGTGGGTACAGCCAATTATTGGTTGGTGATCCCCTTGGTATTTTGTGAGAATAGAAATGTGGAGGTTATCCGACAGGCATTTGAGGAGGAATTGGGTTTTGGGAAATCAAACCCCTACAAAAATATGGTCCATCAAATGAAGGAATTATACCTTCAGGGAGATTTGGGGGCGATCGATTCCCTTCATATGGATCAAATTGCTTCCTCTTTAGAAAATAGATTGTTCAATAATATCGATGGCATCAAGTTCCTGACACACCAAGGAGGATGCGGAGGAACCCGGCAGGATTCAGAAAGCTTATGTGCATTATTTGCCGGATACATTCATAACCCTAATGTGGCTGGGGCAACCGTCTTGAGTCTTGGTTGCCAAAATGCCCAGTTTGAGATCCTGCAGGAAAAGTTGAAGATTTTGACTACTGAAAACGCTAAACCCATCATATTTCTGGAGCAGCAAAAAGAAGGTACAGAATCCCACATGTTATCGCAGGCCATCAAAAAAACCTTCCTGGCCATGGCAGATACCAACAAAATTGAACGTAAGTCAAGTCCCTTGGAAAAACTCACCATTGGTTTGGAATGCGGGGGAAGCGATGGCTTTTCGGGTATTTCTGCCAATCCAGCGGTTGGTCATGTCTCAGACATGATAGTAACCTTAGGAGGAAAAACCATGCTTTCGGAATTCCCTGAATTATGTGGGGTGGAGCAGGAATTGATCAACCGCTGTGTGGAAGACCAAACGGCAGACAAATTTGCCCATTTGATGCAATCCTATGCCAATGCCGCACTTTCTGTAGGTTCAGGTTTTGACATGAATCCCTCACCGGGGAATATCAAAGACGGTTTGATCACAGATGCCATCAAATCGGCGGGTGCAGCCAAAAAGGGAGGCACATCCCCTATTACAGATGTACTTGATTATACAGAATATGCCACTAAACCTGGTTTAAATTTGCTGTGCACCCCTGGAAATGATGTGGAGAGCACCACTGCAATGGCAGGTTCAGGGGCCAATATCATCTTATTTACCACAGGCTTGGGAACGCCTACCGGTAATCCAATTGCCCCCGTGATTAAGATTTCCACCAATACGGCTTTGGCTAAAAAAATGCCGGACATCATCGATGTAGATACCGGAGGGATTATTACCGGTGAAAAAACAATAGAAAATTGTGGAGAGGAGATTTTGGAATACATCATCCAGGTGGCCTCAGGTGAGATTAAAACAAAAGCAGATAGGCTGAGACAGGATGACTTTATCCCCTGGAAAAGAGGGGTTTCCTTGTAAAGTGGAACCACGTCTTTCCAAAAACAAAGCAGGCCTGCCTATAAAAACACCAACTTACCCAATTTAGATGACTGATAAATTCCCTCAATCAAGGCTAAAGATTTAATCCCTTCCTCCCCATTGACCAATGGTGCTCTATCTTCTTGAATAGCGTTCAAAAAGTCCTTGTACTGCTCCAAATGCCATTGATGACCGATAGCCATGGGATCTGATGCTCCTGAATTCTTGCCCGCAGGTGAGTTCATTATCCTGGATGGTTCCCCTTGTATGTCCCAAGCTTTGATTTTCCCTCCTTCTAAAATGATTGAACCTTTGCTGCCATAGATTTCCAAACGCTCAGGATATCCCGGAGAAATGGCGGTGGAGGCAGTAATGGTACCTAAAGCTCCATTCTTGAATTCTACCACAGCAGTAGCGCTATCTTCCGTTTCAATTTTATGATGAAGTGTGTCCGTTTTTCCAAAAACAGAATGAACCGCTCCCATACAATCCAATAACAGGTCTATGGTGTGAATGGCCTGATTGATCAAAGCGCCTCCACCATCTCCCTCTACAGTGCCTTTCCAAGGACTACTCTTATAATAGGCTTCATCTCTAAACCAATTCACATAAGCATTTCCTAGAAACAGCTTACCAAGCAGTCCTTCCTGTAAGGCTTTTTTAAGTTGGATATAGTCAGGATTGAACCTGTTTTGAAAAATCACCCCCAGCTTCACTCCATTTTCTCTCGCAGCCTGAATGATTTGATCCGCTCTTTTCAGATTGATTTCGATAGGTTTTTCAATCAATACATGTTTACCAGCGGCTATGGATGTTAAAGCAGGCCCCATATGATGGCCACTAGCCGTACAGATGGCAATCAAATCCAATTGGGGATGCTTTAAAAATGAATGGATATCTGCATAAGATTCAACCCCAAAAGTCTTTTTAGCTTCTATGGCCCTTCCTTTTGTGGAACTGCATACCGCAAGGAGTTCAGCACCTTCAAGTTCTCTTATTGCCGCAGCATGTTTGACGGCAATGGCACCTGTTCCTATGATCCCTATTCCAATTTTATTATTCATGACAACATATTAACTATTTTTTCCCAAACAGCCCCATGTACAGGGACACCCAATTCCATGTTTTGTTTGCGTAAATCCAGCATCCGTTCCCCGGGGTATCGGAGGACTTGACCTTCAAAAACCTGGGACTGCTTCAAATCATCAATGATTCCATCCAATTTTTGATCTGCCCATTGGTCCATTCCCAGTTTCACCGGATCTAGACATAGAAAGACCTGGGACAAGGCATACTCCTCCCCTCTTTGGCCGATCTCATGGGTGGATAGTCCTCCTGATAAAAGGCTTGCCAACATATCCAACATCATGGATAATCCTGCTCCTTTCCAAAGGCCAACAGGTAAGGCCAACTCCTTTTCTATGATTTCAGCCGGTGATTTGGTCAATTTACCTGTGCTGTCAAAACCTGCTTCAAATGGCATTTCTTCTCTCCTTCTTAGAAAAGTATTCATTTTCCCATAAGAAAATTGAGACATGGCCATATCCAATAACACGTGTCCTTTTTTCCTTGGAATGGCAATCACCAGAGGATTGTTACCCAATTTGGGCTCACTTCCGCCCCAGGCAGGCATGTTGGGCTTGGTATTGGTGAAACAGATGCCTATGCAACCCGTTTCAGCAGCCTGCAAACCATAATTACCTGCCCTCATCCAATGATTCGTACTTTCAAGGGCTATCAGTCCCAATCCAAATTCCCTCGACAATTGTATCGCCCGCTCCATAGCTATAAAGGCATTGGAAGGTCCGGGACCTAAATGACCGTTCCACCTTTCAAAAACACCAAAGCTAAAAACCAATTCAGGATCAGCTGATGGTTTAACCAGCCCCTTTTTTACCATATCTATAAAAACAGGAAATCTATCCAATCCATGGGAAGGCACTCCATCTAAACTGGCCTGAATAAAAAGTTTTGAACATCGGTCAGCTTTTTCAGGGGGAAAGTTAAATTTTCCGAGAATTTCCAGGAGTGTGTTTTTTACCCGGTCTACTGGCACTCTAATTTCCATGGCTCATTTTTGTTTGGTAAATTTTCAAAGTGAAAAAACTTATAAAGTACTTTTTGGCACGCAAAGCCGAATTCTTAAAGCCCTACACTTTCCACCACCAGCATTTTAGATTGGGCTGCCTGGTATCGAATCTGTTTGGCCACTGAATATTCTGGAGAATTCCACCAATCCTTCGCTGTTTGTACATTGGGAAACTCCAAAATAACCAACCTCTCAGGATTCCAGTCCCCTTCCAGGGATTCTGTTTTTGCCCCTCTGACCACAAATCTTCCACCAAATTTTGTAATGGTTGCTAAAGTATGTTTCTTATATTCCTCATACAATTCAGGATCATGGATGCTTACTTCCACCAATACCAATGCTGCCATAATTATTTAATTTTGTAATGTAAAATGAATATCGGCAAAAGAAAGGAAGAATTCATGGGAAGACAATAAGAACTGCCTGTTTCAACAGCTGAAAAAGATGAAAAAGATGAAAAAACTAAATAAAACAACCGTTCCCATACCAGACAGACCTGTAAAAGTGCTTCAATTTGGAAGTGGCAACTTTTTAAGGGGATTCGCTGATTGGATGATTGAGCTGATGAATGCGCGGGGCAATTATAACGGATCTGTTGTGGTTGTTCAAAGTCATAGTACCAGTGTTCCCCAAGCATTTCTGGAGCAGGACAACTTATACCATGTCCTGATTCAGGGTATTGAAAAAGGTAAAACAGTCAATTCCCATCAATTGATTACCTGTATAGAAGCGGTTATTAACCCTGTCCTAGAGTACAACTCCTTTTTGCAACAAGCCGAAAACCCTGATTTGGAATTGATCATTTCCAATACCACCGAGGCTGGAATTCAGTTTGATCCAATGGATATTCCAACAGCCTGTCAAACACCAAAGACTTTCCCGGGAAAGCTGACCGCTTTACTTTACAGAAGATTTGAATTTTTTGATGGTGACATGGGTAAAGGGTTAAGCATAATACCCTGTGAGCTGATTGAAAACAATGGAGCAGCATTAAAAGCAGCCGTTCTGAAATACATTGCGCTTTGGGATTATCCAGAAGCATTCAAAAGGTGGATAATGGAAGCAGTAGATTTTTGTAATAGTTTGGTGGATAGAATTGTTCCCGGCTTTCCAGAAAACAATTACAGGGAGATGCAGGAGCAATTGGGCTATGAAGATCATTTAATGGTGGTGGCAGAACCTTTTCATTCTTGGGTCATAGAGGCCAGTCCAGTAACCATAAAAAGATTCCCTGCCATTCAAGCTGGACATCAAGTCAAATTTGTAGCTGACTTAGCTGCTTATCGGACCAGAAAGGTGCGTATTCTAAATGGTGCCCATACCGCAATGGTACCTTTGGGTTTATTGGCGGGAATTGAAACTGTAAAGGAAGCCATAGAAAATAATGAACTGGGAATTTTAATCCGGCAAATTATTTTTCAAGAAATTATTCCGGTTTTGGAGCTTCCTAAAAAAGAACTGGATGCATTTGCTCAGGATGTTTTGGACAGGTTCAGCAACCCATTTATCAGACATGAATTATCCTCCATAGCCTTAAATAGTATTTCAAAATTCAGGGTAAGGGTACTACCTACTATTTTGGACTATCATAAAAAGCTGGGCCATTGGCCTACAGGGTTGATGCAATCATTTGCTGCTTTACTCCTTTTATATAAAGGAACTTTCAATGGAATGAAAAGACACTTGAAAGATGAGCCCAAAATCCTTGAGATTTTCCAAAGTGCATGGGAGAAAAAACAAAGCTTAAATGAATTAGTGAACACCTTTCTAAGTGATAAGGCATTATGGGGAGAGGACCTTTCTCAAATTGAGGGCTTAATCGAAGTGATCGAAAAGGAATTGAAGCTACAGATTAGTAAACATAGCCAGTAAATAATCTGATTTTTTTCCATTTTCTTTGTACTATGGAAGCTAACATTAACATAAAAGAAGCGCTATTTTCTGCTGCTCAAGACCTGCTGAAGGTACAAATTCAAGATATTCAAAAACAATTGATCGATCTTCAGGAGTCATCGGAGTCAGAAGAAAAAAGCTCAGCCGGTGACAAATATGAAACCCACCAAGAGATGCTCAACCAATCAAGAAAAATGTTAGAGCAAGCGCTTGAAAAACACAAATTCATGCTGGCGCAATTAAATGCAATTTCCACCAAAAAAATAGATAAAGTAGAGGAAGGGGCTTTGGTGAAACTGAATATTGGCACCCTTTGGATTTCAATTGCTTTGGGGAAAATTTCTCTAAATGACTCAGACTATCAACTTGTCTCTAAAGATTCTCCTTTGATTTCAGTCATTTACAATCTCAAAAAAGGAGACATCTATGAATTCAGAGGCAAAAAGGCTGAAATTTTAGAAGTTTTATAGTTGGTAATAAAAATCTCACTGTCAGCTTAAACCTATAATGCGTAATTTTAACTTAATAATTGGTTAAGCCACTGACCAAAATTGTATTTTTTCAATAGTTAAACTATCTACTTTAAAAAAATTAATAAGTCCTTAATTTTAGAATTATCTTTTTTTATTAAAAAAAAATTTAAGAATATTTTTTGCAAATACAATTTTATTCTATTTATTAAATGAAAATAGGATAAATCAGGAATAATGTTTACATATATGTGAAAAACATAAAATATTATAC